>NZ_JBXAEW010000008.1:0-180092 GCF_056782315.1 Arthrobacter paludis
GGGAGGGCCCGACGCGCAGGCGCACCGCCCGGGGGCGGCGCGCCTGCGGGGGAGGGGCCGGGCGGCGTGCGCCCGGTTCCCGCAGGCGCTAGCGGCCGGTGGCGGGACCGGACGGAGTGGCCCCGCCCTCCGTGGTCCAGTTCCCGGCCAGGGAGTCGTCCCGCGCCGGATCGGAGACGGCGCCGGGGGCCGAGCCGGTCCCCCCACCCGTTCCGCCCTCGCCGTCGGCCTCGTGGCGGCCGCCGCGCACCTTCTGGGCTGCGTTGCTGGCGGCGGAGCCGACGGCGGCGCCCACGCCGGGGGCCTTCTCCTTGATCGTCGTGCCGAGGTCGTTCAGCTTCTCCTGCGTGCGCGGGTTCTCCCACAGCTCGCGGGCGCCGGTCTTCATCTTGTCGTACGACTCGCGGCCGGCCCGGGTGCCGAGCACATAGCCCGCGGCGGCTCCGGCAAGGAAGGTCAGAATGCGCATCTCGCTCCTCCTGTGGTCTTCGGCGGCCCGGTCCCGGGCCGCGCTCCCCACCCTAGCGACACCCCGCCGCCTGCGCCACGGTCGCCGGTGGGCGTGGCGAACCCGCCCCGACCAGCGCAAACGCGAGGAGAGCCGCACCGAAACGGTGCGGCTCCCCTCGGGACGGGCGGGTGCGCCTAGCGCAGGGCGTCGCGGCCCGGGGCGATCTCGCGGTGGCTGTCCGAGCGGCCCAGGATCTGCTGCGGGACGAAGAAGGCCACGCCGGCGAGCACCAGGCACGCGATGCCCGGGATCCACGCGTTCTCGAACTCCCAGAAGCCGAGCACGTAGACACCCGCGGCGAAGAGGATGAACATCACGGCGAAGGCGATGAAGTTCCCGACGAAGTTCCCCTGGCCCGAGTAGGCCTTGTTCTTGCCGTCGCTGGTGTACACGTGGTCTCTCCTTGGTGCGGTGGGGCGCCGGGGGCGGCCCGGCGTCAGTAGCCGTTGTCCGCCGTGGCGGACTCGCCTCCCACAATAGCAACTGAGGCGCTGGCCCCGAGCCGCGACGCCCCGGCCTCGAGCATCGCACGGGCGTCCGCGGCGGTGCGGACGCCGCCGGAGGCCTTGACGCCGACGCCCGGGCCGACGGTGCTCCGCATGAGGGCGACGTCCGCCGCCGTCGCGCCGCCCCCGGCGAACCCGGTGGAGGTCTTGACGAAGTCGGCGCCGGCCTCGACGGCCGCCTCGCACGCGAGGACCTTCGCCGCGTCGTCCAGCAGGACCGTTTCGATGATCACCTTCAGGAGGGCCCCGCCGTCGTGCACGGGGGCGGCGACGGCCGCGATGTCGGCGACGAGCGCGGCCCGGTCGCCGCGGCGCGCGGCGGCGATGTCGATGACCATGTCCACCTCCGCGGCCCCGTCGCGCACCGCGCGGGCCGCCTCGAACGCCTTCGCCTCGGGCGTCGTCGCCCCGAACGGGAAGCCGACGACGGAGCAGGCGAGCACGCCCGACCCCGCCAGTTCCCGGGCCACCGTCGCGACCCACAGCGGGTTGACGCACACCGACTTGAAGCCGTGGCGGACGGCCTCCGCGGCGACCCGCAGCACGTCCTCGCGGGACGCGTCGGGGGCCAGCAGCGTGTGGTCGATGACGCCGGCCAGGTCGCGGGCCGCGGCGCCGGTGGTCTGCTCGGTCATGGTTCCTCCTGGATGGGGGTGGATGGTCGGGAACGGGGAGGGCCGCGGCGCCGTTCAGGCGGGCACGCCGAGGATCCCCGCGAGTTCGGCGCGGACCGCGGTGAGCCGGGCGGCGGCCCCGGCGCGCGCGGCGGCCACGCCGCCCGCCCCGGCGACGGGGACCACGGCCTCGAGGTAGCACTTGAGCTTCGGCTCGGTCCCGCTGGGCCGGACGATCGCGCGCGTCCCGTCCGCGGCCTCGAACAGCAGCCCCTCCGTCGGGGGCAGCCCGGCGTGCCCCGCGGCCAGGTCGGCGGCCACGGCCACCGGCGAGCCCGCCAGCCGGGCCGGCGGGTCCGCGCGCAGGCGGGACAGCAGGGCGTCCCGCTCCGGCAGGGCCGCCACCCGCACGGCGAGCTGGTCGGTGGCGTGCACGCCGTGCTCGGACGCGAGCCGGTCGAGCTCGGCGGAGACCGAGCCTCCGGCGGCCAGCAGGTCCGCGGCCAGCTCGGCCACGAGCACGGCGGCCGTGATGCCGTCCTTGTCGCGCACGAGCCCCGGGGCGACGCAGTAGCCCAGGGCCTCCTCGTAGCCGTAGGACAGGCCGGGCACGCGCGAGATCCACTTGAAGCCGGTCAGCGTCACCTCGTGCCGCACGCCCGCGGCCGCGGCGATCCGGGAGAGCAGCCGCGAGGAGACGAGCGAGTTCGCGAACACGCCCGGGGCCTCGCCGCCGGCGGCGGCGCGCCGGACCAGGTGGGCGCCGATCAGGGCCCCGGCTTCGTCGCCGCTCAGGACCCGCCACCGGCCGCCGTCGCGGATGGCGACGGCGCAGCGGTCCGCGTCGGGATCGTTCGCGAGGACCACGTCGGCGCCCGCCCGCCCGGCCAGCGCGAGCGCGAGGTCCATGGCCCCGGGCTCCTCCGGGTTCGGGAAGGACACGGTGGGGAAGTCCGGGTCGGGACGTGCCTGCTCCGGGACCGGGACCACGTCGCCGAAGCCGGCCAGGCCGAGGGCCAGCGCGGTCGTTTCTCCCCCGACGCCGTGCAGGGACGTGTGCACGATCCGCAGCCCGCGGGCCGGGAACCGCCGCCGGTCCGCGACCGACGCCGCGGCGGCCGCGTACCGGGCCCGCACGTCGCCCGGCTCCCCGGGGCCTGGCAGGGTGCGCCAGCCGGACTCCGCGAGCGGGATGGAGGCCAGGGGCGCGGCGTGGTCGATCCGGGCGGCGATGTCCCGGTCCATGGGCGCGACGATCTGGGCGCCCCGGCCCGGACCGTCCACGGCCCGGCCGCCGAGGTAGACCTTGTAGCCGTTGTCGGCCGAGGGGTTGTGGCTGGCGGTGACCATGACGCCGGCCTCGCACGCGAACTCCCGCACGGCCCACGCGAGCACGGGCGTGGGCAGGGCCCCCGGCAGGAGCAGCGTCTCGATCCCGGCCGCCGTGAGCACCGCCGCCGTGTCCCGGGCGAAGTCCGCGGAGCCGTGGCGCGCGTCGTAGCCGACGGCGGCCCGCGGGGTGTAGAGGCCGTGGGCGAGGTCGAGCAGGTGGGCGGCGAGCCCCGCGGCCGTGCGGCGGACGACGGCGCGGTTCATCCGGTTCGGGCCGGCCCCCAGCGGCGCGCGGAGCCCCGCGGTGCCGAACTCGAGGGGCCCGGCGAACTGGTCGGCCAGCTCCGCCAGGGCGCCGCCGTCGCCCGCCGCGGCGCGCTCCGCGAGCACGGCGAGCCCGCGCGCGGCGGCCGGGTCGGGGTCCTCGGCCGCCCACGCGCGGGCGGCCGCGAGCAGCGCGGCGGGGTCGGTGGGGTGCATGGGTCCTCCGGTGGGCCGGTCAGAGGCGGGAGACGATCTCGGCGAGCAGGCGCGAAATCCGCGGGCCGGCGGCGCGGCCTGCCTCGAGGACCTCCTCGTGGCTCAGCGGCTCGCCCGTCGTGCCGGCGGCGGCGTTGGTCACCAGCGAGATACCGAAGACCTCCAGCCCCGCGTGCCGGGCCGCGATGGCCTCCAGGGCCGTGGACATCCCGACCAGGTCCGCACCGATCGCCTTCGCGTAGCGCACCTCCGCGGGCGTCTCGTAGTGGGGGCCGGGAAACTGCGCGTAGACGCCCTCCGGCAGGTCCGGGTCCGCCGCGCGGGCGAGGGCGCGGATCCGGGGCGAGTACAGGTCGGTCAGGTCGACGAACGTCGCGCCCTCGAGCGGCGAGGCCGCCGTGAGGTTGATGTGGTCGGAGATGAGCACGGGCGTGCCGGGGCGCCACGCCGGGTCCAGCCCGCCGCACCCGTTGGTCAGGACGACGGCGGAGCACCCGGCGGCCGCGGCGGTCCGGACGCCGTGGACGACCGGGCGGACGCCGTGCCCCTCGTAGAAATGCGTGCGGGCGGCCAGGACGAGCACCCGGCGCCCGTCCGGCGCCAGGACGGAACGGAGGGTCCCGGCGTGGCCCGCCACGGCCGAGGGGCGGAAGCCCGGGACGGAGGCGGCCTCCAGGGTGTGGGTGGTCTCGCCGACCAGGTCGGCCGCGCCGCCCCAGCCGGAGCCGAGGACCAGGGCCGTGTCGTGGCGCTCCACGCCGGTGCGGGCCGCGATGTGGGCGGCCGCCTCGGCGGCCAGGGCGAACGGGTCGGTCTGCGCGTCGGTCACGCCACCAACCTACCCGGAGCCGGGCCCCGGCGGCGGGAGGCCGGTCCGGTGTGCAAGTGGCACCGCGGTCGTGTTGAATGGTCGACTGTGACGCTCCAACACGATTCGAACGGACGGCGGCTGGTGGTCCTCGGCGGGGGCCCCGGCGGATACGAGGCGGCCTTCGTGGCCGCGCACCTGGGCGCGCGGGTCACCGTCGTCGAACGGCAGGGGATGGGCGGCTCGGCCGTGCTCACCGACGTCGTGCCCTCCAAGACGCTGATCGCGACCGCCGACGCCATGCGCCGCGTCGCCGGGGCGCGCGAGTTCGGCGTCAACATCGAGGCCGAGGACGCGCGCGGCGACCTCGGCGTCGTCCACGCCCGCCTGCTCGGGCTGGCCCGCGACCAGTCGCAGGACATCCACGGCGGGCTCGAGCGCTCCGGGGTGCGCATTGTGGCCGGCGCCGGCCGGCTGCTGGACCCGCGCACCGTCGAGGTCGAGCTGGCCGACGGCGGCACCGAGCGGCTGGAGGCCGACGCCGTGCTCGTGGCCACCGGCGCCCACCCGCGCGAGCTGCCGACGGCCGTCCCCGACGGGGAGCGGATCTTCACCTGGACCCAGGTGTACAACCTGCAGGAGATCCCCGAGCACTTGGTGGTCATCGGCTCCGGCGTCACCGGCGCCGAGTTCGCCTCCGCCTACAACCTGCTCGGGGCCCGCGTCACGCTGGTCTCCTCGCGCGACCGGGTCCTGCCCGGCGAGGATGCCGACGCCGCCCGCGTCCTCGAGGAGGCGTTCGAGCGCAACGGCCTCAACGTCGTCGCCCGTTCCCGCGCCGCGTCCGTCGAGCGCGCCGGCGACGGCGTCGTCGTCACGCTCACCGACGGGCGCACCATCGAGGGCAGCCACTGCCTCGTCGCCGTCGGCGGCATCCCGAACACGGCCGGCATGGGCCTGGAGGAGGCCGGCGTCGAGCTCGCCGAATCAGGCCACATCGCCGTCGACGGGGTCTCGCGCACCACGGCGCCCAATGTCTACGCGGCCGGAGACTGCACCGGCGTCTTCGCGCTCGCGTCCGTGGCCGCCATGCAGGGCCGCATCGCCGTCTCGCACTGGCTGGGGGACGCCGTGAGCCCGCTGAAGCTCAAGGAGGTCTCCTCCAACATCTTCACCAGCCCCGAGATCGCGACCGTCGGCGTCAGCGAACGCGAGGTCGAGGAGGGCAAGTACCAGGCGGACATCATCAAGCTGGACCTGGCGACGAACGCCCGCGCCAAGATGATGAACGTGGCCGAGGGCTTCGTGAAGATCATCGCCCGCCGGGGGTCCGGGTCCGTGATCGGCGGCGTCGTCGTCGCCCCCCGCGCCTCGGAGCTGATCTTCCCGGTCGCACTGGCCGTGCACAAGCGGATGCACGTGGACGACCTCGCGGAGACGTTCACCGTCTACCCGTCGCTGGCCGGTTCGATCTCCGAGGCGGCGCGGAGGCTGCACACGCACCTCTGACGGGAGGCCGGGCAAGGGGTGTCCAGCATGCGGACGCTTTGTCCGCGATCCGGGCTGTAGTTGTAATCTCTAATGTCAGCCTGTATCAGGATCCCCCCGAGAAAGACCTTGCCTGTGTCCTCGCACCAGACCACGGCTCCCGCCGCGGCGCAGAACACGCGCGGCCGCGTGATCTTCGCCAGCCTCATCGGCACCACGATCGAGTTCTACGACTTCTACGCCTACGCCACCGCCTCCGTGCTGGTGTTCCCGGCGCTGTTCTTCCCGAACGCCACCAACATCAACGCGATCCTCTCCGCCTTCGCCATCTTCGGCGTCGCGTTCGTCGCCCGCCCGCTCGGGTCGATCCTGTTCGGCCACTACGGCGACAAGCTCGGCCGCAAGGGCACGCTCGTCGGCTCGCTGCTGCTCATGGGCATCGCGACCTTCCTGATCGGCTTCCTGCCGCCGGCGGCCGGCGCCTTCACGGTGCTGGCCCCGCTCATGCTCGTCATCCTTCGCTTCGCCCAGGGCCTGGCCCTCGGCGGCGAGTGGTCCGGCGCCGCCCTCCTGGCCACGGAGAACGCGCCGAAGAACAAGCGCGCCATCTACGGCACGTTCCCGCAGCTGGGCGCCCCGCTGGGCTTCATCGTCGCGAACCTGCTCTTCGTCGGCCTGCAGCTGGGCCTGAGCCACGAGCAGTTCATGGCCTGGGGCTGGCGCGTCCCCTTCATCCTCTCGGCCCTGATGGTGGCCGTGGGCCTGTGGGTCCGCCTGAAGCTCGTCGAGTCCGTGTCCTTCCAGAACGTCGTGGCGCAGAAGAAGGTCCAGAAGTCCCCGTTCAAGGCGACCGTGCGCCACCACTGGCGGCCGCTGCTGCTGGGCACGTTCATCATGCTGGCCACGTACGTGCTGTTCTACCTGATGACCTCGTTCACGCTGACGTACGGCACCGCCCCGGCCACGGTCGAGCAGGCCCAGGCCGCCGCCGAGGCCTCCGGCAAGACGTGGTCCGCCGCCTCCGCGGCCGCCTTCGTGCCCGGGCTCGGCGTCGCCCGTCCCGAGTTCCTCACCATGCTGATCATCGGCGTCGTGTTCTTCGGCGTGTTCACGGTGGTCTCCGGCCCGCTGGCCGAGCGGTACGGCCGCCGCCGCTACCTCATCTGGATCACCGCGCTGATCTTCGCGTACGGCGTCCTGTGGACGACGATGTGGGGCCCGGGCCAGGGCGCGGCCATGGTCGGCCTGATCGTCGGGATGGCGCTCATGGGCGCGACGTTCGGGCCCATGGCCTCGATCCTGCCCGAGCTGTTCCCGGCCAACGTCCGCTACACCGGTTCCGCCGTCGCGTACAACTTCTCCTCCGTGATCGGCGCGGCCCCGGCCTCGTTCGTGGCCATCGCCCTGTGGCAGGCCGGCGGCGGCAACACGGTGCTCGTCGGCGTCTACCTCGCCGCGGCCGCCGTGCTGACGTTCGTCGCGCTCCTCCTGACCCGCGAGACCCGCGACACCGACTACGAGAACTACGTGGCGTAGTCCCGCGGACTCCCGCACGGCGGCGGCGGCACCCCAGCGGTGCCGCCGCCGTCGTCGTTTAAGGCGTGGCTGAGGGGGCCGCGGCGCTCCGCCGGGACGGGCCCCGTCGGCCGGCCAGCAAAAAGGGCCGCGCGCCCCCGCCGTGGTGCGGGTGCGCGCGGCCCGTGGGGCGGCGGCCGGCTAGTCGGCGATCGTCGCCAACACCGCGCCCGCGGAGACCGTGTCCCCTGGCTTGGCCGTGAGGCCGGTGACGGTGCCGGCCTTGTGCGCGGTCAGCGGCTGCTCCATCTTCATGGCCTCGAGGACCACGATGAGGTCGCCCTCCGCGACGGTGTCGCCGTCGGCGACCGCGACCTTCACGATCGTTCCCTGCATCGGGGACGCGAGGCCGTCGCCGGACGCGGCCGACGCCGAGGCGGTGCGGGCGGAGCGCTTCTTCTTCTTGCCGTTGGCCCGCGGCGCGCCCGACGCCAGCCCCGCCGGCAGGACGACCTCGAGGCGCTTGCCGCCGACCTCGACGGTGACGCGCTGCAGCTCGCCGGCCTCCTCGCCCTCGCCGGCGCCCTCCGGGGACCACGGCTCGATGGTGTTCTCGAACTCGGTCTCGATCCAGCGCGTGTGCACCGAGAACGGGCCGTCGGCGGGCACGAAGGCCGGGTCGGCCATCACGGCGCGGTGGAACGGCACGACCGTGGGCATGCCCTCGATCTCCAGCTCGGCCAGGGCGCGGCGCGCGCGCTCGGCGGCCTGGCCGCGGGTGGCGCCGGTGACGATGAGCTTGGCGATCATCGAGTCGAAGTTGCCGGAGACCGTCTCGCCCTGCTCGATGCCGGAGTCCACGCGCACGCCCGGGCCGGTCGGCAGCTTCAGGGTGCTCACGGTGCCGGGGGCGGGCATGAACCCGCGGCCGGCGTCCTCGCCGTTGATGCGGAACTCGAAGGAGTGGCCGCGGACCTCCGGGTCGCCGTAGCCGAGCTCCTCGCCGCGGGCCAGGCGGAACTGCTCGCGGACCAGGTCCAGGCCGGTGACCTCCTCGGAGACCGGGTGCTCGACCTGCAGGCGCGTGTTGACCTCGAGGAACGAGATGACGCCGTCCTGGCCCACGAGGAACTCGCAGGTGCCCGCGCCGGTGTAGCCGGCCTCGCGCAGGATGGCCTTCGACGCCTCGTACAGGCGGGCGTTCTGCTCGTCGGTCAGGAACGGCGCCGGGGCCTCCTCGACGAGCTTCTGGTTGCGGCGCTGCAGGGAGCAGTCGCGGGTGGAGACGACGACGACGTTGCCGTGGGCATCCGCCAGGCACTGCGTCTCGACGTGGCGCGGGGCGTCCAGGAAGCGCTCGATGAAGCACTCGCCGCGTCCGAACGCGGCCGTGGCCTCGCGCACGGCGGACTCGTAGAGCTCGGGGATCTCCTCGCGGGTGCGGGCGACCTTGATGCCGCGGCCGCCGCCGCCGTACGCGGCCTTGATCGCGAGCGGCAGGCCGTGGCGGTCGGCGAACTCGAGGACCTCGGACGTGTCGGCGACCGGGTTCTTCGTGCCGGGCACCAAGGGCGCGCCGACCTTCTCCGCGATGTGGCGGGCCTGGACCTTGTCGCCGAGCTTGGAGATCGCGTCGGGGCCGGGGCCGATCCAGACCAGCCCGGCGTCGAGGACGCGCTGGGCGAACTCGGCGTTCTCGGACAGGAAGCCGTAGCCGGGGTGAACGGCGTCCGCGCCGGAGCGGGCGGCCGCGTCGAGGATCTTGTCCATCACGAGGTACGAGTCGGCGGCGGTCGTGCCGCCGAGCGCGTAGGCCTCGTCCGCGAGGCGCACGTGCAGGGCGTCGCGGTCCGGCTCGGCATAGACCGCCACCGACGCGATGCCCTCGTCGCGGGCCGCACGGATGACGCGGACGGCGATTTCGCCGCGGTTGGCGATGAGGACCTTGGTCAGTCGGGTCATGGCGGGGTGCACTCCTTCGCTAGGCTCACTGGAGCCTACCGCCGCTTGTGGGGTTCCCACGCCTCGGCCGCGCCCACCCGGAGAATCCCCGCGCGGATTTTGTAGGGTCCCTACAAAAAGAGCGCGGGCTCCGGAACGACGCGACGCTCCGGTGGGCTGCGCGGATCGTGCGCCCCCGCCCGCTGGCTCTCGGCGCCCGCGCGTTGCTGCGGCACCGCAGGGATCTGCAGACACGGCAGCCCCTTGCAACGCGCTGCGCCGTTTGCCAGAGACTGCGGCGCCGACGTTACTCGCGGGGGCTGCTCGGCGCGGGCGGGCGCTCCGTCGTTATCCACAGTCACGCCATTCGCGCGGTCCAAACGCAACGCCGGCGGAAGACTGTTCCCATGGGCCAGGGCATGATCACGACGCACGACGAGCGGCTGCTGTCAGCCGAGAACGCCGCGGTCCGGCGGGCCTATCGGCGCGGCGAGCTCGTTCGGCTGCTCAGGGGCGCCTACTTCCCAGTCTGGGAATGGGCGTGCGCGAACGTCTGGGAGCGCTACAGGATCTTCCTCGAGGCCGTGGCGCGGTGTCAGCCAGGGGCGGTGTTTGCCCTCGACTCGGCTGCGCACCTGTGGAACTACCCCTTGCTGTCGCCACCTACGCACGCGGTGGTCGGCGTGGCCGACCGCGGACGGTCCGGGACCGAGCCCCCGCGGCGGTTGTTGGCGCCGGGAGTACCGGCGCCGCCGGGGATGCCCGAGTTCGGATTCGGCATTCGCCACCGCGTGCTGGACCTGGCGGAGACAGAGCAGGTGGGAGGCTTCGTGGCCACGAGCAGACTCGGAACCGTCATGGACTGCGCGGCCCGGTGGCCATTCTGGGCGGCGGTGGCGGTTGTTGATCGCTCCCGTCGGCCGGGACCGGGGAACCTTCCCCTGCCGGCACTGGAGGACGCGGCCTCCCGCTTCCGTCGTCCGGCCTTGCGCAAGGCCGCCATGCGCGTGATCGAGTTCTCGTCCCCAGACGCCGAGTCGCCCGGTGAATCGTTGAGCCGGGCGAACATCCACCTCTGTGGTTTCGACGCCCCGGTGTTGCAGCACTGGATTTCCGACCAACGTGGGCCGTTCGCGAGGGCGGATTTCTACTGGCCAGGGGCCCGGCTCGTGGGGGAGTTCGACGGCCGCGGAAAGTACCAGCGTGCTGCCAGGGAATCGGGACGCACGCTCGGCGAGGTCGTGATGGCGGAGAAGGACCGCGAGAACCGCATCCGCAGGGCCGGATTGGGCGTCGTGCGGTGGGACTGGACCGAGGCCAAGGACCGCGAGGTGCTGCGCGGGATCCTTGACGCGGCCGGGGTCCCGGTGTCGCCCTGGCGGGCTCGACGGCGGTGAGCCGGACCTGCAGGTGGTGACGGACGCCGCAGTGCGCCGCAACGGGCTGCGGCGTCCGTCACCACCTGCCGAGGGCTCATCCGGGAGTGGTCTTGCCGGGAGAGGCCCGGGGTGGTGCGTGCGGCGGGGAGCCGGCCGGGCCGGTGGGCCGTCGGGGTGCGGGGCGGGACTACGCCCAGAGGTCGGTGATCGCCAGGTCCAGTTCGGCCAGCAGCGAGCGCAGGGTCGAGACGGACAGCCCGACGACGGTGTGCGGATCGCCCTCGACCCCGCGGATGAAGGCCGACCCGCGTCCGTCGATCGTGAACGCGCCCGCGCAGGGAAGCGGCTCGCCGGTGGCGACGTACGCGTCGATCTCGTCCTCGCCGACCTCCGCGAAGTGCACCGTGGCGGAGGAGACCGCGCCGATGGTCGCGCCCGTGCCGCCGTCGCCGGGGTCCGTCGAGCGGTTGTCCACGAGCCAGTGGCCCGTGTGGAGGACCCCCGAGCGCCCGGACATCGCCCGCCACCGCGCCGACGCCACGTCCGGGGTGTGCGGCTTGCCGTGGGCCTCGCCGTCGAACTCGAAGACCGAGTCGCAGCCGAGGACGACGGCGCCGTCGGCCTCCGGCAGCGACGCCACGGCCTCCGCCTTGGCCCGGGCGAGCAACAGCGCCACGTCGCCGGGCTCCAGCGGGCCGGCCGCATCCTCGGCCCGGCGGAGGGCCGCGTCCTCATCCACGGAGGACACGACCGTGTCGAACGCGATCCCGGCGTCCGTGAGAATGCGCGCCCGGCCGGGAGAGGCCGAGGCCAGGACGAGCAGCGGCAGGACGTCGGTCTCGGGGGAATCGCTCATGCGTCCACCGTAGTGCGCCGCCGACCGCCTCGCCGCACGCCCCGCCCCCGGCCCGCGAAGAACCAGTCGTTGCCGCGGTTCGCATCGACCGGGCCCCCTCCGGCACCCTCGCCGGGGCCGCCCCCGGACCCGTCGCGGGGACCGCGACCGGGGCCGTTGCCGCCATCGTCCTCCGGCCCGCTTCCGCCGCCGGGGCCCCGACCGGCGCCGCCGTCGGGGGCCGTCCGCGCGGGGGCCAGCCGGGCGCCCTCGACGTCGACGTCGGGCAGGAGCCGGTCCAGCCAGCGGGGCAGGTACCAGGCGTGGCGGCCCAGGAGGTGCATCGCGGCCGGCGTGAGGGTCATGCGCACGACGAACGCGTCCACCAGGACGCCCACGGCCAGCGAGAACCCGATCGCCCGGATCATGGTCAGGTGGGAGAACACGAACCCGGCGAAGACGCTGGCCATGATCAGGGCGGCCGCGGTGACCACGGGCGCGGCGTGCCGGAACCCGTCCCGGATCGCGTCGCGGGCATCCGCGCCGTGGGCAAAGGACTCGCGCATGGCGGAGACCAGGAAGACCTGGTAGTCCATGGCCAGCCCGAACAGGATGCCCGTGAGCAGGATCGGCAGGAAGCTCATGATCGGACCCGGCGTGTAGACGTCGAACACCGGCCCGAGCCAGCCCCACTGGTAGACGGCCACGGTCGCCCCGAACGCCGCGGCCAGGGACAGCAGGAACCCCGCCGTGGCCAACAGCGGCACCACGATCGAGCGGAACACCAGCAGCATCAGCACCAGCGACAGCCCGACGACGATCGCCAGGTAGGTGGGCAGCACCTGCGTGAGACGCTCCGAGACGTCGACCTGCGCGGCCACCTGCCCGGTGACGGCGATCCGGGAGCCGGTGTCCGCCTCGATGGCGTCCCTCGACTCGCGCAGCGTGTGGACCAGGGCCTCCGTCTCGGCGCTCGCCGGCCCGGACGCCGGAACCACCTGCAGCACGGCCACCGTGTTCGCCGCGTTGGTGCCGGCCGGCACCGCGGCCACGACGCCGTCCTCGGCCCGCAGCCGGTCGGCGACGTCGTAGGTCGCCAGCTCCGCCGACCGGTCGTCGAGCCCGGAGGGGAGGTCGGCCAGGACCAGCAGCGGGCCGTTGTAGCCCTCGCCGAACCGTTCGCTGACCAGTTCGTAGGCCTGCTTGGCGCTGGAGCCCGGGGGCTCGGCGCTGCCGTCGGGCAGGGCCGTGCGCAGGTCCCCGGCGGGAAGGGCCACCACCGCCAGCGCCGCCATCGAGGCGAGGGCGGTCAGCCACGGCCGGCGGGTGGCGGCGTCGCCCCACCGGCCCAGCAGCGCGCGCCGCGGGGCGGTCGCCGGCGCGGCGGCCCGCCGCCAGGCCCGCCGCGAGACGAGGCGCCGCCCGATGACGCCGAGGACGGCGGGGGTGAGCGTGAGCGCGATCAGCACCGCCACGGCGACCGTGAACGCGGCCGACAGGCCCAGCACGGTCAGGAACGGCAGGCCCGGGACCGCGAGGGCGGCGAGGGCGATGACGACGGTGAGCCCGGCGAAGACGACGGCGTTGCCGCTCGTGCCCGTCGCCCGGGCGATCGACTCCTCCAGGTCCATGCCGGCCAGCAGCTGCCCGCGGTGCCGGTGCACGATGAACAGCGAGTAGTCGATGCCGACGGCCAGGCCGAGCATGAGGGCCAGGGCCGGGGTGATGGAGGCCATCTCGATCACGCTGGACAGGGCCAGGGTCCCGCCCACGCCGGCCGCGACGCCGAGGACCGCCATGACCAGCGGCAGCCCCGCCGCCACGAGCGTGCCGAGCATGGCCAGCAGGACGACGGCGGCGACCCCGAGGCCGATGATCTCCGCGATGCCGAAGATCGAGCTCAGGTCCTGGACGATCTCCTTGGAGTAGAGCACGCGCACCCCGTCCGACCCGGGCCCGCCGGCCACGGCCTGGATCCGCTCGCGCTGCTCGGGGGTCAGGGCGTCGGCCGAGCCGGTGAACGTGACGTTCGCGGCGGCGGTCGTACCGTCCGCCGAGACGAATCGCATGCCTTCCGTCGAGGCGGCCTGGCGCTCGCCGAGCTCCAGCTTCTCCTCGCCGTCGGCCAGCTCCCGGGCACCCTCGGCGAGGCGGCGCTCGGCGGCCGGCAGCTGCGCGGCCTTCTCTTCGAGGGTCTGCCTGCCTTCGGCGAGCTCCTGCGCGCCGGTGGCCAGCTCCCGCTCGCCCGCCTCGATCCGGGTGCGGTTCGCGGCGATCTTGTCCGCGCCGGCGTCCAGTTCCGCCTCGCCGCGGGCGACCCGGGCCGCGGCCGTCTCCAGGGCGGCCGCGTTGCGCTCCAGCTCGGCGGCACCGGCCTCGAGCTGCTCCGCGGAACCGGCGAGCTTGGCCCGGCCCGCCTCGAGCTCCGCGGCCTTCTGCCCGAGCGTGGCGCGCCCGGCGGCCAGCTGCGCCTCGCCGTCGTCGAGCCGGGCGTCGGCGGTCCGCAGCGACTGCAGGGAGGCCCGTCCGGCCGCCACCTGGTCGCGCCCGGAGTCGACGGCGGCGGGAACCGCGTCGGGCGAGGCCACGCCGGCCCGGTCCGCCAGGCCCTCGAGCTCGGCCTCGATGGCGGCGAGCTGCGCGCGCTGCTCCGCCGTGGGGTCCTGGACCGCCGTGAGGCGGTCGCGTTCGGCGGTGAGGCCGGCATGGGCCTGCTCGAGGGCGTCCAGGTCGGCGGAGCGACCGTCGAGTGCGGTCCGGGCTTCGTCGAGGGAGTCGACGCCGAGGGCCGAGGCGAGCTGCGCCGCGCCGGCGTCGTAGTCCGCACGCCCCTGTTCGAGCTCGGCGGCGCGGCGCGCCAGTTCGGTGCGCCCCGCCTCGAGCCGGCGCTCGCCGTCGGCCAGCTGCGCCGCGGCGGCGTCGTACCGCTCCTGGCCGTCCGCGAGGTCGGCGCGCCCGGCGGCCAGCCGGGCCTGCCCGTCCTCGACCTGGGCCCGGGCCGCCTCCAGTTCGGCGCGCCCGGAGGACAGTTCCCCCTCGGCCGCCTCGAGCTGGCTCCGCCCCGAGGCCAGGTCGCCGCGGCCCGAGGCCAGCTTCCGCTCCGCCGCGGAGAGCTCGGCGCGGCCGCCGGCGAGCCGGTCGCGCCCGTCCTCGAGCCGCTCCCGGCCCTCTGCAAGGTCCCGGCGGCCGTCGGCAAGCTGCCGCCGCGCCTCGGCCAGTTCCCGCGGCGCCGCATCGAGCTGTCGCTGGAGCTCGAACGGATCCGTCACGGAGCTGACGGAGTCGAGGCCGGACAGCCGTTCGAGCGCGGCGGACACGGCGCGCTCCTGCCCCGGCGTGAAGGCGGCACCGTCCGCCGTTTGGTACACGATCGAGCCGGTGCCGCCCGCGAACTCGGGGAGTTCGGCGCGGACGCGGTCCAGGGTGCGCTGCGTCTCGGTGCCGGGGATGGAGAAGCTGTTCGTGAGCGTGCCCATGAACGCGCCCGCCGCCAGCCCGGTGCCGAGCAGGGCCACGAGCCAGCCGGCGATGAATGCCCAGCGGCGGCGGTAGGCGAGCCGGCCGAGCCGGTACAGGAAGCGGGCCACGGTCAGGCCTTTCGCGTCTCGGCCGAGGCGGCCTGGGTGTGGAGGAGGGGGAAGCCGTCGCGCAGCTGGGCGAACGCGTCGGCGAGCTGGCGTTGGAGGTCGGCGACGGCGGCGTCGGAGGTGTCGCCGGCGTGCCCGAGCGCCCAGTGGGTGAAGGTGGCGCGGCCGGCGCCGATGACCGCGTGGGCGAAGACGGAGACGTGGAGCGGGTCGGCCGCGGGGAGGCGGCCGGAGATCGTCTCCACGAGCCGCTCGGCACACCGGTTCCAGGACTCGAGCTGGATCCGCTCCAGCGCCGGCGCGGGGGAGGCGCCGTGGGTGGCCGCGAACAGGTCCGCGAGCCGGCCGAGTGCGCGGCGGTCGCCGAGGGAGAGCATGACCTCGACGGCGGCGTCCGTCACGGGGGTCTCCGCGGGCACCTCGTCGAGGCGGGCCAGGGCCTGGTCCAGGAGCCGCTCGGTGGGCTCGTTGAGGGCGGATTCGACGGTGGGGAAGTAGTTGAAGAACGTGCGCCGCGAGACGCCGGCGGCCTCCGCAAGGCGCTCGGCGGTGACGGCCGCGGGGCCTTCGGAGCGCAGGAGCGCGAGGGCCGCGTCGGCGATGGCGCTGCGCGTGGCGGCCTTGTTGCGGTCGCGGCGGGACGCGGGGGCGGGGGACGCCGGAGGGGAGGGGGTGTCGCTCACGGGAGATACACTACGTGCAAGTTTGCACTGCGTGCAATTCCGGTGTGGCGCGGGCACAGCGAGAGGCCGCCGCCTCCGCGGATCCTCGGGGATCCGGGTGGCGGCGGCCTCTCGGTGGCGCGGGGGTCAGGCGCGGGCGGCCTCCGCGGCGTCCGACGGGGCGGACCCGGCCTCGCCGGCCTCGTCCTGGGCGAACGGGTCGCCGTTGCGCGGCGCGTTGTAGAGGTCCTCGTCCAGGATCCCCTCGCGGCGGGCCACGATGGTCGGGACCAGCGCCTGGCCGGCGACGTTCACGGCCGTGCGGCCCATGTCGATGATCGGATCGACGGCCAGGAGCAGGCCCACGCCGGCCAGCGGCAGGCCGAGCGTGCTCAGCGTGAGGGTGAGCATGACGGTCGCGCCGGTCGTGCCCGCGGTCGCCGTCGAGCCGAGGATGGAGACGAGCGCGACCAGCAGGTAGTCCGTGACGCCGAGCTCGATGCCGAAGAACTGCGCCACGAACAGGGCGGCGATGGCCGGGTAGACGGCGGCGCAGCCGTCCATCTTCGTCGTGGAGCCGAGCGGCACGGCGAAGGAGGCGTAGCCGGCGGGCACCCCGAGGTTGCGCTCCGTGACGCGCTGCGTCAGGGGCAGCGTGCCCATGGACGAGCGGGAGACGAAGCCGAGCTGCACGGCCGGCCACACGCCGGAGAAGTAGCCGCGCACGGACAGCCCGTGGGCCTTGACGAGCACCGGGTACAGCACGAAGAGCACGAGCGCCAGACCAATGTACAAGGCCAGTGCGAACTTGCCGAGCGAACCGATCGTGTCCCAGCCGTAGGTGGCGACGGCGTTACCGATCAGGCCCACGGTGCCCAGCGGGGCCAGGCGGATGATCCACCACAGGACCTTCTGGATGACGGCCAGCAGGGAGGCGGAGAACGCGAGGAACGGCTTGGCGGCCTCGCCGACCTTCAGCGCGGCGACGCCGACGGCGATGGCGATGACCAGGATCTGCAGGACGTTGAAGGACAGCGACGTCGTCGGCTCACCCGTCTCGGCGAGCTTCGTGCTCGCCTCGAGGCCCAGGAAGTTCGTGGGGATGAGCCCCGTGAGGAAGGCCCACCAGTCGCCGGTGCGGCCGGAGTACTCCTCGGGCGCGGCCTGGCCGGTGTTGGCCCCGGGCCGCATGACCGTGCCGAGCACCATGCCGATGGCCACGGACACGGCGGCGGTGATCGCGAACCAGAGCAGCGTCTGCCAGGCGAGCCGGGCGGCGTTGGCGACCTTCGACAGGTTCGAGATGGAGGCGACGACCGCGAAGAACACGAGCGGGATGACGGCCGTCTTCAGGAGGCTGACGTAGCTCGAGCCGATGGTGGCGAGCGTCTCGCCCAGGGCGGTGGGGGTGTCCGCCGTATGCCCGGAGGACTTGGCGGCGAGGCCGAGGACGATGCCGACGACCAGGGCGGCGAGGATCTGCGGGCCGAAGGAGGTCATCCACTTCGGCAGGCGGCGCGGGCGCGCGGGGGAAGGGCTGAGTGATGTCACCCCACGACGGTACGGACGGCCCTATACCAAAGTGAACCTGCCGTTGCGAAATATGACGCGGCCGCCGGGTGCGCCGCCCCGGGGGCGGGCTCCGCGCTCCCGGAATCCGCGGGAGGCCGCCCCCGCCGCCCCGCCGTCGTGTGACGAACCTCAAGCGCCGGTCCGCGGTGGCGGCGGGAGTGGTTCGCGCGCCGACGGGAACCCGCCGGGCCCCTCTACCCAGCGGCTCTCTACCCCGCGGCCGGGAGCAGGGCCCGGCGCAGCGTGTCCAGCCCCACCGACCCCAGCGCCAGGGCGCGGCCGTGGAACGCCCGCAGGTCGAACGCGGGACCCTCGGCCGCGCGGCAGGCGTCGCGGATCTCCTCCCAGAGGCGCTGGCCCACCTTGTACGCGGGGGCCTGGCCGGGCCAGCCCAGGTACCGGTTGAACTCGAAGTCGAGCTGTCCGGGGGAGATGGCCAGGTGCCGCTGCAGGAAGGCCCGGCCCTGGTCCGGCGTCCACGTCCCGCCGCCGCAGGACTCCGGGGCGGGCAGGCCGAGGTGGACGCCGATGTCGAACACCACCCGCGCGGCGCGCATGCGCTGCATGTCCAGCATCCCCAGGTGGTCGCCCGGGTCCGCAAGGAACCCCAGGTCGAGCATGAGGCGCTCGGCGTAGAGCGCCCAGCCCTCGCCGTGGCCGGAGACCCAGCACGCGTGGCGGCGCCAGTCGTTGAGCGTCCCGCGCAGGTTGGTCGCCGTGGCGATCTGCAGGTGGTGGCCCGGCACCCCCTCGTGGTAGACGGTCGTCGTCTCCGCCCACGTCGTGAACTCGTCCTCGCCCGCCGGCACGGACCACCACATGCGCCCGGCGCGCGAGAAGTCGTCGGACGGACCCGTGTAGTAGATCCCGCCCTCCTGGGTGGGCGCGATGAGGCACTCGAGGCGGTCCATCGGGGAGGGGATGTCGAAGTGCGTCCCCGCCAGGGCGGCGATGGCGGCGTCGGACTTCTCCTGCATCCACTCGCGCAGCGCCCCCGTCCCCTTGAGCTGCCGCGCCGGGTCCGCGTCCAGAGCGGCCTTCGCCTCCGCGAGGCCCGCCCCGGGCAGGATCGCGTCCGCGACGGCGTGCTGTTCGGCGACGAGGCGCTCGAGCTCGTCGAGGCCCCACTGGTAGGTCTCCTCGAGGTCGACGGCGGCGCCGAGGAACCTCCGGGACATCAGGGCGTAGAGGTCGCGCCCGACCGCGTCGCGCTCGCCGGCGCGGGGCAGGACGGACTCGGTGAGGTGCCGCGAGAACCGGCCGTAGGCCTCGGCCGCGCCGCGGGCGTTCGCCGCCAGCGTTGCGGCGAGCGCGTCCGGCAGCCCGGAGGGGCCCGCGCGGTCGACGAGGCCGCCGAAGAACCCGTCGGGCCGGGCGTACGCCGCCGTCTGCCCGGCCACGATGCCCACCTGGCGCGCCGCCGGGGGCAGGCCGCGGTCGATGGACTCGGCCAGCGAGGCCGTGTAGCCCTCCAGCGCCGCGGGGACGTTCGCGAGACGGCCGGCGATGTGCTCCCAGTGCTCCGCCGTCTCGGCGGGCATCAGGTCGAACACGGCGCGGATGTCCTGCGGCGCGGAGGCGATGTTGTTCAGCTCCGTGATCCCGGTCGCCTCGATCTCCAGCTCGAGCCCGAGCCGCTCGCGCATCGCGTCCAGGGTGACGGAGTCCGTGGCGTCCCGGGGTTCGAGGCCCTCGAGGGCCCCCAGCGTGGCGCGGGAGGCCGCGGCGCGCGCCGCGGTGCCCGCGGGGGAGTAGTCGGAGTAGAGCGTCTCGCGCCCGGGCAGGCCGAGGGTCGTGGCGAACTCGGGGGAGAGGTCCAGGAGCCTGGCGAAGTGGGCGTCGGCGACGCCGTCGATCTCGGTGGCCTGGCGGGTCGGCGGCGTGGCGTGGGTCATGGACCCAGCCTAGCCGGATGTGAAGCGGGAGTTGAAGAACTAGAAGCGGCCGCTGCGCCACGCGCCGGGCGCCGCGGCGAGGTGGCGGCCGCGCCGGATCTGGCGCCGCAGCAGCTGCTGGCGCGACTGGGGCGCCGCCTCCTCCTCCGCGGGCGCGCCGAGGCAGGCGACGACGGCGGCCAGCGCCGCGAGCTCCTCCGGTGTCGGGTTGCCGCGCTCCACGCGCAGCAGCGGGGGCCCGGCGGGCGCCGGAGCGGGGGTCGTGTCCATGCGGGGCCTCCTAGAGCGGGATGTTGCCGTGCTTCTTCGCCGGCAGCGACGCGTGCTTGTCGCGCAGGGCGCGCAGCCCGCGGACCACCTGCAGCCGGGTCTCCGACGGCGCGATCACCGCGTCGATGTAGCCCAGTTCCGCCGCCTGGTAGGGGTTGAGCAGTTCGGCCTCGTAGTCCTCGATGATCGCCGCGCGGCGCGCCTCGACGTCGCCGCCGTCCGCCTCCACGGCCGCCAGGTCGCGCCGGTAGAGGATGTTCACCGCGCCCTGGGCGCCCATGACGCCGATCTGCGCCGTCGGCCAGGCCAGGTTCAGGTCCGCCCCGAGCTTCTTGGAGCCCATGACGATGTACGCGCCGCCGTACGCCTTGCGCGTGATGACCGTCAGCTTCGGCACGGTCGCCTCGGCGTACGCGAAGAGCAGCTTCGCGCCGCGGCGGATGATCCCCTGGAACTCCTGGTCCTTGCCGGGCAGGAAGCCCGGCACGTCGACCAGCGTGAGGATCGGGATCCCGAAGGCGTCGCAGTGGCGGACGAACCGGGCCGCCTTCTCGCTGGCCGCGATGTCCAGCGTTCCGGCGAACTGCATCGGCTGGTTGGCGACGATGCCGACGGTGCGGCCCTCGACGCGGCCGTAGCCGATGAGCACGTTCGGGGCGTACAGGGCCTGCAGCTCGAGGAACGCCCCGTCGTCGACGACGTGCCCGATCACGGTGCGCATGTCGTAGGGCTGGTTGGCGGAGTCCGGGATCAGGGTGTCCAGCTCGAGGTCGGCGTCGAGCAGCTCGGGCTCCTCGTCGAACGGGGCCGGCGGCGTCTCCGCGAGGTTGTTGGACGGCAGGTGGTCCAGGAGCTCCTTGACGAACTCGATCGCGTCCTCCTCGTCCGACGCGAGGTAGCTGGCCGTGCCCGTGGTCGCGTTGTGCTGGCGGGCCCCGCCCAGGGTCTCCATGTCCACCTCCTCGCCGGTGACCGTCTTGATGACGTCCGGGCCGGTGATGAACATGTGGCTGGTCTTGTCCACCATGACCACGAAGTCCGTCAGCGCGGGGGAGTAGGCGGCGCCGCCGGCGCACGGCCCCATGATCAGCGAGATCTGCGGGACGACGCCGGAGGCGTGGACGTTGTTGCGGAAGATGTCCGCGAACATGGCCAGGGACGCCACGCCCTCCTGGATGCGGGCGCCGCCGCCGTCGTTGATGCCAATGACCGGGCATCCGTTGCGCAGCGCGAACTCCTGGACCTTGACGATCTTCTCGCCGTTGACCTGGCTCAGGGAGCCGCCGTAGACGCTGAAGTCCTGCGAGTAGACGGCGACGGTGCGGCCGTCGACGGTGCCGTAGCCGGAGACGACGCCGTCGCCGAGCGGGCGCTTGGCGTCCATCCCGAACGCGCTGGTGCGGTGGACCGCGAGCGCGTCGAACTCGACGAACGAGCCCTCGTCCAGCAGCAGGTCGATGCGCTCGCGGGCCGTGTGCTTCCCGCGGGCGTGCTGCTTTTCGACGGCCGCCTGGCCGGAGGGCAGCAGCGAGAGCGCCTGGCGCCGGCGGAACTCGGCGATCTTGCCTGCCGTGGTGGTCAGGTCGATTGCCTCGGTGGCGTCGGCCGTGCCGGTCTCGCTCATACGGTGGGCTCCCGTCTGCAGGGTCGTTTGGGGGAATGGCACAAACAGCGTGCCGTCTGGGCCAGTCTAGTGAGGCTGCCCGGCGCCCCCGTTGTAGGAACCATACAAAAAGGCCGCACCGGATCGGGGGTCCGGGACCGGCGCGGCCGGGGCCCGGCGCGGCGACGTCATTTTATTACCCGGTGGTAACAAGTGAGCCCGGGGTGCCGTACCGTGGGCGCCATGACCCACGCCACACCAGACGCCGCCGCCCCGCTGGCCGGCCGGACCATCCTCATGAGCGGCGGCAGCCGGGGCATCGGCCTGGCCATCGCCCTCCGGGCCGCGGCGGACGGCGCCCGGATCGTCCTGCTCGCCAAGACGGACGCCCCCCATCCGGCCCTCGAGGGCACCGTGCACACCGCGGCGGACGCCATCCGGGACGCCGGCGGCGAGGCGCTGCCAGTCGTCGGCGACGTGCGCCGCGACCGCGACGTCGCGCGCGCAGTCGGCGCGGCCGTCGACCGGTTCGGCGGGATCGACGCCGTCGTCAACAACGCCTCGGCCATCGACCTCTCCGGCACCGACGCCGTCGACATGAAGCGCTACGACCTGATGCAGGACATCAACGTCCGCGGGACGTTCCTGCTCACGAAGACGGCCCTGCCCGCCCTGCGGCGCGCGCCGAACCCGCACGTCCTGACGCTTTCGCCGCCGCTCAACCTCGACCCGCGGTGGGCCGGCGCCCACCTGGCCTACACGCTCTCGAAGTACGGGATGAGCCTGACCACGCTCGGCCTGGCTGAGGAGCTGCGCGCGGACGGGATCGCCGTGAACTCGCTTTGGCCCGCGACGATCATCGACACCGCGGCCGTGCGCAACCTGCCCGGCGGGGAGGGGCTGCGCCCCGCGTGCCGCACCGCGGAGATCGTCGCCGACGCGGCCGTGGCCGTGCTCGCGCGGCCCTCGCGCTCCTGCACCGGCCGGTTCCTCACCGACGAAGAGGTCCTCGCGGAGGAGGGCGTGCGCGACCTGTCCCGGTACCGGGTCGGGGACCCCGGGGCGGAGCTGGCCCCGGACATCTTCCTGTAGGGCGCGCCGGGGAACCCTTGCGCCCGGGCACCCGCACCGTCCTAGCCTTGGGCCATGGAGAACAGCACCGCGGCCGTGCCGCAACCCCTCGACGGCGCGGCCCTGCGGGCCGCCCTCGCCGCCCCGGCCGGCCCCTACGCCCGCATCGAGACCGTCGAGTCGACGGGCTCGACGAACGACGACGTCGCCGCGGCCGCGGCCGCCGACCCCGGCGCGTGGCCCGACCTGTGCGTCCTCGCCGCGGACCACCAGAGCCGCGGCCGCGGGCGGATGGACCGCGAATGGTCCTCGCCGCCGCGCACGTCGGTGTCCGTTTCGGTGCTGCTGCGCCCCGACGTGGACGGCGCCCCGCTGCCGGCCGACGCGTACGGCTGGCTCTCCGTGGTCAGCTCGGTCGCCATGGCGGAGGCCATCGAGGCGGAGACGGGCGTGCCGGCGCGGCTCAAGTGGCCCAACGACATCCTCGCGTCCGGGCGCAAGCTCTGCGGCGTCCTGGCGCAGCTGGTCCCGGCCGGGCCGGTGCCGGCCGTCGTCGTCGGCACGGGAGTGAACGTCGCGCTGGACACGGAGCACCTGCCCGTCGCGACGGCGACGAGCCTGCACCTCGAGGGGGTGCGGGAGCCGGACAACACCCGCCTGCTCGCCGCCTACCTGCGCCGGCTGGCGGAGGTGTACCGCGGCTTCGTGGACGACGGCGGGGACCCGCGGCGCGGGCTGCTCGAGCGCGCCTCCTCCCGCATGGCCACCCTGGGCACGCGGGTGCGGGCGGAGCTGCCCGGAGGCGCCTCCGTCGAGGGCGTGGCGGAGGCGCTCGAGACGGACGGCTCCCTCAGTGTCCGGGCGGACGACGGCGCCGTGCACCCGGTCCGGGCCGGCGACGTCGTCCACCTGCGGCGGGCCGACGGGGGCTACGCCTAGCCGCCCGCCTAGACTGGTGGCCGGGCCCACCGGCGGAAGGAGACCATGCGGCTGAAACTCGCCGACGGCGAGCACGTCGTCGTCAAGACCCGCAGGCACGCCCGGACGCTCGCCCGGCCCGCCGTGGCCTGGTTCGCCGTGGTCCCGGCCACCGCGTACGCCATGGGGTGGCTGACCCGCGACGGTCTGCCCGCGCCGGTGGCCGACGCCGTCCCGTGGCTGCGCATGGCCGTTCCCGCCGTCGGGGCGCTGCTGCTGCTCGCGTGGTCGGTGGGTCCGTACCTGCGCTGGCGCCGGACCTGGATGTTCCTGACCAACCGCCGGGTCGTGGTCCGGCGCGGACTGGGGGCGCGGTCCCAGTGGGAGCTGCCGCTGCTGATCGTGCGGGAGCTGCACGTGCGCCAGCCGGTGTTCCGCCGGGGGCGCGGGTCCGGGACGCTCGTGCTCGCCACGGCCAACGGCGACGCCCGGCTGGAGGCGGTCCCCGCGGTCCACCGCCTGCGGGAACTGGTTCTGGACGCCATTGAGGCGTTGCCCAGAACGGTGATGTTCGATGGTGTAGAAATTGATCGGGAGCAACGGATGGATTGGACGGACCATGGGTGAAGGCACGGGCAGCGGGCGGGCGCCGGACACTGCCCCCCTGCCGCGCCTTCCCCGGCCCGGCGCCAACGTCCCGACCTCCGAGTTGCCGAGCGTCGGACCCGGCGCCGGCCCCTTCACCCGCGCCCTGCCCCTCCGGCAGGCCCTCGAGCGCGAGGCCGTCAAGGAGTCCGCGCGCGACCTGGAGCGCCGCCTGCTCGGGGCGGAGCGGACGCTGCGCCGGCGCGAGGTCGCCGCCGGGGCGGGCGTCTCCCTCCTGAGTGCGAAGAAGCTTTGGCGGGCCTTGGGGTTCCCCAATGTCGGGGACGAGGACGTCGCGTTCACCGAGGTGGACCTGAAGGCCATCACGACGATCGTCCAGAACGTCCGCGAGCGCCGCCTCACCGAGGAGGCCGCCATCTCCATCACCCGCGCCATCGGCCAGATGACCGACCGGATGGTCGTGTGGCAGATCGAGGCGCTCGTCGAGGACATGGTCCAGAACCAGGGCCTGACCGACCCCGAGGCCCGCCGCCAGCTCGTCACGCTGCTGCCCGAGCTGATCGAGCCCATGGAGGAGATCCTCCTCTACTCGTGGCGCCGCCAGCTCAACGCCGCCGTCCAGCGGCTCGGGCTGCGCGCCGAGTCGGGGCTGGCCTCCAGCCAGGCGGGCCGGACCGGCGCCGAGGACGATGCGCCCCTGCCGCTGGCGCGCGCCGTCGGGTTCGCGGACCTGGTCTCCTACACGAGCCTCTCGCGGAAGATGAACGAGCGGACCCTGGCGCAGCTCGTGCAGCGCTTCGAGAACAAGGCCGCCGAGATCATCTCGATCGGCGGCGGGCGCCTGGTCAAGACGATCGGCGACGAGGTCCTGTTCAACGCGGAGACGCCGCAGGCCGGCGCCCAGATCGCCCTGGCCCTGTCGCAGGAGCTCAGCCGGGACGAGTTCCTGCCCGACGCCCGGGTCTCCGTCGTCTGGGGCCGCGTCCTGTCCCGCCTCGGGGACATCTACGGCCCCACGGTCAACCTGGCGGCGCGGCTGACCGCCCTCGCGGACCCCGGCACCGTGCTGACGGACGCGCTGACGGCCTCGACGCTGGGCGAGGACAAGCGCTTCGTCCTGACGTCCCTCGAGACCACGCCCGTCCGCGGCTTCGGCGACATCCAGCCGTTCCTGCTCGAGCCGGGCGAGGGCAAGGGCCTGACGCTCGACTAGCGGGCGGCCGTGACGCGCGCCGCATGGGGAGTTGTGCCCATCGAGGCGGACCCTTCGGTCCACTACACTGGGTCGCGGTTCACGGGTGACGGGGGTTGGGGCGCCTCGCCAGTGCCACGCCATCGACGTCACGAAACCACCAACACGAGGTAGCACATGGCCCAGTGGGGACCCGGGACCGGTAAATCCACCGGATTGAAGATCGGTGTCGGGGCGACCGTCACCGCCCTGGCCGTCACCGGTGCGGTGCTCTACCCGGGGCACGAGACCGCTGACGTCGACCTGAACGACGGCGGCGTCTGGGTCGTCAACCAGACGGTCAACAAGGTCGGGCACCTGAACTACCAGTCCCGCGTCCTCGATGGGGGCGTCCTGACCCCGCTGCCGAGCTACGACCTCGCCCAGGAGGGCGAGCGCGTCTTCGTGCGCAACCTCGA
The DNA here is from genome assembly GCF_056782315.1 of Arthrobacter paludis. NCBI lineage: Bacteria > Bacillati > Actinomycetota > Actinomycetes > Micrococcales > Micrococcaceae > Arthrobacter > Arthrobacter paludis. The sequence continues at coordinate 25,244 of NZ_JBXAEW010000008.1, forward strand.
GCAGGCCTCGCTGAACACCATCGACCCCGCCGCCGTCCGCTTCACCGAGGAGAGCGCGCTGCCCGCCAACTCCTCGTTCTCGTTCGGCACGGACGTGGTCGCGGTGACCGACGCGGAGCACGGGGCCGTCTACGGGACGCCCGTCGAGCGGCTCGGTTCGTTCGCGGCCCAGGACACCGAACCGCTGCTCGACGCCGAGGGCGGGGTCCTGGCGGCCGTCGGCCCGGACGACACGGTCTGGGCCGTCGACGTGGAGGCGGGCGCGTTCCACAGTTTCCGCGCGCTGCCCGACGGCGGGTTCGAGCCGGCCGGGGAGAGCGCCGTGGACGGTCTCGCCGGCGTCGCCGAGCCGCAGCTGAGCGTCGTGGGGGACACCGCCGTCGTCTTCGACGAGGCGTCCGGCGACGTGTACACCTCGGACGGGACGCGCAGCGCCGTCGTCGATCCGGACGGCGGCCAGCTGCAGGCGCCCGGACCCGGGGGCGACGCCGCCGTCGTCGCCCTCGGCAACAAGCTCGCGTCGGTTCCGCTGGACGGAGGGGAGCCGGCCTACCGGCCGCTGAAGGCCACCGGCGAACCCGTTCGCCCCGTGCGCGTCGCCGGGTGCACGTACGCAGCCTGGTCCGGGAGCGGCACGTACGTGCGGGACTGCGACGACGACGCGGCCGACCAGTCGACCACGATCCCGCAGCTCGGCGCGGGGGCCGACCTCGTGTTCCGCACCAACCGCGACGTCGTGGTGCTCAACGACGTGGCCAGCGGCAACGTCTGGCTCGTCAACGAGGGCATGCAGGTCGTGAACAACTGGAGCGACCTCGAGCCGCCCCAGGGCAAGGGCGAGCAGAAGAAGGAGGACTCGAAGGAGATCACGGACGCCGTCGAGCTGCCCAACCGCGGCAAGGAGAACAAGAAGCCGGTCGCCAAGGACGACGCGTTCGGGGTGCGCGCGGGACGCACCACCCCGCTGCCCGTGCTGTTCAACGACGTCGACCCGGACGGCGACCTGCTCCTCGCCGAGCTCGACGGCAGGCAGCCTTCGATCGGCACGCTGCAGCGCATCTACGACGGCACCGGGTTCCAGATCGTCGTCCCCGAGGACGCCAGCGGGACCGCGACCTTCACCTACACCGCCTCGGACGGCCGCGGCGGGGAGGACACCGCGACCGCCACCGTGCGGGTCGTTCCGGAGTCCGAGAACAACGCCCCGCGCCAGGAGCGGACCGCCACGTTGCGCGTCGAGCAGGGCGGCTCGGTCAGCCGGAACGTGCTCACGGACTGGCGGGACCCCGACGGCGACGACCTGCAGCTGCTCGGCGGCTCCACGCAGGACAGGGACACCATCCGCGTCACCCCCGACGGCACGCTGACCTACCAGGACTCGGGCAAGACCGTGGGACCCAAGGACATCACCGTCCAGGTCTCGGACGGGCGCTCCGGGACGCAGGGCCGCGTCGTCGTCGACGTCCTGGCCCGCTCCGCGGTCCCTCCCGTCCCCTCGACCGACCACGTCGTGGCCAACGTGGGGGAGAGCGTCACGTTCTCGCCCCTGGAGAACGACGACGACCCGTCGGGGCGCGGGCTGCGCCTGGCCAGCGTCGACGACGTCGACGGCCTCCGGCTCGAGGCCAACCGCGACTCCGGCGCCGTGTCCCTGCAGGGCAGCCGGCCCGGGACCTTCTACGCCAAGTACGTCGCGACGAACGGCCCGGCCAGCGCCGCGGGCCTGGTCCGCATCGACGTCCGGGAGCCCGAGGCCAACCCCGGCAACCCGGTCGCGGTGCGGGACACCGCCCTGTTGCCGGCCGGGGGCAACGTCCTGGTGAACGTGCTCGGCAACGACTCCGACCCCGCCGGCGGGGTCCTGGTCCTCACCGGCGTCGAGGCGCCCGACGGCGCGCCGTTCTCCCTGTCCGTGGAGCGCAACAGCTTCGTGCGCGTCACCGACGTGCGGGGACTGACCGAGCCGGTGAACGTCGAATACACCGTCTCCAACGGCAGCGGGGAGTCGACCGGCCAGATCACCGTCACCCCCGTCCCGGCCCCGCCGCGCCTGGAGCCGCCGCGGCCGAACCCGGACGACGTCGTCGTCCGCGCCGGCGACGTCGCCACGGTCGACGTCTTGGAGAACGACACGCACCCCAACGGCGGGGAACTGACGCTGCTGCCGCGCCTGAAGGAGGCCGGTGAGCTGGGCGAGGGCTCGCTCGCCTCGGTCTCCGGCGAGTCCGTGCGCTTCCGCGCCGGGGAGACCGAAGCGCCGCGGGAGGTCTCCGCGGTCTACACCGTGGCGGGCCCGGACGGCCAGGAGGCCGACGCGCGGGTCACGTTCCGGATCCTGCCCCGCAACGCCGCCGAGAACTCCCCGCCCGGCCCGCAGCGCGTGGTGGGCCGCGTGCTGGCCGGCGGGACCACGAACATCGGCGTGCCCCTCAACGGGATCGACCCGGACGGTGACTCCGTGTCCCTCGTCCAGCTCGGCAGCGCCCCGGCGAAGGGCACCGCCCGGATCGTCGGCGGGGCCATCGAATACACGGCCGCGAAGTCCGCGGCGGGCACCGACGCGTTTTCGTACGTCGTGGAGGACCGGCTCGGGGCCCGGGCCACCGGCTCCGTCATGGTCGGGATCGCGCCCCTGGACGAGGAGAACAACGCGCCCGTGGCGGTCAACGACTCCATCACGGTCCGCCCGGAGCGGCCGGTCGCCGTCGACGTCCTGGCCAACGACAGCGACCCCGACGGCGACCCGGTGGCGCTGGTCGACGGGCTGGGCACCTCCAACGCCGTCGAGGCCCGCGTCGACGACGGGCGGATCGTGCTCACGTCGCCGCCCGAGAAGGGCTCCGTCTCGGTCCGCTACACCGCCACGGACGGGCGCGGCGGAACCGCGCGCGCGACGCTGACCGTCGAGTCCGACCCCGAGGCCAAGCTGCTGGCACCCATCGCCCGCGACGACCGCGCCACCGCCCAGGAGGCGATGGGCCGCGAGGAGGTCGTGGTCCCGATCCTCGAGAACGACGAGGACCCCGACGGCAACGCGGACGACCTGGTCGTCGCGCTGCCCGACGACCCCGAGGGCGTGCGCGTCCAGGAGGACGGGCTCGCCATTGCCGTCCAGGCCCGGCCGCGGGTGGTGGCCTACACCGTCACCGACCGCGACGGCCTCGCCTCGACCGCGTTCGTGCACGTGCCCGGAAGCGGGGGCGCCCGCCCCGTCCTGGCCAGCGACCGGGTCCACGAGGTCACGGCGGGGGAGACCCTCGGCCTGGACCTGACGCAGCTCGTGCGGGTCCGCGAGGGGCGGACCCCGCGCCTGACCACGGAGGACAGGGTGGCCTCCGTCCCCGAGAGCCGGATTCCGCTCGTGGCCTCGGCCACCGGGCTGGAGTTTCAGGCCCCCGAGGACTACTCCGGTCCGGCGTCCCTGACGTTCGAGGTCACGGACGGCACCGGCCCGGACGACCCGGACGGGCTGGCGAGCATGCTCTCCGTCCCCATCAGGGTGCTCCCGCGCCCGGAGGAGAACAAGCCGCCGACCCTGCAGTCCAACGAACTGCCGGTCGCCCAGGGCGAGGACGCGGCCCGCCTGGACCTGCGCCAGTCCGCGACCGACCCGGACCCCGACGACGAGCTGTCGTTCGAGCTGGTCCGCTCGGGCATCGACGGCGTGGACGTCGCGCTCGACGGCAGCGCCTTGACCGCGAAGGCCCCGGCCGACACCCCGAAGGGCACCACCGGAACGGCCACCGTCTCGGTGAGCGACGGGCACCACCCGCCCGTGGAGGCGACCGTCGCCATCACCGTGTTGGGCTCAACCCGCGAGCTGCCCGTGGCCGTCGACGACGTCGTCGAGGACGCCCACCAGGGGCGGACCGAGGTCGTCGACGTCCTGGCCAACGACCACAACCCGTACGCGGGCGAGCGGCCGCTGGAGATCATCGGCACGACGGGCCAGCAGGGGCAGGGCAGCGCCGAGATCCGCGGCGACCAGCTGGCGGTCACCCCCGCGGACGACTTCGTCGGCACCATGAACGTGCAATACACGATCGGCGACGCGACCGAGGACGCGGACCGGCACGTCGAGGGGACGGTCACGCTCCACGTCAAGGGCCGGCCCGAGGCGCCCGGCATCCCGCTCGTCGAGTCGGCCGGGGACCGGACCGTCGTCCTGCGCTGGGACGCCCCGGCCGACAACGGGGCCGCGATCGAGCACTACACCGTGCGCGGCGGCGGCATCGAGCAGCAATGCGCGGCGACGACGTGCACGCTCACCGGCCTGACGAACGACAAGGTCTACAACTTCACGGTCACGGCCACCAACGCCGTCGGCGAGTCGGAGCCGTCCGCCGAGTCGGCCGACGCGCGCCCCGACGTGCGGCCGGAGCAGCCAGCGCCGCCGACCGGGGTGTCCGGCGACCAGGAGGTCGAGGTCAACTGGACGACTCCGGCCAGCCGGGGGTCCGCCGTCACGGAGTACACCCTGGAGATCTCGCCGACGCCGCCGAACGGCGTCAGCCAGGTCACGGGCCTGACCGGGACCGGCCACACGTGGACCGGACTCGCGAACGGGACCGCCTACCAGTTCCGTGTGCAGGCGCACAACAAGGCCGACGAGCCCTCCGACTGGAGCGGCTACTCCGGCTCGGTGGTCCCGGCGGGCAAGCCGTTCACCCCGTCCGCCCCCACGGCGAACCGCGTCGAGTCCGCTGTCGATGGCGGGGTCGTCGACGTCGCCTGGAACGCACCGGACAACAACGGCGCCACCATCACCTCCTACACGCTGCACGTCTACCAGGACGGTGCCAAGCTCAAGGACATCGCCGGCATCGGGGAGACCCGGCAGCGGGTCACCGGGCTGAAGACGACCAGCCGCTACAGCTTCTCCGTCACCGCGCACAACAAGGTCGGCGCGTCCGAGCCCAGCGCGCAGTCCACGGCCGTGACCCCGTACGGGCGCCCGCTGGCCCCGGGCCGGCCCACCGCCACGGCGACGGGCAACAACGACGAGGTCCGGCTGCGCTTCGCCGCCGCCAGCGCGAACGGATCGCCCGTGACGGCGTACCAGTACTCCGTCGACGGCGGGGCCTGGCGCGACTTCGGCAACCGGACGTCCGGAACCGTGTCCTCCGCCAACGGCCAGGCCCACACCTGGCGCGTCCGCGCCGTGAACGCCGCGGGCGCGGGCCCCGCCAGCGGGGCCTCGAACAACACGAGCGCCTATGGCCCGCCGCGCGACGGCGGCGGTCGGCGCGGCGTGGACGGGGCCCGGGGCGAGAGGTCCGTGACGTTCCACTGGAACCGGAGCGCGTCCGACTACAACAACGGCCGCGGCACGGACCTTTCGGTGTCCGTGAGCGCAGGCAACCTGGACCGCTCCACCGGCAAGGTGACCGGGCTCGACTACGACCAGCGGGTCACCCTGACGGTGACCGCGAAGGCGAGGCTGAACAACGGCGACGAGGCACCGCGTTCCCGCTCCTGGACCGTCAGCGCGCGGGCCGGCTCCGCCCCGCCACCGCCGGCCCCACCGCAGCCGAAGGCCACCATCCTGTCGGGCCAGCAGGTCTCCGAGCCCGGGTGCACCGTCAACTGCTACATGGTGAAGGTGCGGACCGAGAACCTGCCGTCCGGCAACTGGCTCGCGGACTGCTACGACGCCTACGGCAAGTGGAACAGCTACCGGCCGACGGTCAGCGGCGACGGGACCCACACCCTGAACTGCTGGCACGGCGCCAACTACAAGATGCCGCTGTCGGTGAAGCTCACGCACACCGGGAACGGGCAGGTCGTCTGGTCGAACAAGACGTACCGATGGCCCACCCAGTAGCGCCGCACCAGACCACCACCAGAGGGGAACGCAACACGATGACGATGACGCAGGAACAGGCGCACTGGTTCGCCGGCACGTTCGAGAAGCTCGTGCACAACGTGGGCCGGGCGGTGCTGGGCAAGGAGGACGTGGTCCGCCTGGTCCTCTCCGCGATGCTCGCCGAGGGGCACGTGCTGCTCGAGGACGCGCCGGGCACCGGGAAGACGATGCTCGCCCGTTCCCTGGCCGCCACGGTGCAGGGATCGAACTCCCGCATCCAGTTCACGCCCGACCTGCTGCCCTCCGACGTCACGGGCATCACGATCTACGACCAGAAGACGCAGGCGTTCGAGTTCCACCGCGGGCCGATCTTCGCCAACATCGTCCTCGCGGACGAGATCAACCGAGCGTCCCCGAAGACGCAGTCCGCGCTGCTCGAGGTCATGGAGGAGGGGCGGGTCACCGTCGACGGCACGACCTACGCGCAGGACCGCCCCTTCATGGTCATCGCGACCCAGAACCCGATCGAACAGGCCGGCACCTACCGGCTGCCCGAGGCGCAGCTGGACCGCTTCATCATCAAGACCTCGATCGGCTACCCGGACCGCGCGTCGACGGTCAGCCTCCTCTCCGGGGCGAGCCGCAAGGACCGCTCCGCGGGCCTGCAGGCCGTCATCACCACCCAGGCGATCGCCGACATGGCGGACCTCGCCAGCACGACCCACGTCGACGAGGCGGTCCTCGAGTACATCGCCCACCTGTGCGAGGGCACCCGCGACGCCGACGAGAGCCGCCTCGGCGTCTCCGTGCGCGGCGCCCTGGCGATGGTCCGCATCGCCAAGGTCTGGGCCGCCGCGGAGGGCCGGAACTACGTCCTGCCGGACGACGTGAAGGGCCTCGCGCCCCACGTGTGGACGCACCGCTTCGTCATGGACCCCGAGGCCGAGTTCGCCGGGGCCACGCCCCAGGGCGTCCTGTCCCGGGTCCTGTCCGCGACGCCGGCCCCGCAGCACCGCGCCACCACGGCCTAGCGCCGACCCGAGTCCAGGAAAGCACCCCCATGAGCACTCCGACCCAGACCCCCGGCCGGCGCGCCGAGCGGGCCCGCCCCGGGCCCCGCGCCGGCCGTCTCCGGCTGCCGCGCCGCCGGGCCGCCGGGGTGCGGCGGGCCGCGGCCGCCCGGCGCCGCGCCGTCGCGGCCCGTCTCCACCCCGCCCCGCTGCTGGCGGAGGCCGGGCGCCTCGCCGAGCTCTACCTGCGGCCGGGCGCCGACCGCGGCCGTGGCTGGTGGGACCGGTACGCGGCCCCGGTGCTGGGGATCGTCTCGCCCCTGGGGCGGCTGCTGGCCGCCGCCGTCCTCGGGCTCGCCCTGCTCGGGGCCGCGTTCGGGTGGCAGGAGTCCAAGGTGGGCGCGCTGATGGGCACCCTGCTGCTGGCCATCGCGGTCGTCTTCGTCCTGGGCCGGCCGGTCTACGAGGTCGCGCTGGACCTGCAGCGCACCCGCGTCGCCGTCGGCGACCGCGCCGTCGGCGCGCTCGAGGTCGCCAACGCCGCGGGCAAGACCCTGGCGCACTCGGCCATGGAACTGCCCGTCGGCTCCGGGGTCGCCCGCTTCGAGGTGCCCCGCCTGCACCCGGGGGAACGGCACGAGGACCTGTTCACGATCCCCACGCAGCGGCGGGCCGTGATCGTCGTCGGGCCGGTCCGCTCCGTCCGCCAGGACCCCTTCTCCCTCCTGCGCCGGCAGATCCGCTGGACCGGGCCCGAGGAGCTCTTCGTGCACCCGCGCACCGCCGGGCTCGACGGGTCCAGCTCCGGCTTCATCCGCGACCTCGAGGGCCTGCCGACCCGCGACCTGTCCTCCTCCGACGTGTCCTTCCACGCCCTGCGCGACTACGTGGCCGGCGACGACCGGCGCCACATCCACTGGAAGACCACGGCGCGCACGGGCGAGCTCATGGTGCGCCAGTTCGAGGAGACCCGCCGCTCCCACCTCGCCGTCGCGCTGTCCACCAACACCCACGAGTACGCGTCGGAGGCCGACTTCGAGCTGGCCGTCTCCTCCGCCGCGTCGATCGGGCTGCAGGCCGTGCGCGAGCAGCGCAAGCTCGCGCTGCTCACCCAGGACGGGCCCCTGCGCACGGAGACCGGGCGGAACCTGCTGGACGACGCGACCCGGATCGAGGGCCGCCCGCAGCGGGCCGACGCGACGGTGCTGACCCGCACCACCGCCGACGCCGTTCCGAACGCCTCCGTCTTCTTCCTGGTCACCGGTTCCGCCACCACCGCCACGCAGCTGCGCGCGGCCAGCATCCACGTGCCGTTCGGGGTCCGGGCCTTCGCCCTGCGCTGCGGCCAGGGGCTGTCCGCCGGGCGCGCCACGATCGGGGAGCTGACGGTCGTCACGGTGGGCGACCTCAACGACCTGGGCCTGGTCCTGCGGAAGGCCGCCGCATGAGCGCCGCCCGTCCCGGCACGGCCCGGGCCGGCGCCCCCGCCCGCACGGCCCCGGCCCGCGCGGCGATCGACGCCGGATGCCTGTTCACCGGGCTGGCCATGGACGTCCTCGGCCTGCACCACGCGTTCGGCGGCAACGGCCACTACCTCGCCGCCGGACTGGGGGGCGCGGCCCTGGGCCTCGGTGCGGCGTACGCGTCCGTCCGGCTGGGCTGGGGGATCGGCCGCACGGCCGGCCTGCTCCTGGCCGTCTACCTCGTGGCCGGCACGCCGCTGGCCGCGCCGCGCGAGGCCCTCGCCGGGTTCGTCCCCACCCTCGATTCGCTGCGCACGCTCCTGGCCGGCATCGTCCTGGCCTGGAAGGACATGCTGACGGTCGCCCCGCCCGTCGGCACCCAGGGCGGGATGCTCGTCGTGCCGTACCTGGCCGCGCTCGTCGCCGGGGCCGCGGCCGGGCTGCTGGCGTGGCGGCTGGCGAACCCGTTCTGGTCGGTGCTGCCGGTGGCCGCGATGTTCGTCGTCGGCATCGGCTTCGGCACGACCGACGCCCCGGTGCCCGTGCTGCGCGGCGTCGCCCTCGTGCTGGCGCTGGTGGTGTGGCTCGCGTGGCGCCGCCACGCCGACCTCGCGGCGGCGTCCGCGCCCGCGGCCGCCCTGCCCGCCCCGGCCGCCCGCGGCACCCGGCTGCGCCGGCTGGGCCTGGGCGCCGTGGTGCTGGCCGTCGCCGGCGGGCTCACCGCGGTCGCGGCGCCGGCGGTGACGACGGCGGGGGACCGGCACGTGCTGCGCGACGCCGTCGTCCCGCCCGTGGACCTCTACGACTACCCGAGCCCGCTGATGCGCTTCCGCCACTACGCCAAGAACCGGGCGGACGAGACCCTGTTCACCGTCGGGGGCCTCCCGGAGGGCCAGCGCGTGCGCCTCGCCGCGCTCGAGGCCTACGACGGGATCGTCTACAACGTCGACCCGCGCTCGGGCGGGAACTTCTCGCCGGTCGGGGACACGACCTCCATCGCCGGCGCCGCCGGGGAGGACCCGCGGCGGGCGACGGGCACGCTGAGCATCACCATCGGCGAGTACTCCGGGGTCTGGGTGCCCGGCGGCGGGAAGCTCGCGGGCGTCGACCTCGGCGGCCCCCGCGAGGACGTGCTGTCCCGGTCCCTGTACTACAACGCCGACCTCGAGACCGCACTGAGCACGGTGCCGCTGGCGCAGGGCGACACCTACACGGCGGACGTCGCGTTCCCCGTCCGGATCCCGGACCGGGAACTGGCCGGCTTCGGCCTCTCCGACGCCCAGCTGCCCGAGGCGGGCAACGTGCCGCAGGTCGTAGCCGGCAAGGCCACCGAGTACGCCGGCGACGGGACGACGGCGGCCGAACGGCTGGAGAACATGGCCACGGTCCTGAAGACCTCCGGGTACTTCTCCAACGGCAAGGAGAACGAGGTCCCGAGCCTCTCGGGCCACGGCGCCGCCCGGATCGCCGCGCTGCTGGACGCCGAGAACATGATCGGCGACGACGAGCAGTACGCCACCGCGCTGGCGCTCATGGCGCGGGAGCAGGGCATGCCGGCCCGCGTCGTCATGGGGTTCTACCCCGAGGAGTACAACCCCGGCGGCACGGTGGAGATCACCGGCGGCGACGTGCACGCGTGGGTGGAGGTCGCGTTCGAGAACGTCGGGTGGGTGTCCTTCGACGCGACCCCCGACAAGGACAAGGAGCCGGTTCCGCCGCAGCAGGAGCCCCAGTCGGTCCCGCAGCCGCAGGTGCTCCAGCCGCCGCCACCACCGCAGGACCCGGCCAAGCTGCCCCCGGAGACGGCACCGGACCCCCAGGACCCCGACGAGCAGGACCGCCCCTTCTGGGCGGTCTGGGGACCGCTGATCACGGCCGTCCTCCTGGCCCTCGTGCCGGTCGGGCTCCTTTTGCTGCCGCTGCTGCTCGTCGCCTGGCTGAAGACCCGCCGGCGGCGCCGGCGGCACGGGACCGGGCCGGCCGGCCAGCGGGTCAGCGGGGGCTGGAGCGAGGTCGTCAGCCTCGCCACGGACCTCGGCGCCCGGCCGGACGCCCGCCACACGCGGCGCGAGAACGCCCGCGCCCTCGGCGCCGACTTCCCGGCCTCGCAGGGCACCGTGGTGCAGCTGGCACACCGGGCCGACGCCGTCGTCTTCGGCACGGACGAGCCGACCGAGGCCCAGGTGGCCGACTACTGGAACCTGGTCGACGAGCAGCTGGCCGGAATGAGCTCGTCGGTCGGCTTCTGGAAGCGGATGCGGGGCAGGTATTCGCCGCGCTCCCTCATCCAGGAGGCAACGGCCCGGCTCGCGGCACGGCGGGGGACGCCCGGCGCGCCGCGGTTCCGTAGAGTAGACCCGGCAGCCAGTCACAAGGAGTAGCAGTTGGCACCAACGATGAACCTGGTCAACGCGACCGCTGGGAAGCGGCTCGCGGCCGGCGTGCTGGACGCCGCGCCGCTGGTGCTGGCCTCGCTCGTGTTCACGGGAGCCGCCGCGGACTCCCTCTTCGGGCCGCCGGCCGGCCCCGGAGCGCCCGCCGGACTCGTGGGCGCCACCGTCGCGCTCCTGGCGTTCCAGCTCGCCTACGCGCTCGCCGTCCTGGCGTGGGAGGCGACCACCGGCAACAGCCCGGGCAACCTCGCCCTCGGCCTGCGCACGGCCGACGAGGACGGGTTCGCCCCGGGATGGGGGAAGTCCTTCGTCCGCCGGTTCATCCTCTGGCTCTCGGGCATCGTGCCCGTGGCAGGCCCGGTCGTCGTCCTCGTCTCCAACCTGTGGGACGGGAACCACCAGCGCCAGGGCTGGCACGACAAGGCGGCGCACACGCTCGTCGTCGACATCCGCCAGGGCCGGAACCCCATCCGGACCGGCGGCCTCTACGGCCCCGCGGCGTTCGCCCCGGACGCCGCGGCTGCCGGGCAGACCGGCTTCGGCGGGCAGCCCGGCACCGCGCCTGCGACGGCCACCGAGTGGCCCGCCCTCGCGCCGGCCGGCGGGGGACCGATCAGCACGGTCCCGGGCGCCGCGCCCGCAACCTCCCCTACCGCGGCCCCCGCACGAGCCGCGGCCCCGGGCGACCCCGACGCGGAGCACGGGAGCACCCAGCTGCGCCCGTCCATCCCGTCCCCGGCGGCCGCCCGCCTGGTCTTCGACGACGGCCAGGTCCTCGACCTCGAGGGTGCCGCGCTCGTGGGCCGCAACCCGGCCGCCCGCGACGGCGAGCGGGTCGACTCGCTCTTCAACTACGCCGACATGGGCCGCTCCGTGTCCAAGACCCACCTGCACCTGGCCGCCGACCCCTCCGGCGTCTGGGTCACCGACCGCAACTCGACCAACGGCTCGGCGATCGAGCCCGCCGGCGGGACGCGTGCCGAGCTCGCCGCCGGCCACGCCCAGCGGGCCGTCTTTGGGGACACCGTGCACTTCGGGGACCGCTTCTTCCGGGTCGAGCGCCGGTGAGCGGCGACGACTTCCGCCTCGACTACGGCTTCGCCTCCGACCGCGGGCTGCGCCGCGAGCTGAACGAGGACGCGTTCGTGGCGCACCACCACCTCTTCGCCGTCGCCGACGGGATGGGCGGCCACGAGGCCGGCGAGGTCGCCTCCAGCCTCTGCGTCCAGACCCTGGCCGAGGGGCAGCAGGAGGCCGCGGGCCAGTTGACGGCCGAGTGGCTCCAGGAGCTGATGGTCCGGGCCGACCGGGCGATCCGGGACGCCGCCGGCTCCCGGGCCGGCACCACCGTGACCGGGGCCGCCCTCGTGTGGGAGGGCGACGCGCCGTACTGGCTCGTCTTCAACGTGGGCGACTCCCGCACGTACGTCCTCGGCCCCGAGGGGCTCGAGCAGGTCACCGTCGACCACTCCGAGGTCCAGGAGCTGGTCGAGTCGGGGCGGATCACCGCGGAGGAGGCCATCCGGCACCCGCGCCGCCACGTGATCACGCGCGCCCTGGGCACCGGGGACGCGAGCGCCGCCGACTTCTGGATGCTTCCCGTGCGGCACGGGGACCGCCTGCTGATCTGCTCCGACGGGCTCACCGGCGAGGTCCTCGACGCCGACCTCGAGCAGCTCCTGCGCGCCCACGCCCGGCCGCAGGCCGCCGTCGACGCGCTCGTCGACGCCGCCCTCCGGGCGGGTGGGCGTGACAACATCACGGTCGTCGTCGTCGACATCGCCGATGCGCACCCCGACGCCGGCCACGCAGACACGGCTCCCCGCGCGGACGACGGCGACACCCAACCCCGGGGGGAGGGCCGGTGAGGGCCGCCATCACGTACGCGCCCGGGCCGTGGCTGGCCCTGGTCCGCAACGGACACGCCGTCCTCCTGCCGCCTGAGGCCGGGCCGGCCGATGCCGAACGGCTCTGGGAGGCGTTGGCGGAGGGCCCGTCCGTCGAGACGCTGCTCGCCGCCGTGCTCCAGGGGCACGGGCTGGCGCTGACTGGGCTGCCGCCGTTCGCGCTGCTCGCCCTCGACGAGGACCTGCACGTCATCCTGCGCGGGCCGGTCTCCCTGGCTGCCCACGGCCGCGAGGTTGGCACGCACGCCGCCGGGACCGGCGTCACCACGTGGGTCGAGCGCCGGCTGGCGCGCCAGGAGTCCGTGACCGTCGCCGTCGACGGCGCGGAGGACGACGGCGGCGCCCGCCTTCCCCTCCTGGAGGGCGCCGTGCGCTTCGGCCGCCTCGAGGCCGTCCTGCCCTCCGCCTGCGGGGAGGCGGAGATCGAGCCGCTCGGCGCCCCGGCCACGCCGGGCGCGGAGGCGGCCGGCACCACCACCGAGCCCGTCCCGGGACACGGTCCGACCGCCCCGCTGCCCGCCGGGGACCGGGGCCCGCGTGCCGCCGGATCGGGGACGCCGCCCGACGCGGGGGACGTTCCCGGCCGGCAGGACGCCCCCGGCCCGGGGGAGGAGCCCGACGGGGAGGCCGTGCCTGGCGCGGGGGCCGGCTCCGCCGCGGAGGCCGACTCCGCGGCGACCATCGGCGGCGCGGCGGGCGATTCCCCGGAGGCGACCCTGGCCTCGGCGGAGGAGGCCGAGGACGAGCACACCATCCTCACGCCCCGCCGCCCCGCGCCCGCGTCGGCGCCCCCGGCGGACGGGCCGCAGGGACCGGAGTCCGCGCCCGCGGAAGGGCCGCCCGCCGCGGGGGCGGGACTGATCGACTCGGTTCCGTGGCTGCGCGCCGAACGCGAGGCCGCCGACGCCGCGGGCCAGGGGCAGCCGGGGCCGGCCGGGGCCGCCCCCACGGCTCCCGCCTCCGCCGTATCGGGCGCCCCCGGCGACCACGACGGCACCACGGTCCTGCGCTCCGGCCTGGCGGCCGGCGGTCCCGCGCCGGGCGTGCCCGGCACCGCGGCCTCGGCCCCGTCTCCGGCGACGGGTCCGCAGGTCCTCGCCCGCACGTGCCCGGAGGGGCATGCGAACCCGCCGACGGCGTCGTCGTGCCAGCGCTGCGGCCAGGGGCTCGGGCCGGACACGGTCCAGGTCCGGCGGCCGGCCCTGGGGGCCATGGTGGTCTCCTCCGGCGAACGGATCGCGCTGGACCGCTCCGCCGTCGTCGGTCGGCAGCCCTCGGTCGCGCGGATGCCCTCCGGCACGATGCCACGCGTCGTGCAGGTCAAGAGCCCCAGCGGGGACATCTCGCGCTCCCACCTGGAGGTCCGGCTCGAGGACTGGCACGTGCTCCTCGTGGACCTGGAGGCCACGAACGGCACCGTGCTCATCCGCCAGGGGCAGGCGCCCCGGCGGCTGGGCCGGGGCGAGTCCATGCTGCTGCTCGACGGCGACATCGCCGACCTCGGCGACGGCGTCTCCCTGCGCTTCGAGGGCCTGCCGTGAGCATGCGCCGCCCGCCCGCGCCGCCTCCGGAGATCGACGGCTACCGCTACGTGTCGCTGCTCGGGTCCGGGGGGTTCTCCAACGTGTACCTGTACGAGCAGGACCGACCGCGGCGCCGGGTCGCCGTCAAGGTGCTGCTCTCGGACCTGAAGACCGAAGGCGCCCGCCGGCGGTTCGAGTCCGAGGCCAACCTGATGGCCCAGCTGTCCTCCCACCCGTACATCGTGACCATCTACGAGGCGGACGTGACGGCCGGCGGCCACTCGTACCTCGCGATGGAGTACTGCTCCCGGCCCAGCCTGGACGTGCGCTACCGGCGCTCGCGGCTCGGGGCGGACGAGGTCCTGTCCGTCGGCATCCAGGTCGCTTCCGCGGTGGAGACCGCGCACCGGGCCGGCATCGTGCACCGGGACATCAAGCCCGCCAACATCCTCGTGACCGACTACAACCGGCCGGCCCTGACCGACTTCGGAATCTCCGGGACCACCGACGCGCTCGACGACGAGGCCGGGCTGTCCATCCCCTGGTCGCCGCCCGAGGCGTTCTCCGGGGAGACCGCCAGCGGGGTGCGCATGGACGTGTGGTCGCTCGGCGCCACGCTCTACACCCTGCTGGCGGGACGCTCCCCGTTCGTCCGCCCCGGCGCCGACAACTCGCAGCGCGAGCTGGTCAACCGGATCGCCAACACGCCCCTGCCGCCGCTGCACCGCGCGGACGTGCCACCGCCCCTGGAACAGACCCTCGCCACGGCCATGGCCAAGGACCCCGGCGCGCGGTTCGCCTCCGCCCAACAGCTGGCGCTCGCCCTGCAGCGGGTCCAGGCCGAGCTCGGCCTGTCCGTGACGCCGTTCGAGGTGCTCGGGGAGGCGCCGGCCGGCCCGGCCGACGCGCCGGAGGAGGACGGGGAGGCCACCCGCGTCCGGCAGGTCGTCTCGATCGACCCCGCGCCCGGCGAACCCGACGGCGCCGAGACCCTGATGCGCGGGCGGCTGGCCGACGGGGCCCTGCCTGGCGCCAGGCCGCACCGCCGGCCGGCGGAGGACACCGGGACGGGCCCGGCCTGGGTCCCTCCCGTCCCGCAGGAGGCCCCCGCCGGGGACGCCCCGCGCCAGCGGTTCCCCGCGGTCCTCGTCGCCGGCATCGGCGTCCTCGCCGTCGCGGGGGTGGCGGGCGCCGTGGTCGCCAACGCGGTGCTGGCCCCCCGGGAGGACGCGACCCCGTCGACCGGCCCGGTCCTCTCGCAGGGCCCGGCGGACGCGCTGGCCGGGCTGGAGGGGGCCGTGCCGCAGCCCACCGGCTTCACCGCGAAGGCGGCGGGGGACGCCGTGCTCGTGGCGTGGACCAACCCGGACCCGCAGCGCGGCGACACCTACCGCTGGGCGCCGGTCACGGTCACCGAGACCGGCGAGTACCGCACGGTCGAGGTGCCCGAGGCCCGGGTCCCCGACGCCGGCGACGGCCAGACGTGCGTCGAGGTGTACACCGTGCGCGCCAGCGGGGCCGCGTCCGACCCGGCCAGGTACTGTGCCGGCGACTAGCAGTGTGCCGGGCGGGGGCCCGGCGGAGACAGGGGGAGGACCCATGGATTCCGTGAGCATCGACTTCTGCGGGGAGTGGTTCCCCGTGGCGCCCGGCGAGGTGTTCGGCATCGGCCGCGAGGGCGACCTGGAGATCGACGACAACCCGTACCTGCACCGGCGGTTCCTCACCGTGTCGGACCAGGACGGCATCTGGTGGCTCTCCAACGTGGGCTCCCGGCTGTCCGCCACGATCGCCGACTCCACCGGCGGCCTGCAGGCGTGGCTCGCCCCCGGGGCGAGGATCCCGCTCGTGTTCAGCGACACGACCGTGGTGTTCACCGCCGGACCGACCACCTACGAGTTCGGCGTCCACGTGACGGCGCCCGCGTTCCGGCAGGAGTGGAGTGCCGCCGGCGGCGACGGCGAGACGACCATCGGGCCGGTCCTGCTGACGGAGTCGCAGCGCGCGCTCGTCGTCGCGCTCGCCGAGCCGATGCTCCGCCGCGACGGCACCGGGCTGAGCTCGCTGCCGTCCTCCGGCCAGGCGGCCGCCCGGCTGGGCTGGCCCCTGACCAAGTTCAACCGCAAGCTGGACAACGTCTGCGACAAGCTGGACAAGTCCGGCGTGGCCGGCCTGCGCGGCGGCGTCGGGAAGCTCGCGACCAACCGCCGTGCCCGGCTGGTCGAGCACGCCGTGACCAGCCACCTCGTCACCCCGGCCGACCTGCCGCTGCTGGACGTCGGGCCCGCCTCGGAGGACTGAGGGCCGGCGCCCCGCCGGACCCGCCGGACTGCGGTCCGGCGCCGCGACGGTGCAATGATGGACCGGTGACCACCGCAAACGAGTCCCCGGTCGACCCGCCGGCCGAAGCCATCCCGTCCGACGCGGTCCGCGAGGAGTACGAGCAGCTCGTCGAAGACGTGCGCCGCCACCGGGTCGCCTACTACGTCGAGGACAGCCCGCTCGTCTCCGACGCCGAGTTCGACGGGTTGTTCCAACGGCTCCAGGAGCTCGAGCAGCTGCACCCCGAGATCGTCTCCAACGACTCGCCCACCCAGGAGGTCGGTGGGGAGGTCTCCGCGGCGTTCGCCCCCGTGAGCCACCTCAGCCGCATGTACTCCCTCGAGGACGTGTTCTCCGTCGAGGAGCTGACCGCCTGGGTCGAGCGCGCGACGGCGAACGCCGCCGAGCGGGCCCCCCGGGAGGCCCTGCGCTGGCTGTGCGAGGTGAAGATCGACGGCCTGGCCGTGAACCTGCTCTACCGCGACGGCAAGCTGGTGCGCGCCGCCACCCGCGGCGACGGCACCACCGGCGAGGACGTCACCCACAACGTGCTCACCATCAAGACCATCCCCACGGAGCTCTCCGGGCAGGGGTGGCCCGCGGAGGTCGAGGTCCGCGGCGAGATCTTCTTCCCCTCGGACCGCTTCCGGGAGTTCAACGAGGCCCTGGTCGCCGAGGGCAAGCCCCAGCTCGCGAACCCGCGCAACGCGGCCGCCGGGTCCCTGCGGCAGAAGGACCCCGCCCAAACCGCCAAGCGGCCGCTGGACATGTTCGTCCACGGCATCGGGGAACGCGGCGACCTGGCCGCCGGCTCCCAGTCGGAGACCTACGACCTCCTGGCCTCCTGGGGCCTGCCCGTCTCGCCGTATTCCCGCACCGCCAAGGACCTGGACGGCATCCTCGACTACGTCCGCGAACACGGCGACAAGCGGCACAGCCTCGTGCACGAGATCGACGGGATCGTCATCAAGGCGGACTCCTTCGCGATCCAGCGCGCTCTCGGGTACACGTCCCGCGTTCCCCGCTGGGCGGCCGCGTACAAGTACCCGCCCGAGGAGGTGCACACCCGGCTGCTGGACATCCGCGTCAACGTGGGCCGCACCGGCCGGGTCACCCCGTACGGCGTGATGGAGCCGGTGAAGGTCGCCGGGTCCACCGTGGAGATGGCCACCCTGCACAACGCCGACGTCGTCAAGGCGAAGAACGTGCTCATCGGCGACACCGTCATCCTGCGCAAGGCCGGCGACGTCATCCCCGAGATCGTGGGGCCGGTCCTGCCGCTGCGGGAGGGGCGCGAGGACGAGCTGCGCGAGTTCGTCATGCCTACCCACTGCCCGTCCTGCGGCACCGAGCTCAAGCCGGCCAAGGAGGGCGACGTGGACATCCGCTGCCCCAACGCCCGCACCTGCCCTGCGCAGCTGACCGAGCGCGTCGCCCACCTGGCCTCGCGCGGCGGGTTCGACATCGAGGCCCTCGGCGACGAGGCCGCCCTGGCACTGACGACCGGCCCCGGGCCGGACCCCGCCGGGCACGGGGGAACCGTCCGGCCCTCCGGCCCCGGGGTCATCACCAACGAGGCCCAGGTGTTCGACCTCGCCGCCGGCAATCCCGACCCCTCCCTGCGCGAGGCCCTCGCCGACGTGAAGGTGTGGCGCGAAAAGCGCACCAAGGGCGAGGGCACGGGCGTGTTCGAGCTCGTTCCGTACTTCTACACGAAGGGCACCGCGAAGAAGCCGTCCGCGCCGACCGCGAACACCCAGAAGCTGTTCAACGAGCTGGAGAAGGCGAAGGCGCAGCCGCTGTGGCGGGCGCTGGTCGCGCTGTCCATCCGCTACGTCGGCCCCACCGCCTCCCGCGCGCTGGCCACGCACTACGGCTCCATGGACGCGATCCGCGCCGCCGTGTCCGCGGAGGACGCCCGCGAGAAGCTGGCCGACGTCGACGGCGTCGGCACCACGATCGCGGACGCCCTCATCGAGTGGTTCTCCATCGACTGGCACCGGGAGATCGTCGACGCCTGGCAGGCCGCCGGCGTGCGCCTGGCCGACGAGCGCGACGCCTCGATCGCCCGGACCCTCGAGGGCCTGACCGTCGTCGTCACCGGCAGCCTCGAGGACTTCAGCCGCGACGAGGCCAAGGAGGCCATCATCGCCCGGGGCGGCAAGGCCTCCGGGTCGGTGTCGAAGAAGACCCACTACGTCGTGGCCGGCGACTCCGCCGGCTCGAAGTACGACAAGGCCGTCTCCCTCGGCGTGCCCGTCCTGGACGAGGACGGCTTCAAGGCGCTGCTGTCCGGGGGCCCCGACGCCGTCGCGGCCCCCGCGGGGGACGACGGCGCCGAACCCGCCGCCGGCCCCGACCCCGACGGCACCGCACCCGACACCGCACCCGCGCAGGAGACCGAATGACCACCCCCGCCCCGAACGACCTGCTCGCCATCGCCCGCGCCGCGGCCACCGCCGGCGCCGCGGTCCTCGCCGCCCGGCCCGCCGGCCGCGTCGCCACCGACACGAAGAGCGGCGGCGGCGACTGGGTCACCGACTTCGACCGCCGGGCCGAGCTCGCCGTCCGCGACGCGATTGCCGCCGCCCGGCCCCGGGACGCCATCACCGGCGAGGAGTACGGGTCCACGGTCCCGGACGAGCCGACGGGCTACACGTGGTCGATCGACCCGCTCGACGGGACCACGAACTTCGTGCGCGGCATCCCCTTCTACTGCACGTCCGTCGCCGTCGCGGCCCCGGACGGGACGTGGCTGGCCGGCGCCGTCGAGGCGCCGGCGCTGCGCCGCGCCTACTGGGCCTCCGCCGGTGGCGGCGCGTGGCGGGCGGACGACGGCGGCGCCCCCGTGCGCCTGGCCGGCCCGGACCCGGAGACCGACGGCCCGCTGTTGGCCACCGGCTTCGGCTACGACGCGCCCCGCCGGGCGTTCCAGGTCGGCGCCCTGCAGGACCTGATGCCCGGGTTCGCCAACATCCGCCGGCTGGGTTCGGCGGCCCTGGACCTGTGTCTCGTGGCCGACGGGACCCTGGACGGCTACGCGGAGTACGGGACGCAGGTCCACGACTGGTCGGCCGCCGCGCTCGTCGCCGAGGAGGCCGGGGTCCCCGTGCTGCGCCCGGTGCGGACGCCCGGCTGGTCCGCGGCCGGGCGCTTCGGCTTCGACCGGCTCCCCGACGACTCCGCCCACCCGTGAGCGGACGCGGCAGGGCCGCCGTCGTCGTCCGCCACGCCCGGCCGGAGGACCACGCCGACATCGCCCGGCTGACGGTCGCCGCCTACACCGCGACGGGGCACTTCGACCCCGCCTCGCCGTACCTGGAGCACATCGCCCGCGTCGCCGAGCGGCACCGGCACGCCGAGATCCTCGTCGTCGAGTTCGCGGGCGACGTCGTCGGGGCCGTGACCCTGGTCCGGCACGGCAGCGAGTACGCCGACATCGCGCGCGAGGACGAGCTGGAGTTCCGGATGCTCGCCGTCGATCCCGCCGTCCAGGGCTCCGGGGCCGGCCGGGCCCTGGTCCGCGCCGTCGTCGACCGGGCCCGCGCCCTCGACGGCGTGCGGGCCGTGAGCCTCACCACGGGCGAGGTCTGGTCGGGGCCCCGCCGGCTGTACGCGTCGGAGGGCTTCGAGCACGCGCCCGACCGGGACTGGCTCGTCCCGGGCACGGACATCCGGCTCGTCGTCTACGTCAAGCGGCTGGACGGGGTCTGACGCGGCCGGTTCGCCGGGGACCGGCGGCTGCCGCCCGGCGCGCGCCACCGCATTAGACTTGGGCCGATACCACCACACCCGATCCGGGAGACACATGTCTGCAATCACCCGTGAGGACGTCGCGCACCTGGCGCGGCTGGCCCACATCGAGATGAGCGGGGCCGAGCTGGAGAAGATGACCGGCGAGCTGTCCGTGATCGTCGACGCCATCGCCACCGTGAGCGAGGCGGCCGGGCCCGAGGTCCCCGCCACCAGCCACCCGATTCCGCTGAAGAACGTCTTCCGCGAGGACGTCGTCGGCGAGACGCTGACCAACGAGGAGGCACTCGCCATGGCGCCGGACGCCGCCGACGGCCGCTTCAAGGTCCCCGCGATCCTGGAGGGGGAGTAGCCCGTGAACCCGATCCTGAAGCTCTCCGCGGCCGACCTGGCCGCCAAGCTGCGCGCCGGCGAGACGACCTCCACCGAAGCCGTCCAGGCGCACCTCGACCGCATCGCCGAGGTCGACGGAGGCGAGCGCGGGCTCAATGCGTTCCTCCACGTCAACGCGGAGGAGGCCCTCGCCGTCGCGGCCGAGGTCGATGCCATCCGGGCCGCCGGCGGCCCGGAGGCCGAGGCCCTCCACCCGCTGGCCGGCGTCCCGATCGCCATCAAGGACCTCATCGTCACCAAGGGCCAGCCCACGACGGCGGCGTCGAAGATGCTCGAGGGCTGGATGAGCCCGTACGACGCGACGGTGATCGAGAAGATCCGCGCGGCCAAGCTGCCGATGCTCGGCAAGACGAACCTCGACGAGTTCGCGATGGGCTCCTCCACGGAGCACTCCGCGTTCGGCCCCACCCGCAACCCGTGGGACCTGGACCGCATCCCCGGCGGCTCCGGGGGCGGGTCCGCCGCGGCGGTGGCCTCCTTCGAGGCCCCGCTGGCACTCGGCACGGACACGGGCGGATCCATCCGCCAGCCCGGCGCCGTCACGGGCACGGTCGGCGTGAAGCCCACGTACGGGGGCGTCTCCCGCTACGGCGCGATCGCCATGGCCTCCTCGCTGGACCAGATCGGCCCCGTCTCCCGCACCGTGCTGGACTCGGCGCTGCTGCACGAGCTCATCGGGGGCCACGACCCCCGCGACTCCACGTCGCTGGACGACCCGGTCCCCGCGCTCGTCGACGCCGCCCGCCAGGGCGCGGCCGGCGACCTCTCCGGCGTGCGCGTCGGCCTCGTGCGCGAGCTGCAGGGCGAGGGCTACCAGCCCGGCGTCCAGGCCCGGTTCGAGGAGGCGCTCGAGCTGCTGCGCGGCGCCGGCGCCGACGTCGTCGAGGTCTCCTGCCCGAACTTCCAGTACGCGCTGGGCGCCTACTACCTGATCATGCCCTCGGAGGTCTCCTCCAACCTCGCGAAGTTCGACGGCGTCCGCTACGGGAACCGCGTGCTCCCCACGGAGCCCCCGCTGACGATCGAGCGCGTCATGGGCGCCACCCGCGCCGCCGGCTTCGGCGACGAGGTCAAGCGGCGCATCATCCTCGGCACGTACGCGCTCTCCGCGGGCTACTACGACGCCTACTACGGCTCCGCCCAGAAGGTGCGCACGCTCGTGCAGCGCGACTTCGACACCGCGTTCTCGCAGGCGGACGTGCTCGTCTCGCCGACGTCCCCGACCGTCGCGTTCGGCCTTGGCGAGAAGCTCGAGGACCCGATGGCGATGTACCTCAACGACGTGGCCACCATCCCGGCGAACCTCGCCGGCATCCCGGGCATCACCGTGCCCGGCGGCCTCTCCGAGGGCCTGCCGGTGGGCATCCAGTTCCTCGCCCCGGCCCGCGAGGACGCCCGCCTCTACCGCGTCGGCGCCGCCCTCGAGAAGCTCCTCGAGGACGCCTGGGGCGCGCCCCTGATCAACCAGGCGCCCGAGCTGGCCGCCGCACACGAGGGAGGTGCCGCCTAGCCATGGCCGCCACGACCGAGACCCTGGTGGACTTCGACGAGGCCCTGGACCGCTACGACCCGGTCCTCGGCTTCGAGGTCCACGTGGAGCTGAACACCAAGACCAAGATGTTCTCCGCCGCGCCGAACGCGTTCGGCGACGAGCCCAACACCAACGTCTCGCCGGTGGACCTGGGCCTTCCCGGCGTCCTGCCGGTGGTGAACAAGGCCGCCGTCGAGTCCGCGATCCTGATTGGCCTGGCGCTGAACTGCCAGATCGCCGAGCGCTGCGGGTTCGCCCGGAAGAACTACTTCTACCCGGACACCCCGAAGAACTTCCAGACCTCCCAGTACGAGGACCCGATCGCCCACGACGGGTGGCTGGACATCGAGCTGGAGGACGGGGAGGTCTTCCGCATCGAGATCGAGCGCGCCCACATGGAGGAGGACGCCGGGAAGCTCACCCACATGGGCGGGGCCGCCGGCCGCATCCAGGGCGCCGACTACTCGCTGGTCGACTACAACCGCGCCGGCGTGCCGCTGATCGAGATCGTCACCAAGCCGATCGTCGGCGCCGGCAAGCGCGCGCCCGAGCTGGCCCGCGCGTACGTCGCCGCCATCCGCGAGATCGTCAAGAACCTCGGCGTCTCCGACGCGCGCATGGAGCGCGGCAACGTCCGCTGCGACGCCAACGTCTCGCTCATGCCGCGGGGCGCCCAGGTCTTCGGGATCCGCTCCGAGACGAAGAACGTGAACTCGCTGCGCTCCGTCGAGCACGCGGTGCGCTTCGAGATCCAGCGCCACGCCGGCGTCCTGGACGCGGGGGAGCGGGTCGTGCAGGAGACCCGGCACTGGCACGAGGACACGCGGACCACGACGTCGGGCCGCCCGAAGTCCGACGCGGACGACTACCGGTACTTCCCGGAGCCGGACCTCGTCCCCGTCGTCACCACCGCCGAGTGGATCGAGGAGCTCCGGGCCCGCCTGCCGGAGCCTCCGGCCGAGCGCCGCAAGCGGCTCAAGGCCGACTGGGGCTACTCCGACGCCGAGTTCCGCGACGTGGTCAACGCCGGGCTGATGGACCAGATCGAGGAGACCATCGCCGCGGGCACCACGCCCGCCGTGGCCCGCAAGTGGTGGATGGGCGAGATCTCCCGCCTCGCGAAGAACGCGGAGAAGGACCCCGCCGACCTGGGCGTCGAGCCCGCGACCATCGTCGAGCTCAACGGCCTCATCGAGGGCAAGAAGATCAACGACAAGATCGCCCGCCAGGTCCTCGAGCACGTGCTCGCCGGGGAGGGGACGCCCACGGAGGTCGTCGAGAAGCGCGGCCTCGCCGTCGTCAGCGACGACTCCGCGCTCGGCGCCGCGATCGACGACGCGATGGCCGCCATGCCGGACGTCGTCGAGAAGATCAAGGGCGGCAAGGTCCAGGCGATCGGCGCCCTGATCGGCCCGGTCATGAAGGCCACGCGCGGCCAGGCCGACGCCGGCCGCGTGCGCGAGATCGTCCTGGAGAAGCTCGGCGTCCAGGGCTGACCCCGCCACCGGGAACACCGCCGACGGCGGGCCCGGCCGCCCGCCCCTCCGGGGTTCGGGCGCCGGGCCCGCCGCCCGAACCCGAAGGAGCACCATGAGAATCAACCTCGTCAGCGTCCTGGTCGACGACCAGGCCAAGGCCCTGGCCTTCTACACCGAGAAGCTCGGCTTCGTGAAGAAGGAGGACGTCCCGATGGGGCCGGACCGCTGGCTCACGGTCGTCTCCCCGGAGGAGCCGGACGGCGTGGAGCTCCTCCTGGAGCCGTCCGGGCACCCGGCCGCCGGGCCGTTCAAGGAGGCCCTCGTCGCGGACGGCATCCCGTTCACGTCCTTCGCGGTCGACGACGTGCAGGCCGAATACGAGCGGCTCTCCGCGCTCGGCGTCGCCTTCACCCAGCCGCCCACCGAGATGGGGCCGGTCACGACCGCGGTCCTCGACGACACCTGCGGCAACCTCATCCAGATCGCAGCCATGGGCTCCTAGGGCCGGCGCCGGTACGCTGTCCGGCATGAACCCGGTACCCGCGGCCGACGTCGACATCACCGGGGACCTGGTCCGCCGCCTGCTCGCCGACCAGCACCCCGACCTCGCG
This sequence comes from Arthrobacter paludis, assembly GCF_056782315.1. Lineage (NCBI taxonomy): Bacteria > Bacillati > Actinomycetota > Actinomycetes > Micrococcales > Micrococcaceae > Arthrobacter > Arthrobacter paludis. The sequence continues at coordinate 49,434 of NZ_JBXAEW010000008.1, forward strand.
GGACTGCCGCTCGGGCGGGCGGCCAACGGGTGGGACAACGCCGTCTACCGCCTCGGCGACGGGCTCGCCGTGCGCCTGCCGCGGCGCGAGGCCGCGCACCGGCTGCTGCTGGCCGAGCAGCGCTGGCTGCCGTTCCTCGCGCCCCGCCTGCCCGTGCCCGTCCCGGTCCCCGTCCGGCGGGGCCGTCCCGGGGCCGGGTACCCGTACCACTGGTCCGTCGTCCCCTGGTTCGACGGCGCCAGCGCCGCCACCAGGGAGCCGGCGGACCGGGACGCCTACGCCCCGCGCCTCGCGGCGTTCCTGCGCGCCCTGCACGTCCCCGCGCCGGGCGACGCGCCACGCAACCCCGTCCGCGGCGGGCCCCTGGCCGGGCGCGACGAGGCGTTCCGGCAGCGCCTGTCCGGGTGGGACGCCCACCGGGCGGAGCACGCCGCCGAGGCCGCCCCGCCGGCCGACGTGCTCCGGCGCGTGTGGGAGGACGCCCTCGGCGCCCCCGCCCACCCCGGTCCACGGCTCTGGATCCACGGCGACCTGCACCCGCACAACTGCGTCGTGGCCCCGGACGGCACGCTCGCCGCCGTCGGCGACTTCGGGGACCTGGCCTGCGGGGACCCGGCCACCGACCTGGCCGCGGCCTGGCTGCACTTCACGCCCGCCGGCCACGCGGCGTTCCACGACGGGCTCGAGGGGGAGCGGCCCGCCGTCGGCCACGACCCCGCCGTCTGGTCCAGGGCCCGCGGCTGGGCGCTGCACCTGGGGCTGGTCCTGGCCCTGCACGGGGCGTCCGAGCCGCTCCACACCGTCGGCGTCCACGCGCTGCGGCGCGTCGCCGAGGCGGGGTAGGCGGGCCGCCCGCCGGCCCCGGGCCTGTTGCCGCGCCGGGCGGCGGTGCAGACTGGGCCGCATGAAAGCCCTCTACAAGCCGGGGCCGCACCCGGGGCTCGAGCTGGTCGACCGGCCCGAACCGGTGCCCGGGGCCCACGACGTGAAGATCCGCGTCCTGTCCACCGGCATCTGCGGCACCGACCTGCACATCGAGGCCTACGACCGGGCCGCCGCGGCCATGCTCTCCACGCCGCTCGTGCCCGGCCACGAGTTCTACGGCGAGGTCGTGGAGACGGGGTACCTGGCCACGCACGTGAAGGCCGGGGACCGGGTCTCGGGCGAGGGGCACGTGGTGTGCGGGATGTGCCGCAACTGCCGGGCCGGGCGCCGCCAGATGTGCATCCACACGGTCTCGGTCGGCGTCCAGCGGGACGGGGCGTTCGCGGAGTACGTGGTCATCCCCGAGGCGAACGTCTGGGTCCACCAGGGCGACGCGGTGGCCCCGGAGCTCGGCGCCCTGTTCGACCCGTTCGGCAACGCCGTCCACACGGCCCTGGCGTTCGGGCTGGTGGGCGAGGACGTGCTGATCACCGGTGCGGGGCCGATCGGCCTGATGGCCGCCGCCGTCGCCCGCCACGCCGGGGCCCGCAAGATCGTCGTCACGGACGTCTCGGCGCCCCGCCTGGCCATGGCCCGCGCCATGGGCGCCGACCTCGCCATCGACGTCTCCGCGCAGAGTATCGCGCAGGCCCAGCGGGACCTGGGCCTCGTGGAGGGGTTCGACGTCGGGCTCGAGATGTCCGGGCACGCCGGCGCGCTGCCGGAGATGATCGAGAACATGAACCACGGCGGCAAGATCGCCCTGCTGGGCCTCCCCGCCGGCGGGATCGACATCGACTGGGGGAAGGTCGTCACCCACATGCTCACCCTGCAGGGCATCTACGGCCGGGAGATGTTCGAGACCTGGTACGCGATGAGCGCCATGCTCGAGACGGACGGGGTGCTGCGCCGCCGCGTCGCCTCCGTCGTCACCGACCGCCTGCCGGCGACCGAGTGGAGGGCCGGGTTCGACGCGGCCCGTTCCGGCCACGGGGGCAAGGTCGTCCTGGACTGGACCGTCTTCTAGGAGGAATCCGAACATGTACACGACCCTGAGGGACGACCTCGCGGCGGAGCTCGCCGGCATCGCCGAGGCCGGGCTGCTCAAGCGCGAGCGCCACATCGACTCGCCCCAGTCCCGGCGCATCGCCGCCGGCGCCGTCGGCGCCCCGGCCCGTCCCGTCCTGAACTTCTGCGCCAACAACTACCTGGGCCTCGCCGACCACCCCGACCTCGTCGCCGCGGCCAAGCGGGCCCTGGACGAGCGTGGCTTCGGCATGGCCTCGGTGCGCTTCATCTGCGGCACCCAGGACGCGCACCTGGACCTCGAGTCCAGGCTCTCGCGGTTCCTCGGCACCGAGGACACGATCCTGTTCTCGAGCTGCTTCGACGCCAACGGCGGCGTCTTCGAGGCCCTGTTCGACGAGCGGGACGCCATCGTCTCCGACGCCCTGAACCACGCCTCGATCATCGACGGCATCCGGCTGTCCAAGGCCCGCCGGTTCCGGTACGCGAACCGGGACCTCGACGACCTGCGGGAGCGCCTCCGGGAGGCCCGCGGAATGAACGACGGCGCCGGCCCCCGCCGGAGCGTGGTCGTGACGGACGGCGTCTTCTCCATGGACGGCTACCTCGCCCCGCTGGAGGGGATCTGCGCGCTGGCCGAGGAGTTCGGCGCCCTGGTGATGGTCGACGACTCCCACGCCGTGGGCTTCATGGGCCCCACGGGCGCCGGGACCCCCGAGCACGCGGGCGTGGCGGACCGGGTGGACGTGTACACGGGCACGCTCGGCAAGGCCCTCGGCGGGGCGTCGGGCGGCTACGTGTCCGGCCGGGCCGAGATCGTCGGCGTGCTGCGCCAGCGGGCCCGGCCCTACCTCTTCTCCAACTCGGTGGCCCCGCCCATCGTCGCCGCGGCGCTCGCCGCCCTGGACCTCGTGGCCGGGTCGGGCGAGCTGCGCGGGCGGCTGTTCGCCAACGCCGCGCACTTCCGCCGGCGGATGGCCGAGGAGGGGTTCGAGCTGCTCGACGGCGAGCACGCGATCGTGCCGGTGATGTTCGGCGACGCCGCGGAGGCGGCGCGGATCGCGGACCGCATGCTCGCGGAGGGCGTCTACGTCACCGCGTTCAGCTACCCCGTCGTGCCGCGCGGGCAGGCGCGGATCCGGGTCCAGCTCTCCGCCGCCCACACCAAGGAGGACATCGAGGCGTGCGTCGGCGCGTTCGTCGCGGCCCGATAGTGGCAGCGCGCGGCGCATTCCCATAGGATGGCATCCGGGTTTCAAAGGATGAAACCCGGGTGCCCTGCGCGGCGCCCCGCCGACCCCAGGAGGCCCCGTGGCCGAGACGCCGACCCGCACGGTGGACCGCGCGCTGCAGCTGCTCGGCGCCGTGTGCGACGCCGGAAGCGTCGGCCTCGCCGAGGCGGCCCGCGGGACCGGGCTCTCGGCGTCCACCGCCCTGCGCCTCTTGCGCACCCTCGAGTCCAGCGGCTTCGTGCGCAAGGACGACGGCGGCGCCTGGCGCCCGGGGCTCCGCCTGGTCCAGCTCGGCGCCCAGGCGCTCGGACACGACTCGCTCGTCGCCCTGGCCCGGGGGCCCCTGGACCGGCTCGTCGCCGCGACCGCGGAGTCGGCGTACCTGAGCGTGCCCGGCGGGCCGCCCGGCCACGGCGTCTACCTCGCCGTCGCCGAGGGGACCCACTCCGTCCGGCACACGTCCTGGGTCGGGCGCGCCATCCCGCTGGAGGGCACCGCCGCCGGCGCGGCCCTCGCCGGGGAGGTGCCCGACGCGGGCTACGTCGTCGTCGACCGGGGGCTCGAGCCGGACGTCACGGCGATCGCCGCGCCCGTGCGCACCGGAGCCGGCGCCGCCGGCCGCACCGTCGCCGCGCTGTCCGTCGTCGCCCCCAGCTACCGGCTGGACGCCGCGGGCGTCCGCCGCATCGGGGGGCTCGTGGCCGCCGAGGCCCGCGGCCTGCTCGCCGCCGGGGGTGCGGACGCCACGCGCGCGGCCGCGCCCCGCCCGCCGCCCACCGCCCCATCCACCGCCCTGCCGCACGCCCCGTCCACCAACCACCCGGAGTTGCCATGACCGCCACCCTGTTCACCCGCCTCGCCGAGCTGCGCACCATCGACGCCGGGGACACGGTCCTGACCGACGCCGCGCTGGTCGTCGAGGACGGGCGCATCGCGTGGATCGGCCCCGCCGCCGCCGCCCCGGCCGCCGACGAGGCCGTCGACGCGGAGGGCCTGACCGCCCTGCCCGGCTGGGTCGACTCCCACACCCACCTCGTCTTCGCCGGGGACCGGTGCGGCGAGTTCGAGGCCCGCATGGCCGGCCAGCCGTACGCGGCCGGCGGAATCCGCACCACCACCGACGCCACGCGCGCCACCCCGGACGCCGAGCTCGCCCGGCTGCTCGCCGGGCGCGTCGCCGAGGCCGCGGCGGGCGGCACCACCACGCTGGAAACGAAGACCGGCTACGGCCTGGACACCGCGGAGGAGGCCCGGCACGCGCGCCTCGCCGCCGGGGCCGTCGACGTCGTGACCTACCTCGGGGCCCACGTCGTGCCCGCCGGCTGGGACGCCGACGCGTACACCGACCTGGTCTGCGGCGGGATGCTGGAGGCCGTGCGCGGCCACGCGGCGTTCGCGGACGTGTTCTGCGAGGAGGGCGCCTTCACCGAGGCGCAGTCCCGGCGCGTCCTGGACGCCTGCCGCGCCGCCGGCCTGGGCCTGCGCGTGCACGGCAACCAGCTCGGGCCCGGCCCCGGGGTCCGGCTCGCCGCGGAGTACGGCGCCGCCTCCGTGGACCACGTCAACCACCTGGCCCCCGGCGACGTCGAGGCGCTGGCCGGGACGTGGTCCGGCTGGGACGGGGCGTCCCGCACCGGCACCCCCGGGACCGTCGCGACCGTCCTGCCCGCCTGCGACCTCTCCACGCGCCAGCCCCTCGCCCCCGCCCGCGACCTGCTGGACGCCGGCGTCCCGGTGGCCATCGCCTCCAACTGCAACCCCGGCTCCAGCTACACCTCCTCGATGGCGTTCTGCGTCGCCACGGCCGTGCTCCAGATGCGCCTGAACATCGCCGAGGCCCTGCGCGCGGCCACCCACACGGCCGCGGTCTCGCTGGGCCTCGCGGGGGAGACGGGCTCGCTCGAGGTCGGCAAGCGCGCCGACCTGCAGCTGCTGGCCGCGCCCTCGGCCGCGCACCTGGCCTACCGGCCCGGGATGCCGATGGTGCACTCCGTGTACAAGGCCGGCCGCAGGACCGCGTAGCCGCAGCGCGGCCCGCGGGCGGTCACAATCCGGTGCTCGCGCGGCCGCGTGGTAGGAATGGGGACATGGCAACCACCGCATTCAAAGGAACCCCCATCCAGACGACCGGGGAGCTGCCGGCCGTCGGCGCCGCCGCCCCCGAGTTCACCCTGACCGGCACGGACCTGGGCGACGTGTCCAGCACCGACCTGTCCGGGCGCCGCGTCGTCCTGAACATCTTCCCGAGCGTCGACACCGGCGTGTGCGCGGCCAGCGTCCGCCGCTTCAACGAGCTGGCCGCGGGCCTGGAGAACACCGCGGTCGTGTGCGCCTCGGCCGACCTGCCGTTCGCGCTGGGCCGCTTCTGCGGCGCCGAGGGCATCGAGAACGTCACGGCGGCCTCCGCGTTCCGCTCCGGCTTCGGCGAGGACTTCGGCGTCGAGCAGGCCGAGGGCCCGCTGCGCGGCCTGCTGGCCCGCGCCGTCGTCGTCCTGGACTCCGATGGCACCGTGCTGCATTCGCAGCTGGTCCCGGAGATCGGCACCGAGCCGGACTACGACGCCGCGCTGGCCGCCCTCAACTAGGGACCGGCACCGCCCTTCGACATCACCCCTTCGGCGCAATGTCACCCGTAGCAACGGGTGACATTGCGCCGAACGGGTGACTTCGCTGAGAATCCGGGGCCCCCTGATGCGGCCCACCGATCAGCGGGCCGCCGCAGCGGCGTCCAGCAGCCGGGGCCCGGCCTTGCGGAACAGCCGGTCAAGCCGGGGCGCGTCCGTGCGGCGCGAGGCGTCGTGCACGGCCTCCAGGGTGAACGCCCCGATCCACACCCGGGCCCGGCGTGCGGCCGCGGCGTCCGCGGCGATGAGCGGCAGCAGGTCGCGGCCGTGCCACAGCGCCAGGTGCGCGGCGTTCACCGCCGGGTCCCACGCCGCGGAGAGGTCCCAGTCCAGGATCCCGACGAGGCGGCCGGCGTCCCAGTGCATGTTGTGGCCCGCCAGGTCGCCGTGGACGAGGCCGGGCGGCACGCCGGCGAACCCGGGCAGGCGCGCGAACACCGTTTCCGCCGCCGCGCGCAGCCCGGGCGGCAGGGCCGCGAGCGTCTCCGCCTCGCGCAGCGGAGTCCAGGGGCCCCGGTAGGCGAACGGGGGCGCCAGCAGGTGGCGCAGCGGGGCCGTGTCGACGCGGGCCAGGTCCGCGAGCACGGCGCGCAGGGTCGCGGCCTCCCCGCGGTGCGGCGGGTGCGCGGCGCCAGGCAGGTACTCGAGCACGACGGCGGCGCGCACGCCCGGGGTACCGTCCGGACCGACGGTGCCCGAGGCCCCCGCGGTCTGGACCCCGCCGTCGTCCCCGCTCCAGACCGGCGAGAGGGAGCGCGGCACCCGCGCCGACAGCAGCGGGGCCAGCGCGTCCGCCAGGGCCGTGCGCCGGGCCAGGTCGGCGGCCGCCGCCGGCGTCCGCGCCATGCGCAGCACCGCCTGGCCGCGCGCCACGAGCACCATGTGTTCGCGGCCACCCTCCTCGACCACGCCGCCGGCCCAGTCCGGGCCCGGCCGGAGCCGTCCGGCGAGGCCGATCTCGGCGGGCAGCGGCGGTCGGGTCATGGCGCCATTGTTCCGCACCTAGGATCGGAGCATGCAGCCAGAGCCGGACGCCCGCACCGCCCTGCCGGGGAGCCGCCGCGTCCCGTGGCTCGAACTCGGCATCGTCCTCGCGCTGTCCCTGGGCCAGTCGGCCGCCTACGCCGTCGTGGAGCTCGCGGACAAGCTGACGCGCGGTCCCCTCGGCGGGCAGACGACGACGATGAACCCGCCGCTGAGCGACCGCCGCTACTTCGACCTGACGTACCAGTTGCTCGACATCGCGTTCGACCTCGCGCCCGTGGCCCTGGTCTTCCTGCTGTTCGCCCTGGGCGGCCGCAACGGGTTCCGCGCCATGGGCTTCGACCTGCGCCGGCCGGGCCGGGACGCGGCCTGGGGGCTGCTGCTCTTCGCCGTGATCGGCGTGGGCACGCTCGGCGTGTACGCGGCGGGCCGGGCGGCGGGTGTGACGACGGCGATCGTGCCCGCGGCACTGGACCCCTATTGGTGGACGGTTCCCGTCCTGCTGCTCTCGGCGGTCCGCCACGGGATCCTCGAGGAGACCATCGTCGTCGGCTTCCTGCGCGACCGGCTGGCCGCGCTCGGGTGGGGCACCGGCGCGTTCATCGCGGCGAGCGCGCTGCTGCGCGGCTCCTACCACGTCTACCAGGGCTTCGGCCCGTTCCTGGGCAACGTCGCGATGGGCGTCGTGTTCGCGTGGTTCCACGTGCGCACGGGCCGCGTCATGCCCCTGGTCGTCGCCCACGCGCTGCTCGACGCGGCCGGGTTCGTCGGGTACGCCCTCTTCGGGGCGGCCATCGGCATCGGGGCCTAGACGCGGCGACGGCGGCCCCGCACCGCGGGACCGCCGTCGAGCACTGCGCGGCCTGGGGCTACAGCGTGATGGGGCCCGTGGGGGTCTCGAACGTCACGGAGAGGATGCCCGGGATGCCGTTGGGTGCCTGCCATTCGACCTCGACGTCGTCGCCGACGGGGGAGCGGTCCGGCTGGCCCAGCCACTCGCGGACCCGGTCGCGGGAGCCGGCGATGCACACCTTCGAGATCCGGCCCTGCGGGTCCGGGATGGCGTTGGAGGGGTGCAGGGCCTCGGTGCCCTCGTCCCAGCGGAGCATGTAGGGCACCTGCGGGTCCGCGATGAGGCCCTTGATGCCGATCTGCTGCCAGGTGAGCTCCTGCCCGTCGGGGAACTTGCGGTTGCCGGGCACCGACTTGCGGCCCAGCCGCTCCTCGAACGGGGCGAGGTCGTCCACGGCGACGCACCAGCCCATCCAGCCCCCGCCCATCTCCGAGCGGGCGCGCACGGCCTGGCCGAACGGCGCCTTGTCGCTGGCCGGGTGGTCGAGGACCTCCACCACCTCCAGGTACTGGCGGTTCTTCAACGGAAAGATGACGTTCCGGGTCCCGAAGCGCGGGTGGACCCCGCCCTTGACGGACTCGAGCCCCAGGGTCTTGGCGACCCGCTCGGCCGTGGCCGTCAGTCCGTCGGGTCCGCAGGCGTAAGAAACATGGTCCAACCTCATGGATTCATGATGTCACCTTGTGAAGTGCGTCTCGACTTAGGGTGGCCTAACCGGCGCAACAATGCGGCGATCGCGGACCCGACGGTGTAGGGCCCGGAGGGCGGTGCGTCACATTGCGACGGGGCGGCTTGCCGCGGCGGCCCCGGGTGCCGGAGACTTGGGGGACGGTCATGAGCGCCAGCGTCAAACCCCGGTTTGCTGGCCGGCAACCCTCCACTCGCGGTGGGGTGCCCCGGGTGAGGACCAGGTCCGTTGCCACAAGGCAACGGACAAGCGCGGGTCGATCCCGCACGCAGGCCGCTGGCGTGCGTGGCGTGGAGGCGGCCCCGACGAGAAGGGGAGACCATGTCCCAGAACTGGAACTTCGAGACCCGCCAGATCCACGCCGGCCAGGCGCCCGACCCGGCGACGGGGGCCCGGGCCCTGCCGATCTACCAGACCACCTCGTTCGTGTTCCCCAGCGCGGAGAGCGCGGCCGCCCGGTTCGCCCTGCAGGAGCTGGAGCCGATCTACACGCGGATCGGCAACCCCACGCAGGAGGCCGTCGAGACCCGCATCGCCGACCTCGAGGGCGGCATCGGGGCCCTGCTGCTGGCCTCGGGCCAGGCGGCGACGACGTTCGCGATCCTCAACCTCGCCCAGGCCGGGGACCACATCGTGGCCAGTCCGAGCCTGTACGGCGGCACGCAGAACCTGCTCAAGCACACGCTGGCCAAGCTCGGCGTCGAGACGACGTTCGTCGCCGACCCCGACGACCTCGAGGGCTGGAGGGCGGCGATCCGCCCGAACACGAAGGCCCTGTTCGGCGAGGTCGTCTCCAACCCCCGCCAGGACGTCCTCGACATCGAGGGCGTGGCCGGCGTGGCGCACGCGGCCGGGCTGCCGCTGATCGTGGACAACACGCTCGCCACCCCGTACCTGGTCCGGCCGATCGAATGGGGCGCCGACATCGTCGTGCACTCGGCCACCAAGTACCTCGGGGGCCACGGCACGGCCATCGCGGGGGCCATCGTGGACTCCGGCAACTTCGACTTCGCGGCCGACCCCGAGCGGTTCCCCGGGTTCAACACGCCGGACGAGTCCTACAACGGGCTCGTCTACGCCCGTGACCTCGGCGCCAACGGCATCCTCGGGGCCAACCTCGCGTACATCCTCAAGGCCCGCGTGCAGCTGCTCCGCGACCTGGGCTCCGCCGTCGCGCCCCTCAACGCCTTCCTGATCGCCCAGGGGCTCGAGACCCTGAGCCTGCGCGTGGAGCGCCACGCCGCCAACGCCCAGCGTGTCGCCGAGTTCCTCGAGGCCCACCCCCAGGTCGAGTCGGTGGCCTTCGCCGGCCTGCCCTCGAGCCCCTGGTACGAGCGCGGCCGCAAGTACGGGCCGAAGGGCATCGGCGCGATCGTCGCGTTCGAGATCGCCGGGGGCAAGGACGCCGGGCAGGCCTTCATCGACGGGCTGTCGCTGCACTCCCACGTCGCCAACCTCGGCGACGTGCGCTCCCTGGCCATCCACCCGGCGTCCACGACGCACGCCCAGCTCAGCGAGGAGGAGCGGCTCGCCGCCGGCGTCAAGCCGGGCCTCGTCCGCCTGGCCGTCGGGATCGAGCACATCGACGACATCATCGCCGACCTGGAGTCCGGTTTCGCGTCCGCCGGCGCGCACCCGACGGCCTCGGCGCAGGCGGTGCGGTGAGCACCAACGTGGACACTCCGCAGGTGACGCGGGGCGCCGTCGGGACCGCACCCGACGGCGTCCTGCGGCGCCTGCACACCGGGCCGTTCGACTTCGAGACGGGGGGCCGGCTGCCCGCCGTCGACATCGGGTTCGAGACCTGGGGCACGCTGAACGAGGACGCCTCCAATGCCGTCCTGCTGCTGCACGCCCTCACCGGCGACACCCACGTCGCCCGCGGTGAAGGCGACGAGCCCGGCTGGTGGGACGGGTTCGTCGGCCCGGGCCTGACGGTCGACACCGAGCGCTTCTTCGTGGTCGCGCCGGCCATGCTCGGCGGCTGCTACGGCACCACCGGACCCGCGTCCCCGGACCCGAACGGGAACCCGTGGGGCTCGCGCTTTCCTTTCACGACCATCCGCGACTCCGTGCGCCTCGAGGCGCGGCTCGCCGACGCGCTTGGGATCGGCGCCTGGCACGCGGTGCTCGGCGGTTCCATGGGCGGGGCCCGCGCCCTGGAATGGGCGGCCTGCCACCCGGAGCGGGTCAGGCACTGCCTGGTCATCGCGGCGACGGCCGCGGCCAGCGCGGAGCAAATCGCGTTCGGCCAGGCCCAGTCCGCGGCCATCCGCCTCGATCCCGGATTCCGGGGCGGGGACTACTACGCGGACGGCGGATTCCCGGACGCTGGCCTGGCCCTGGCCCGGCGCATCGCGCACATCACCTACCGCGCCGAGCCCGAGCTGGACCTGAGGTTCGGCAACCGGGCGCAGGGCGCGGAGGACCCGTACGGATCGGCCACGCGGGACCGCGGGCGGTTCCAGATCGAAAGCTACCTCGACCACCAGGCGGACAAGCTGGTGGGGCGGTTCGACGCCAATGCGTACCTCGTCCTGAACGACGCACTCGTCGGACACGACGTCGGCCGCGGGCGGGGCGGCGTCGAGGCGGCCCTGGCGGGGCTCGCGGGCGTCGAGTTCATGGTGGCCGCCGTCGACAGCGACCGGCTCTACTGGCCGGAGCAGTCCGAGCGGCTCGCTTCCCTCCTGCCCGGCGCGCCGGGCGTGCAGTACATTTCCTCGCCCCTCGGCCACGACGGGTTCCTGACGGACATCCAGCAGCTGGACGGCGTCCTGCGGGAGACCATCTTCGCCTGAGGCGCCGTCCCTCCGCGCTGTCCGGCCCCCTGGGGAGACGGGCCCGGCCAAGCGCGCCCTCCACCCGCCGCCTGCGCGCGCACAGTGCAGTCCAGTGCGCGCTGGTGGCGCCCCCGCGGTCCCCCTGACCGCCAAAAGGCCGTCATCACGGCCCTCGACGCTTCCCGGATTCCCCGCCGCAGTGCAACATAATCCACCCGCTGTGAGGCCTTGACGCGCATGGTCCTTCGCCCCTTGCAACGGACCAACCCGCTGGTAGGTTTCCCGGCAAGGCGCCCGTGGGGGGCGCCCCGCCGAATTTGGGGCGCCGCATCGTGGGGATTGCGGCGGTTCGGCACACAACCGAATCACTTGGGGATCATCATGACGAACATCCGTTGGTCCGCCGCCGCCGTGACGGCCGCGGCCACACTCGCGGTGGGCGGCTCCACCGCCTATGCCCTGCAGGCCATCGTGCCTGCCTCGCCGCCGACAGGCGTGACCGCCGACAACTCCGGCGACCAGACGAACGGCACCGCCTACTGGGAGGCCTATTTCGGCGGCAGCTGCACCAAGGTCGAGGGCTTCGCTCCGGGCGCCACCAGCTACACCATCGGCGCCCCCAGCCCCGGCCACGTCTGGTTGGGCGTCGTGGTCAAGGCCGGCTCGGGCGACGGCGAGAACACCGTCTACTCCAGCGACATCGTCGCCGGGAATTCGTACGGCGCGTCGAATGACAAGGAGATCAGCCACGTCATCCTCTGCCAGGGGCCCGCGCCGTCGAGCGCGCCCCCGGAGACGGAGGACCCGGAACCGACGGAGACGGGCGGGGAACCGTCCGGGAGCGCCAGCGTGACGCCGACGAAGAGCGAGGAGCCGGAGCCGACGCCGACGAAGAGCGAGGAGCCCACGCCGACGCCGACGCCGACGAAGACGGAGGAGCCCACGCCGACGCCGACGCCGACGCCGACGAAGACGGAGGAGCCCACGCCGACGCCGACGCCGACGCAGACCAAGGAGCCGCAGGAGCCGACGCCGACGCCCACGCCGACGCCGACGCCGACGCAGACCAAGGAGCCGCAGGAGCCGACGCCGACGCCCACGCCGACGCAGACCAAGGAGCCGCAGGAGCCCACGCCCACGCCCACCGCGTCTCCATCGCCCAGCCCAGCCGGGGGAACGCAACCGGTTCCGCCCAGCCCCGACCCGACCCCCAACCCCACGCCATCGGACTCGCCGAGCGGGCAGCCCGTGGGTGGCGTCGCGGGTCCGGGCGGCGGGCCCACCGGCGGAGGGACGACAGGCGGCTTCCCGGTCCCCGGCATCGTGCACACGGACGGCGGGGAGTTGACGTCGGCGTCCAGCACGGCCTCGTCCGCGTGGACACTCGCGGCGACGCTGGGCGGGCTCGGGCTGCTCGGGGCCGCGGCGGTCGCCAACACCGCCAGGACGCGGCGCTCCGGAGCCGACGACTAGCGGGCGGGTGCGATGCGCTCCGCCACACCGGCGACGGCGGTGCTGGTGGCGGCCGGCCTCCTGCTGGGGGCCTCCGGTGCCGTCCTCGGCGGTCCGCCGCGGGGCGGCCCCGAGGCGTCCGCCGTGCCGCCGGTCCTGACGGCACCACCGGCCCAGGCCGCCGCCCCGGCGCCTGGATCGACGGCGTCCCCGCCGGGGCGGCCGACGCCGACGGGCCGGTTCGCCTCGTCGTCTGTGCCCGCCCCGGCGTCGTCCGCGGCCCCCTCGGCCACGGCGCCGCGTCCCCCGGCGTCGGCGTCCGCCACCGTGGGCTCCGCTGCGGGCCGGACCTCGGCCGGCGGGGGGAGCGGTTGGGCCGTTCCGCGCGGAAAGCCGGTGCGCGTGACGGCCCACCAGGGGGGCCGGACGCTGTTCTCGGCCCCGCTCGTGCCGACGGGGACGAATCCCCGCGGGGAGCTGGTGCCTCCGTATGGGGCCGCCGGCTGGTATGCCGAGGCGGGGTGGGCGGAGCGCGTCCCGGGGGCGCCGGGACCGTCCATCGTCGCGGCGCACGTGAGCAAGCTCGACGGGGCGGGGCGCGTGGTGCCGGACCACTTCTACGAATTGCACCTGTTGCGCGCGGGGGACACGGTGGAAGTGTCCTACGACTCGGGCGAGACGGCGCGCTTCAGGGTCGTGCGCTCGGAGCCGGTGGACAAGGCGGAAGCGACCGACGTGGAGCACAGCGCCCTGGCCCGAAGCATCTGGCGCCCGGGAGGCAGCGCGCCCCGGCTGCGGCTGTTCACGTGCGATGCCAGCACCCCGTTCCAGTCGGGGCACTACCTGGGCAACTGGGTCGTCTGGGCCGATCGGACGGGCTAGCCCCCACCCGGGCCGGGGCCCTCGGCGCCGTCCTGCGCGTCGGGGTGCCCCGCCCCGACGGTACCGGTCTCCAGCGGCTCCGCCAGCGGGCGCTTCGGCGTGATGCCGTCGCCGGTGGACTGGTGGCGGATGCCGCGGATGACCCAGGGGGCCAGGTGGGTCCGCGCCCAGACGAGGTCCTCGCGCCGGGCCTGCCGCCAGGTTGTCGGCTCCGGCGGGGCCACCTCGAGCGGCTCCAGCCGGTGCGGCACGTTGAGGGTGTCCAGCACCATGAGGGCGATCGTGTGGTGCCCCAGCGGCGAGAAGTGCAGGCGGTCCTCCGCCCACATGGCTGGCTGGTGCAGCTCGGGCAGGGCCCAGAGGTCGGCGACGACGGCGCCGTGGCGCGCCGCGACGATGCGCAGGTGCTCGTTGTAGACGGCCACCCGACCGCGACGGGCGCCCAGCACCGGGGTGCGCCCGATGTCGGGGCCAGTGAACAGCAGGACCGTCGCCCCTCCGGAGGCCAGGCGGCCCACCGCGTCGTCCATGAGGACGGCCAGCGAGTCGGGGTCGCCGCCGGGACGCAGGACGTCGTTGCCGCCGCCGCAGATGCTGACCAGGTCGGGGCGCAGCTCCAACGCGGGGCCGACCTGCTCGTCGACGATCCGTTGCAGGAGCCGCCCCCGGATGGCCAGGTTGGCGTAGGAAAACCCGGGGGACTGGCGGCCCAGCTCCTCCGCCACCCGGTCCGCCCAGCCACGGTGGCCGCCGGGGGAGCCGGGATCGGGGTCGCCGATGCCCTCGGTGAACGAGTCGCCGAGCGCGACGAACCGCCGCCACGGGTGCGGCGTCTCTGGCGGGGGCCCCACCGGTCCGGGGCCGGACGCCGGCGAGGAGGCCGAGGTGACGTTTCCCACGCGGACAGTGTCGCAGGGACGTCGTCGCGGGTCACGGGCCGGGCGCGCACGGCACCGCTCTGGAAGAATGGCCACCATGGCTGAAACCCCTTGGAACCCCACCGTCGTCTGGTCGCGCCCCGAAGAGGAGCGCGACGGCACCCCGCTGCTGGTGCTTTTCCACGGCTACCTGTCCCACGAGCGCGACCTGATCGGGCTGGCCCCGATGCTGCCCGACGGGTTCACGCTCGCCTCGGTGCGCGCCCCGCACGCGCTGGGCCCCGGCTTCACGTGGTTCCCGCTCATGCACGAGCCCGACTTCTCCGTCGAGAAGGTCGTCAAGGCGGCCGGGGACGTCTGGGCGTGGCTGGACACCGTCAAGCAGCGCCACAGCTCCGTGACCCTGCTCGGCTTCTCCATGGGCATGGCCGTCGCGACCAGCGTCCTGCGCCACCGGCCCGACGAGATCGCCGCCGTCGTCGGCCTGTCCGGCTTCGCCGTGCCCGACGGCGGGCACCCGTTCTTCGACGACGACGCCGTCAAGTCCGCCAGGACCCCCCTGTTCTGGGGCCGCGGGCAGGAGGACACCGTCATCACGCCGGACAAGATCGAGTACACGCTCCAGTGGGCCACGGAGCACGCCGACCTGACGAAGATGCTCTACGCGGGACTGCCCCACAGCATCAACGAGGCCGAGCTCGGCCACGTGCGCGAGTTCCTGGACCACCACGTCCTGCGCGACGGCGCGGGCGTCGCCGAGTAGGACCGTGCCGCCCGGGGCGGACGGCTATGCGCGTGACTCGACCCGGACCGCCTCGCCGTTGACCTCCACCGTGTCCCCGGGCCGCACCTGGCGGCCGCGCCGGGTCTCGATGTCCCCGTTCACCGTCACCAGCCCGTGCTCCACGAACTCCTTGGCCTGCAGGCCGTCCTCCGCGAGGCCGGCGAGCTTCAGGAGCTGGCCCAGCCGGATCGATTCGTCCCGGATCTGCACGGGTGTCGGTTCGCTCATGCCCCCATCCTCCCGCATCCCGACCCCGCTGCCACCTCCGGGCGGGGCCGGGCGGCGAGGGGAGGGGTGCGCGTGACAGGCACCGCCCCGGGGCTTCCGGCGCCCGCCGCGATCCTGCTCGCCGTCTCCGCCGGGCTGCTGATGCCCGCGCAGGGCCGGATCAACGGGGCCCTCGGATCCCGGCTGGGCGACCCGCTCGCGGCGGCCACGATCAGCTTCGGCGGCGGGCTTGCGCTGCTCGCCGCCTTCAGCGTCCTGGCGCCCGCGGGCCGCGCCGGCCTGCGCGCGATGGCGGCCAGCCTCCGGCGCCGCGACTTCCCCCGCTGGTACCTGCTGGCCGGAGTCGGCGGCGGCTACCTGGTCTTCGGCCAGGCGGCGGCCGTCCCCCTGGTCGGTGTCGCCCTGTTCACGGTGGCGATCGTGGCGGGCCAGACCGCGAGCGGGCTGCTCGTGGACCGGGTCGGCTTCGGGCCGGGAGGAAGGCGGCCCGTGAGCCTCCGCCGCATGGGCGGGGCCGCGCTCATGGTCGCCGCTGTCGCCTGGGCCGTCTCCCCGCGCCTGGGCGAGGGCGGCTCGGAGTGGCTCCCGATCCTGCTGCCGGCGACGGCCGGGTTGCTCATGGGGTTCCAGCAGGCGATGAACGGCACCCAGACCGCCCACTACGGCACCCCGGTCACGGCGACGCTGGTGAACTTCGCCGCCGGCTTCGCGGTCCTGGCCGTGGTCTGGGGCGCGCAGCTGCTGCTCGGCGCCCGTCCCGGGACGCCGCCGGGGGACTGGTGGCTCTACACCGGCGGGATCTTCGGCTGCCTGTTCATCGCGGTCGGGGCGGTCGTCGTCCGCGGCCTCGGGGTCCTGGTCTCCGGACTGTGCATGGTGGCCGGGCAGCTGCTCGGTTCGCTGGCCCTCGATGTGCTGGTCCCGGCCCCCGGCACGGTGGTCACCCCCGCCACGATCGCCGGCACGGCACTCACCCTGGCCGCGGTCGCCGTGGCCGCCCTGCCCGCGCGCCGCTGACCGGACGGGATTCCCCGTGCCGCATGGCCCCGCGTTAGGCTGGGCCCGTACGTGCCCGGCGGACCGCACCCAGCGGCCTCGTTAACCACCATTGGAGTTCACACATGGCGCCCCAGTCCAAGCTCGACCAGGTCATCTCGCTCGCCAAGCGGCGCGGATTCGTCTTCCAGGCGGGCGAGATCTACGGAGGCTCCCGCTCCGCCTGGGACTATGGGCCGCTCGGCACCGAGCTCAAGGAAAACATCAAGCGCGAGTGGTGGCAGACCTTCGTCCGGGGGCGCGAGGACATGGTCGGCCTCGACTCGTCGATCATCCTGCCGAAGCAGGTCTGGGCCGCCTCCGGCCACGTGGACACGTTCACCGACCCGCTGGTCGAGTGCCTCTCGTGCCACCACCGCCACCGCCAGGACCACCTGCTCGAGGCGTTCGAGGCCAAGAAGGGCCGGGCGCCGCAGGACGGGATGGGCGAGATCCCGTGTCCGGACTGCGGCACCAAGGGCCAGTGGACCGAGCCGCAGACGTTCTCCGGCCTGGTCAAGACGTACCTCGGCCCGGTCGACAACGAGACCGGCCTGCACTACATGCGGCCGGAGACCGCCCAGGGCATCTTCGTGAACTTCAACAACGTGCTGACCGCCTCCCGGAAGAAGCCGCCGTTCGGCATCGGCCAGATCGGCAAGGCGTTCCGCAACGAGATCACGCCCGGCAACTTCATCTTCCGGACCCGCGAGTTCGAGCAGATGGAGATCGAGTTCTTCACCGCGCCCGACGAGGCCAACGAGTGGTTCAAGCACTGGGTCGACTCGTGCTGGAACTGGTTCCTGGACCTCGGCATCAACCCGGAAAACATGCGCCAGTTCGACGTCCCCGACGATGAGCGCGCGCACTACTCCGCGGGCACCATCGACTTCGAGTACCGCTTCGGGTTCCAGGGGTCCGAGTGGGGCGAGCTCATGGGCGTCGCGAACCGCACGGACTTCGACCTGTCCAGCCACACGAAGGCGTCCGGCACGGACCTGTCCTACTTCAACCAGACCACGGGCGAGCGCTTCACGCCGTATGTGATCGAGCCGTCCTTCGGGCTGACGCGCTCCATGATGGCGTTCCTCGTCGACGCCTACACGGAGGACGAGGCGCCCAACGCCAAGGGCGGCGTGGACAAGCGCACCGTGCTGCGCCTCGACCCGCGCCTGGCCCCGGTCAAGGCGGCCGTGCTGCCGCTGAGCCGCAACGCGGACCTCTCCCCGAAGGCGCGCGAGCTGGCGAACGAGCTGCGCCGGACCTGGAACATCGACTTCGACGACGCCGGCGCCATCGGCCGCCGGTACCGCCGCCAGGACGAGATCGGCACCCCCTTCTGCATCACCGTGGACTTCGACACGCTGGAGGACCAGGCCGTGACGATCCGCGAGCGGGACACCATGTCCCAGGAGCGGGTGGCGCTCGACAAGGTCCGGTCGTACCTGTCCGACCGGCTGGCGGGCGCGTAGGGGAGGCGGACATGGCTGAGATCACGTACCGCCCCTGGCGCGACGGCGACGACCTGGCGCTCCTGCAGGTGTGGGGGGACCCGTCCACGCCGCAGGCCCACATCGACCGGACCATGCTGCGCGCGTCCTCCGACGACCCCTGGGCGCGCACCCTGGTGGCCGAGGACCAGGGCGTGCCCATCGGCGCCGGCACGGTGTTCGAGTCCTCGCTCCACCCCGACCGGCTGTGGTTCTTCGTCGAGGTCGCCCGCGACCACCGGCGCCAGGGCATCGCGACCGAGCTGCTCCGGCGCCTGCGCGCCGAGGAGCCGCCCTCGGGCGCGACCGCCCTGAAGTCCCGCTACACGGGCGAGGGGCAGGAGGCCGACGCCGCGGCGGCGTTCACGGCATCGCTTGGGCAGAAGCCGATCCAGCGCTCCCGCGCCGTCGTCATCGAGCCCGAGTCGCTGAAGCTGCCGGTCTTCGACGAGCACGGGCTCACGCTCGAGGAGGCGCCCACCGGCTCCGTCGAGCTGACGCAGGTCGTCGCGGACTTCTACAACGCCGTCCACGGCTGGGACCGCTCCGAGATGACGTTGGGCCGCGCGCAGACCATGCTGCTGTCGGAACCGACCGGAGCCAAGGGCGCCGTCGTGCTGCGGGACCGGCCCAAGGACGACGGCGGGCGCATCCTCGTCTTCGCCATCAGCTACGAGCCGGACCGGGTCGACGCGCCCGCCGACGTGCTAATGGGCTGGGACCCCACCCTCGGCGACGCCGAGGCGCGCGAGCACCTGCGCGGCCTGCTGGCCATGCTGGTGCACCAGTACCCGGTCAAGCTCGAGGTCGACGACTCCATGGTGCCGCTGAATGACATCGTCGACTCCCTGATCGCCGCCGGCCAGGCCACGGTCGTCACGACCACCCACATCGTCAGCACCGACTGACCGCGCCCCGGAAGGACCCGATGGGCCACACGCACTCCCACGACGGCCCGACGCTGACGGACCCGGTGCGCCGCCGCCGCGCCACCGCGATCCTCGGGGCCTTCCTGGTCCCGCTGGCCCTGCTGACCGGCATCGGCCTGGCGGCGCTCTGGCCCGGCCCCGCCGCGGACCGCATCCAGCTCGCGGACCCGTACTCCACGGCGGCGGGCGTGGTGTTCACCTCCGGCACGGTGCAGAAGACGGTCACCGAGGAGTGCCCCTCCGCGGGCGCCACGGCGGACGTGGGCGGCACGCCCCAGCAGTGCGAGGTCTCCTACGTCGTCCCCGACGCCGGCGGCGCGGCCGTCCCGGTCGAGGTGCCGCCGGAGATCGTGGCCTCCCGCGGCGTCGACGCCGGGGACCGGGTGCGCTATCTGGACCTGCGCGGGGCGGTGACCGGTTCCGCCGCCCCGTACGTCTTCGTCGACTTCGTGCGGACGGCGCCGATCCTGCTCCTGGCCGTCGCGTACGCGTTCGTGGTCTGCCTCGTCGCCCGCTGGCGCGGCGCGCGGGCGCTGCTCGGACTGGTGGGCGCGTACGCGATCCTCGCCTGGTTCATCCTGCCCGCCCTCGTGGAGGGAAAGCCGCCGCTGCTGGTCGGGCTGGTCGGGTCCTCGGCGATCATGATCGCGGTGCTGTACTTCGCCCACGGCTTCTCGGCGCGGACGACGACGGCGCTGCTCGGGACGATGTTCGGCCTGGCCGTCACCGCGCTGCTCGCCGCCTGGGCCACGGACGCCACCTACCTCACGGGGGTGGGCGACGACGCGGCCTTCTCGCTGGTCAACCAGGTCCCGACGCTGGACCTGTCCGGCGTGATCCTGTGCGGGCTGCTCGTCGCGGGCCTGGGCGTGCTCAACGACGTGACCATCACGCAGTCCTCGGCCGTGTGGGAGCTGGCCGAGGCGTCGCCGCACCGCAGCGCGCGGGACCTGTTCTCGTCCGCCATGCGCATCGGCCGCGACCACATCGCGTCGACCGTCTACACGATCGCGTTCGCCTACGCCGGGGCGGCCCTGCCCGTGCTGATCCTGGTGAGCCTCTACGAGCGCTCGCTGCTGGAGAGCCTCGGCAGCGGGGAGCTGGCCGAGGAGGTCGTGCGGACCCTCGTCGGCTCCATCGGCCTGGTCCTCGCGATCCCCGTGACCACCGCGATCGCCGTGGCCGTCGTCAAGGCGGTGGGCCCGGGGCGCGGGGGAGCGCCCCGCCAGACCGCGCCCCGCGGCCGGACCGGCGCCGAGGGCGCGCCCGCGCTGTCGGCCCCGGAGGGCGAGACCCCGGCGCGCCGCGGCTAGGGTGGCCGGCCATGCCAGCGCCCGCCCGCGCCCGGGATGGCGTCCCGCCCTCCGGCGCGTAGGATTCGGCGCGTGAGCGATCCCGCCGGCGGAGCCATCACCGCGCTGCGGCGCACCGTGCTCGCGGTCGCCGGCATCAACTTCGCCTACTTCTTCGTCGAGGCCGGGGTCGCCCTCGCGATCGGCTCCGTGTCCCTGTTCGCCGACTCCGTGGACTTCCTGGAGGACACCGCCCTGAACGTGCTGGTCGCGATGGCCCTCGGCTGGAGCCTGTCCCGGCGCGCGCTGGCGGGGCGGGCCATGGCCCTGGTGCTGCTCGCCCCGGCGGCCGCCGCCGTCGTCCAGGGCGTGCGCAAGGTGCTGGACCCGGAGGCCCCCGCCCCCGGGCCCCTGCTGGCGACGGCCCTCGGGGCCGCCGCCGTCAACCTCCTGTGCGCCTGGCTGCTCAAACGCCACCACCGGCACGGCGGGTCGGTGGGCCGCGCCGCGTTCCTCTCCGCGCGCAACGACGTCCTCGTCAATGCGGCGATCGTCGCGGTCGCCCTGCTGACGGCGGCCACGGGCAGCGGCTGGCCGGACATCGTGCTCGGCTTCGGGATCGTCGCCATCGCCTTCCACGCGGCGTGGGAGGTGTGGGAGGCCGCCGGGCAGGAGCGGCTCGCGGCCCGCGCGCTGGCCGGGGAGGACCGGGGCTGACCGCCGCGCGCCGATTTGCGCCCGTTTGGGAGAATGGGATAGTGACCGCCTCCCTCTCCGCCCCCGAAACCCACGCCCCGGCCCCCGCGCCCGCCGCGCCGCCCCGGCTGGAGCTGCCCCCGCTGCGCCTCGGCGGGCTCACCATCGACACGCCCGTCGTGCTGGCCCCCATGGCCGGCATCACGAACAAGGCGTTCCGCCGGCTGTGCCGCGAACACGGCGGGGGCCTCTACGTCGCCGAGATGGTCACGTCCCGCGCCCTGGTGGAGCGCAACGAGAAGTCGATGCGGATCATCTCCCACGACGACGACGAGGACGTCCGCTCGGTCCAGCTCTACGGCGTGGATCCGAAGACGGTCGGCGCCGCGGTGCGGATGCTGGTCGAGGAGGACCGCGCGGACCACATCGACCTGAACTTCGGCTGCCCCGTGCCGAAGGTGACGCGCAAGGGCGGCGGCTCCGCCCTGCCGTGGAAGACGGACCTGTTCACGGCCATCGTCCGCGCCGCCACCACCGAGGCGGCCCACGGCGACGTCCCGCTGACGATCAAGATGCGCAAGGGCATCGACGAGGACCACCTGACCTACCTGGACGCCGGCCGCATCGCGCGCGACCACGGCGTGGCGGCCGTCGCGCTGCACGGGCGCACGACGAACCAGTTCTACTCCGGCACCGCGGACTGGGACGCGATCGCCCGGCTGCGGGAGGCGCTGCCGGACGTGCCGGTGCTCGGCAACGGGGACATCTGGAGCGCGGAGGACGCCGTGGAGATGGTCCGCCGCACGGGCGTCGACGGCGTCGTCGTCGGGCGCGGCTGCCAGGGCAGGCCGTGGCTGTTCGGCGACCTGCAGGCCGCGTTCGAGGGCAGCGACCGCCGCCACACGCCGGGCCTGCAGGAGGTCGGGGAGGCCTTCTACCGCCACGCGGAGCTGCTGATCGACTACTTCGGCAACGAGGAGCAGGCGCTGCGCGACATCCGCAAGCACGTCGCCTGGTACTTCAAGGGCTACCAGGTCGGCGGCGAGCTGCGCGCGGCGCTGGCCGCGGTGGGCACGCTGGAACAGCTGCGCGGGCTCCTGGACCAGCTGGACCCCGCCGCCCCCTACCCCGGCGCGGACGCGGAGGGCCCGCGCGGCAGGGCCGGCTCGCCCAAGCGCCCGGCCCTGCCGGACGGCTGGCTGTCCAGCCGGGAGCTGTCCGCCGAGCACCGCGCCATGATCTCCGCCGCCGAGTCGGACGTCTCCGGTGGCTAGCGCGGCCGGGCCGCGGGCCACCCCGGGATACACGCCCTACGACGAGGCGCGCTGGGTCCCGGAGCCGGCGAAGAAGTCCTACCGGACGAGCTTCGAGCGCGACCGGGCCCGGATCCTGCACTCGTCCGCGCTGCGCCGCTTGGGCGCCAAGACCCAGGTCGTCGCGCCGTCGTCGGACGACTTCGTCCGCACCCGCCTGACGCACTCGCTGGAGGTCGCGCAGGTCGGCCGCGAGCTGGGCGCGACGCTGGGCTGCGACCCGGACGTCGTCGACGCCGCCTGCCTGTCCCACGACCTGGGCCACCCGCCCTTCGGGCACAACGGGGAACGCGCGCTCAACGACCTGGCCGACGGGATCGGCGGCTTCGAGGGCAACGCCCAGACGCTGCGCCTGCTGACGCGCCTGGAGACCAAGACGTTCCGGCACAACGGCTCCTCCGCCGGGCTCAACCTGACCCGCGCGTCCCTGGACGCGGCCTGCAAGTACCCCTGGACCCGCGCGGACGCGCCGCTGCGCGGCGGACGCCCGACGCCGAAGTTCGGCGTCTACGAGGACGACCTGCCGGTCTTCGAGTGGCTGCGCGCGGGGGACGACGGCGGGGCCCCGGCGCCGGCGGCCGGCCAGACGTGCGTCGAGGCCCAGGTGATGGACCTGGCCGACGACATCTCCTACTCCGTCCACGACGTCGAGGACGCGATCGTGGCCGGGCGCTTCCAGCTGCGCTGGATCCGCAACGCCGAGCAGCGGGCCCGCGTCATCGACTGCACGCGCCGCTGGTACCTGCCGGACGTGGAGGACGCCGCCATCGACGGGGCCCTGGCGCGGCTCGAGGCCACCCACGAGTGGGTCGCGCACGCGGACGGCACGCGCCGGGCGATGGCCGCCCTGAAGGACATGACCAGCCAGTTCATCGGCCGGTTCTGCCAGGCCGCGATGGAGGCGACGCGCGCCGAGTTCGGCCCGGCCCCACTCACCCGGTTCAACGGCCGGATCGTGGTGCCGACGGAGACCGAGCACGAGATCGCCGCCATGAAGGGCCTGGCCGCCGCGTACGTGATGACCAGCGAGGAGCGCCAGCCGATCTACCACCGGCAGCGCGAGGTCCTCACCGAGCTCGTGCAGCTGCTGGACGAGACGGGGGACCGCTACCTGGAGCCGATGTTCGCCGAGGACTGGCGCCACGCCCGCGACGACGCCGGGCGCCTGCGGGCCGTGGTCGACCAGGTCGCCTCCCTGACGGACGCGTCCGCCCTGGAGTGGCACGCCACGCTGGTGCAGGGCCTGTCCTTCAGCGCCGAGCTCTTCTGACCGGCGCCCCTCCCGCCGGCCGCGCCGCCCGCGCGGCCGGTGTCCACAACCCGCTGCGCGGGGCCGGCCGGTCCCGCGCGGCTCACTAGGATGGAACGCATGGCCGGACTCATCAAGCGCGAGGACATCGACGAGGTCCGCTCACGCACCGACATCAAGGAAATCGTCGACGGGTACGTGACCCTGCGCGGCGCCGGCGTCGGCTCCTACAAGGGCCTGTGCCCGTTCCACGACGAGCGCACGCCCTCCTTCCACGTCCGCCCGCAGGTGGGCACGTTCCACTGCTTCGGCTGTGGCGAATCCGGCGACGTGATCTCGTTCGTCCAGAAGATGGACCACACGACCTTCACGGAGACCGTCGAGCGGCTCGCCGCCCGCATCGGCTTCGAGCTGCGCTACGAGGACGGCGGTCGCGGGCCGGACCGGCAGGAGGTGGGCCGGAGGCAGCGGCTGCTGGACGCGCACAAGGTCGCCGAGGAGTTCTTCGCGGCCCAGCTGCGGACCCCCGAGGGGGAGACCGGGCGCCGCTTCCTCTCCGGACGCGGCTTCGACGAGGAGGCCGGGACCCGGTTCGGCGTCGGCTACGCGCCCCAGGGGTGGGACTCGCTGCTGCGCCACCTGCGGAACAAGGGCTTCCGCGACGAGGAACTCAAGCTCACCGGGATGTTCTCCGAGGGCAACCGGGGGCTCTACGACCGGTTCCGCGGCCGGCTCGTCTGGCCCATCCGCGACCTGACCGGGGCGACCATCGGCTTCGGCGCGCGCAAGCTGTACGACGACGACCAGGGCCCCAAGTACCTCAACACCCCGGAGACGGCCCTATACAAGAAGTCCCAGGTCCTCTACGGGGTCGACCTGGCCAAGCGCGACATCACCCGGGAGCGGCGGATCGTCGTCGTCGAGGGGTACACGGACGTCATGGCCTGCCACCTCTCGGGTGTCGGCACGGCCATCGCCACGTGCGGCACCGCGTTCGGGGCCGAGCACATCAAGATCGCGCGGCGCCTGCTGCGCGACGACGGGACCGGCGGGGAGGTCGTCTTCACGTTCGACGGCGACGAGGCCGGCCAGAAGGCCGCCCTGCGCGCGTTCGAGGAGGACCAGCGGTTCGTCGCCCAGACGTACGTCGCCGTCGAGCCCTCCGGGGCCGACCCCTGCGACCTGCGCCAGCACCGCGGGCCGGAGGCCGTGCTGGAGCTGATCGAGCGCAAGCGGCCGCTGTTCGAGTTCGCGATCCGGGCCGGGCTCAAGCGCCACGACCTGAACACGGTCGAGGGCCGCGTCGCCGCGCTGCGCGCCTCGGCCCCGATCGTCGCCGGCATCCGCGACTCCGCGATCCGGCCCGCCTACGCGCGCGAACTCGCCGGGTGGCTGGGCATGGACGTCGACGACGTCAGCCGCGCCGTCCAGGCCGCCGTGCGCCGCGCCCGCGAGGCGGGCAACACCGGCGGGGGCCCGGGCGCCGCGGCCGGCCGGACCGGCGGTCCGGGCCAGGGGCACCCCGGCGAACCGGGCAGGGGCCCCGCGGGCGGGCCCGGGCGCGGGCCGTCCGGAAACCCCGCGGACGGGCGCCGCGCCTCCGGCGGGGCGGCGGAGCCGGAGGGGTACGACGGCGGGGCCCCCGCCCTGCAGCGCCCGGACCCGCACGACCCGGTCACGCGCATGGAGCGCGAGTCCCTGGAGGTGGTCATCCAACAGCCGGCGATGCTCACGCCCGAGCAGTGGCAGGCGTTCTACGACGCGCGGTTCATGGCGCCGGCCCACGCGGTCGTGCACGGGGCGGTCCGGGCGGCGGGGGCCTCGGGCACCACGCTCTCGCAGTGGGTCGAGGCCATCCGCCAGGAGGTCCCCGAGCCGCTGCGCGGGTTCGTCTCGGAGCTGGCCGTCACGCCGATCCCGGCCAACTCCCAGGAGGCGCTGGCCCGGTACTGCCGGGACATCATGAACCGGCTGTTCGAGCTGCAGATCACGCACCAGAAGTCCGAGCTCATCGGCCGCCTCCAGCGGATGGACCCGGCCTCCGACCCCGAGGGGTTCCAGGCCCTGAACCGCGAGCTGATGGAGCTGGAGCTCCGCCGCCGGTCCCTGCGGGAGGACTAGGAACGGGCGCAAGGGCCGAGGGCAGCGCGTGGTGCGCCGCCGCGGCCCCTGCGGCCGGCCGCTTCGGGGTGCGCCGCCCTTCGGGGGGCAGCGTCGCCGCGGAGCCCCGATTTAGCATGCGGGCCCCGGCTCTTGTATAGTCGTATCCGTTGCCTTCCCCCGTAGCTCAATTGGCAGAGCATTCGACTGTTAATCGAAGGGTTACTGGTTCGAGTCCAGTCGGGGGAGCGTCTGAGGGTCCTGGTCCGCGTTCAGCGGCCAGGACCTTCGTCTTTCCTGCCGAGGCCGGCACGGGCCGCGTCCCGGCAGCTTGGCCTCCCGGAACGCGGCGATGTCGTTGACCCGCCGCGGACACACCGCCGCGAATCCGACAGAGTGCTGCCGGAGGGACGACGGCTTGTCCGATCCGCGACGGTTTTTCGGAAGCGCGGCGGTTGGTCGGATCCGCGACGGCGGTCCGGCTAGGCGTTTCGGCCGCGGGCCCGGACGAGCCACGTGCCGCCGAAGCTCTCGCCCTCGACGACGAGTTCGTCCACCAGGTTCACGGCCGTGCACACGTGGTTCGGGTAGAGGCGCACGGTGTCCCCGGGCCGCGGAACCGTCGAGCCCTCGGGGTACTCAAGCGTCGCGTGGTGCTCGGAGAGCGCCGTGATCCGGGCCTCCGGGGTCCCGGCGACACGGCCGTACCCGGTCGTCCATCCCGGCCGGTCCGCCCCCAGCACCTTGCTGCCGGCGTCCGCCACGGCGTGTCGGCCCGAGCTGCTGACCACGGTCGAGACGGCCGACAGCGCGACGCCGTCCTCGCCGCACGTGCCGCCCTCGAGCTGCTGGGCGTCGTTGAAGACGTACACGCCGGGTCGCAGCTCCGTGACCACGGAACCCGCGGAGAGCATGGCAGTCGGGGTGGACCCGCCGCTGACGACCCCGCACTCCAGGCCCTCCGCGAGGACGGAGTCGCGCGCCGCGGACAGTGCGCGTGCCTCGTCGTCCGCGGCGGCCCCGGCGTTGCCCGGCCCGTAGCCGTGGCCGGGGAACGTGAACACGCCCTCCACCGCCAGTCCGGCCCCCGCGGCGGCCAAGGCCACATCCCCGGCGGACGAGGGGTCCGTGCCGCTGCGGTGGTGGCCACAATCGACCTCCACCCGGACTGCGACACGCCCGGCGTCCTCGCCCAAGGCCCGGCCGAGGCGCAGCGCCCCCTCGACCGAGTCCACGCCGACCGCGAGGCGCACCGGCCGGGCCCCGCCGTCGTCCTCCCCGCCCCGGACCAGCGTGCGGAGGCGGCGCGCCTTCGCGTCGTCGACCCAGAGGGGGTACGCGACGAACAGGTCGCGGAAGCCCCCGGCAGCGAACACCTCCGCCTCCCCGACGGTGGCCACGCTGAGGCCGACGGCGCCGGCCTCGAGCTGCAGGCGGGCCACCTCGAGGGTCTTGTGGGTCTTCGCGTGGGGCCGGAGGGCGACGCCGGCGGCCCGGGCATGGGCGGCCATGGCGTCGATGTTCTGCTGGAGGATCCCGGCGTCGACCCGCAGGTGCGGTGTGCTGTGCGTCATGGGGACAGTCTCCAAGCACGCCGACCGCACGTCCAACCCGCCCCGGATTTCGCGGCCCGCCCCGCCGGCTGGTAGAGTGCTTTTCGCTTCATTCCCCCGTAGCTCAATTGGCAGAGCATTCGACTGTTAATCGAAGGGTTACTGGTTCGAGTCCAGTCGGGGGAGCGGCCAGGGGCCCCGCCACACGGCGGGGCCCCTTTTCAATCCCCGGATTTCCTCCCCGACTTGGACTGATCCGGCGTGATGGTAGTTTGGGGACTGTTCGGCCCGACGGGGCAGCACAGGATGGAGGCACAGCAATGGCACGCACCGGCACTGGACACCCGTCAACCCTGACTGGCTTGACGCAGACCGCCGCCCGGTTGGCACCGAAACAGCTCAACGACGAGATCGCGCTGGCCGTAGCCCAGATGAAGGGCAAGGGGATCCACGTCGGCGTGGGGGCGGGGCTCGCGGTCGGCGCCCTGCTGTTCGTGTCCTTCCTCGTCGTCGCCCTGCTCGTGGCGGCCATCGCCGGCCTCGCGCAGGTCATGCCGCTGTGGCTTTCCGCGCTGCTCGTGGCCGCGCTCTTCCTGGTCATCGCCGCGATCCTCGGCCTGGTCGGCGTCAGCCGGTTCAAGAAGGCCATGCCGCTGGTGCCCGCCGACGCCATCCGCGGCCTCAAGTACGACGCCGGCGTCCTGGCCGAAGGCACGTCGTTCGACCCGTCCTCCCTGGACGAGCCGAAGGAGAAGCAGGAGAAGGCCGACAAGGACAAGGACAAGGCGCCCAAGCCCGAGCCCGTCCCCTACAAGGAGCTGCTGCGCCGCACGCAGGAGCGCCGCGAGCACCTGGCCCGGATCCGCGACGAGATCGAGCCGAAGGTCAACGTCAAGGCCCGCGCGGCCGCCGAGCGGGAGAAGGCAGTCGCGTCGTTCTCCGGCGCTGCCGGAAGCGCCGGCCACGACGCGGGCCAGCTGGTGCGCGAGCGCTGGCAGCCGCTGGCCGTGATGGCCGTGTCCCTGGCCGCCCTGGCCGGGTTCGTCCGCCAGCTCGCCAAGCGCTAGCCGGCACGGGTCGGCCGTCCGCGGCCGGTCCGCAGGGGTTCAAGAGGGGGGACCGATGAGGTTCGTCGGCGCCGGGTTCCGCCGGGGTATCGAGTACCGCGTGCTCGATACCTTCTGGACGCTCCCGAACGTCGTCACCCTGGTCAGGTTCCTCCTCGTCCCGGTCTTCGTGTGGCTGGTCGCCATCCACGAGTACGCGTGGGCCACCGGCGTGCTCGCCTTCCTCGGGTCGACGGACTGGGTGGACGGCTACCTCGCCCGCCGGCTCAACCAGATCTCCCGGGTCGGGACGTGGCTGGACCCGCTCGCCGACCGGCTCTCGCTGTTCATCGTCGCCGCGACCATCACCGTCGCCGGCCTGGCGCCGCTGTGGTTCGTGTACGCGATCATCGTCCCCGACGTCGTCCTCGTCGTGAACGCACTCATCCTCTTCCGCGGCAGCCCCGAACTGCCGGTGACCCTCCTCGGCAAGCTCCGCACCGCGGTGCTCATGGCGGCCACGCCGCTCGTGCTGCTCAGCCGGGTGCCGGGGCTCGACGGGGGGCCCCTCGGGGCCGTGGCCACCGTCCTGCTCGCGGCCGGCGCGGCCTTGCACGTGGCAGCGTCCGCCGGATACCTGGTGCAGGCCCACCGCAAGGCCGCGGCGCGCCGGCACCACCGCTGATGGTCTGGCTAGCGGTTGCCTGCGCCGTGGCCGCCGCGTTCTTCCTTGCGTTCGGCGCGCAGCGCCAGGGCGGTGCGGTCCGGGCGTCCAGCGGCGGGCTCAGCGTCGGCTCGCGCGGCATCGTACGGCTGCTGACGAACGGACGGTGGCTCTTCGGGCTGCTGCTCATGGTGATCGGCATGGCCCTGAACGTGTACGCGCTGGCCACGGCCCCGCTGACCGTCGTCCAGCCCATCGGGGCCATCGCCCTGGTGATCACCACGGTCGTCAACGCACGCGAGCAGGACATCCGCATGAACCGCCCGACGGTGCTCGCCGTGACCGCCTGCCTGACCGGGAGCATCGCGTTCGTCCTGCTGGCCATCAGCGTCACGGCCGAGAACCACTCGATCACCACGGGCCAGAAGGCCACGACGGTGCTGCTGCTCGCCGTGGTGGTCGCCCTGTTCGGGGGGCTCGCGCTCGTGCGGCGCGGCAGCCTCGGAGCGTTCTGGTGCATCCTCGGGGCGGGGGTCCTGTTCGGCTTCGTGGCCGTGCTCGTGCGGACGATCGCGATCGCGCTGCTGGACCCCAACGGGCGCTTCCTGGGCAACCTGTCCTGGTACGTCGTGCTCGCCGTCGTCGTCGCGGGGCTACTGGGCTCGTGGTTCGTGCAGAACGCGTACTCGAGCGGCCCCCCGGATCTCGTGATCGCGGGGCTGACCGTGATCGACCCGATTGTCGGCATTGCCATCGGCATCGGCATCCTCGAGGAACTCCGGCCGGATGTGCACCCCGTCGCCGCGCTGTCCATGGTCTTGGCCGGGATCGTTGCTATCGTGGGCGTCGTTGCCCTCTCCCGCCACCACCCGGACGTGCTGCAGCGGCGGGAGGAGGCCCGGCGGCGCCAGGCGGCCGGCCGGTAGCGCGGGGCCCCGCCGACGGCGGGAACTTTCCGGCGATCCGGGAAGTGGTAGTAGTGACCGCACCGCCGATGAACCATGAGGAGCCCCAGACACGTGACCGGTGAGTCGCCCCTGAAGATTCTGATTGCCGCGGACACGTATCCGCCGGACGTGAACGGGGCCTCGGTGTTCTGCCACCGGCTGGCCACCGCCATGGCGGCCCGCGGGCACGAGGTCCACGTGGTCGCCGCCCGCAACACCGCGGGCCCCGGCACCGTCGAGACCCACCCCGAGGCGGTGGTCCACCGGCTGAAGTCCCATGCCGTGCCGACCCACGAGTCGTACCGGATCTGTTTCCCCTGGGACGCCACCCGCGACCTGGCCCGGATCCTGGACGAGGTTCGCCCCGACGTCGTCCACGCCCAATGCCACTACATGGTCGGCCAGGCCGCCCTCACCCAGGCCCGGCGCCGCGGGATCCGCACGGTCGCGACCAACCACTTCATGCCGGAGAACCTCGACCCGTTCCTGCCGTTCCCGCAGTGGTTCAAGCGGATCGTTGCCCGCAACTCCTGGCGCGACATGGGCCGGGTCATGCGTCGGGCGGACGTCGTCACCACGCCCACCCCGCTGGCGGCGGACGCCATGCGCCGCCATGCCCGGCTGGCGGATGTCCTGCCGCTGTCCAACGGCATCGACTCCGCCCACTACGAGCCGCGGCCCGGGGAAGCGATTGAGCGCCCGGACGCCCCGACCGTGCTCTTCGTGGGGCGGCTCGCCGTCGAGAAGAACATCGACGTGCTCATCGACGCCGTCGCCGCGAGCCGGACCGAGCCCGCACCCCGCCTCGAAATCATCGGCGGCGGCGAGCAGCGCCCGCACCTGGAGCGGCGGGCGGCGGAACGCGGCATCGCGGACCGGGTCAGCTTCCTGGGCCACGTCGACGACGAACAGCTGCGCCGCGCCTACCTGCGTTGCGACGTCTTCTGCCAGCCCGGCACGGCGGAGCTGCAGTCCCTGGTCACCCTCGAGGCGCTCTCGGCGTACCGGCCGGTCGTGCTGGCCAACGCCATGGCCCTGCCCCACCTGGTCGACGACGGCGTCAACGGGTACCTCTTCGAACCCGGGGACGCCGCCGACCTGGCCGCGAAGCTCGACGCGGTCCTGGGCCTGGACGCCCCGGGCCGCCGCGCCATGGGGGAGGCCGGCCACGCCAAGGCCGCGGCGCACAGCCAGGGACGCACCATCGACGCGTTCGAACGCATCTACCGGGGCGCGGCCGCCGCGGAGATCACCACGGGCTGGCGCGGCCACGCCGCCGGGTAGGCGCACCGGCCGCCGGCGGCCGGTCCACTAGGATGGATGCAGTCCGGTGTCGCACCCCCGGACTTGGGGGCGATAGCTCAGTCGGTTAGAGCAAGGGACTCATAATCCCTGGGTCGTGGGTTCAAGCCCCACTCGCCCTACCAACGCGAACGGAGGCGTGGATGCAGCCGCTGCACGTGGCCATCGCCGTGGACCAGCACCCGTCCACGCTCGGCGGCATGCAGACCTCCGTCCGCCTGCAGCGGGACCACCTCGAGCGGGCCGGGCACCTGGTGAGCATCCTCGCGCCCGCACCCCGGCGCGGGGCCGCGGCGGTGGACCCGCACACCATGCCCCAGCCGAGCCTGCCGCTGGGGCCGGGGGAGTACTCCGCCCTGGTGCCGGGGCGCCGGTCCGACCAGGCGGCCGACGCGTTCCTCGCCGGACGCCCGCCCCTGGACCTCGTCCATGTGCAGGCCGACTTCTGGGGCGCCCTGGCCGGTTACCGCCTTGCGGCCCGGCACCGGGCGCCGGTCGTCCACACGATGCACAACCGCCTGGACGTCGGGATCGAGGCGACGGCCCCCGCGCCCGGACTCGTGTTCCGGGGGCTGGGACTGTGGCAGCGCGCCGCCCTCCGCACGGGCCGCCCCGCCGCCAGGGACGCGTGGGGTTTCCTGGCCAGGTACACGGACCGGGCGGCGGCCGTGACCGCGCCGTCGTCGCACTTCGCCCTGCTCCTCCAGGAGCGGGGCGTGTATCGGGCCGTCGACGTCGTCTCCAACGGCCTGGACGACGAGTGGGGAGAGCGCCTCCGCGCGACTCCCCGACGCCCGCCCGGGCGTCGTCCGCTCCTCGTCTGGACGGGGCGGTTCAGCGCCGAAAAGCGCCTTCTGGAGTTCCTGGACGCCCTCGACGCCTCCGGGACCGACGCCGAGGTGCACGTGTACGGCGACGGCGCCCTGCGCCGGCGCGCCGAGGCGCGCGCGGCCCGCATCCGTCCGGCGGATGTCCGCTTCCACGGCTCCGTGGCGTACCCGGAGATGCTCGCCGCCCTGCGCGGCGCCGACGCGCTGGTCCAGACGTCCATCGGTTTCGAGACCCAGGGGATGACGGTCTTCGAGGCGGCGGCCCTGGGCACCCCGTCCGTTCTCTGCGACCACCGCATCGCCGCCGACCTGCCCGCCGGGGCCGCCTGGCTGGCGTCGGCGCCCCAGACCCGCGACGGGTTGGCCGCGGCCCTGCGGACCGCCACCGCCGACATCGCCGCCGGGACCGGGCCCACGACGGCGGCGTACGATCCCTCCGGATTCCTCCAGTCGGCCAAGACGCGCGAGATGCTCGGCGTCTACCGGCGGGTCCTGGCGGCCGCCCCCGCCGCCGACGCGCGGACCTAGCCGTCCGGTACCGGCAGGAGCACCGACGGCCTGCGGTCGCGGATCGTGTTCAGCGGGTCGGCGTACGCGCCGTCGACCCGGAGCCCCCAGTGCAGGCAGCGCAGCGAGCAGTGCCCCCCGGCGGCGACCGTTCCCACCCGTTGCCCGGCCGCGACCGGCTGCCCGGGCGCGACGGTGGCCACGACCGGCTCGTAGCTCGAGACCAGTCCCGGGGAGTGCTCGATGGTCAGCACCGGGCGGTCCACCACGGTGCCGACGAACGCCACCCGCCCGGGGGCGGGAGCGCGCACGGCGGCCCCGCCCGCGGCCTCCAGGTCGGCGCCCCGGTGGCCGGCGGCCCACGGCTCCGGCGGCGGATCGAACGCAGCCACCACGGCCGGCCCGGCCGCCCCGGGCCCGACGGGCCAGCGCCACGGGGCTTCCGGCGCTAGACCGGGGTCCGCGTCCGGCCCGGGGACCGCGGAAGCGGTGCCTGCCCACAGGGCGGCCGCGATGGCGGCCAACCGGAGGGCGCGCCCCCAGCCGCGCCGCCCCCGCCGCCGGTGCCCCCGCCGCCGGGGCGGCGGAGTCCCGCGCGCCGGCCGCCAGTCCCGCGCCGGCCGCGAGTCCCGCGGCTGCCCCCAGCTCCACGGCGGCCCGCCGGGACGGCCCGGGGCGCCCCGCCTCCGCGCGCCCGGCGCCGTTCTTCCCTTGCAGGGATGCTGCACGGTTCCTCCTGACGGTTCCGCCGCCCCGCCACGCGGTCGCCGGCGGTGGCGGCCCGGCCTGGTTCCCCGCCATCCTCCGCCGCGCGGAACGGCCCCGGGCCGGGGCGGCGGCGGATGTGGACATGGTCCGCCCCACACCCGGCTGTGGAGGGGCGGACGGCGCCGACCGGCGCGCCGCGTGTAGTACACTTTTGCCTGCGGTTCCATGCGCCGATGCCCCCTGTCCGGGCGCCGGTTCGGGAGCCGACTTCGCGCAGGACGCCTCCACCCACCACCTGGTTCGGGTGGACCGCGCCGCCCACGGTCCGGAAGACCCGGAGGGCGGCAGGCCCCACGGGGGACAGCCTGCCAGGGGCGCCACCCGACCTGGTGCGGCGCCGTCAACCGAAACAACAACAAGGCAGTTACCGCGGCCCGCCCGGGCCGGCCCGCCACTGCCGGAAGGAGCACGACATGCCAGTCGTGACCATGCGCCAGCTGCTCGACAGCGGTGTCCACTTCGGCCACCAGACCCGCCGCTGGAACCCGAAGATGAAGCGCTTCATCTTCACCGAGCGCAACGGCATCTACATCATCGACCTGCAGCAGTCGCTGTCCTACATCGACCGCGCCTACGAGTTCGTCAAGGCCACCGTGGCCCACGGCGGAACCGTCCTCTTCGTCGGCACGAAGAAGCAGGCCCAGGAGGCCATCGCCGAGCAGGCCACCCGCGTCAACCAGCCCTACGTCAACCAGCGCTGGCTGGGCGGCATGCTGACCAACTTCGCGACGGTCGCCAAGCGCGTGCAGCGCATGAAGGAGCTCGAGGAGATCGACTTCGAGGACGTCGCCGGCTCCGGCCACACCAAGAAGGAGCTGCTGCTGCTCCAGCGCGAGCTGACCAAGCTGCAGTCCAACCTGGGCGGCATCCGCAACCTCTCCAAGACCCCGTCGCTGCTCTGGGTGGTCGACACCAAGAAGGAGCACCTCGCGGTCGACGAGGCCAAGAAGCTGGGCATCCCGGTCGTCGCCATCCTCGACACCAACTGCGATCCGGACGAGGTCGACTTCCCGATCCCGGGCAACGACGACGCGATCCGCTCCGTCAACCTGCTGACGCGCGTGGTCGCCGACGCGGTGGCCGACGGCCTCATCGCCCGCAACAACCGCAACTCGGGCAACGCCGACGCCCCGGCCGAGCCGCTGGCCGAGTGGGAGCGCGAGCTGCTCGAGGGCCAGGCCGCCGAGGGCCAGGCCGCCGAGGGCCAGGCGCCCGAGGCCCCCGCCTCCGAGGGCCAGGCCGCGACGGAGGCCCCCGAGGCCCCCGCCGAGGACGCCAAGTAGCAATCCGACTCCCGGTCCGGCGGGCCAGCCCCGCCGGACCGGACAACCGGGCCGCGCCCACCAGGCGCGGCCCGGTCACCAGTCAGAACCACCACGAGGAGTTGCATATGGCGAACTACACCGCCGCCGACATCAAGGCCCTCCGCGAGCGCACCGGCGCTGGCATGATGGACGTCAAGAAGGCCCTCGACGAGGCCAACGGCGATGCCGAGAAGGCCATCGAGATCATCCGCATCAAGGGCCTGAAGGGCGCGACCAAGCGCGAGGGCCGCTCGACCGCCGAGGGCCTCGTGGCCGCCACCGTCGTCGACGGCACCGTCGGCTACATGGTCGAGGTCAACTGCGAGACCGACTTCGTCGCCAAGAACGAGAAGTTCATCGCCCTGGCCAACAAGGTCCTGGACACCGCCGTCGCCTCCGGCGCCGCGGATCTGGACTCCCTCCTGGCCGCCAGCGTTGACGGCAAGTCGCTCTCCGAGGTCGTCGTCGAGGAGGGTGCCGTGCTCGGCGAGAAGGTCGTCGTGCGCCGCCTGGCCCGCGTCGAGGGCGCACTGGTCGACGCCTACCTCCACAAAACCGCCAAGGACCTCCCGGCCCAGGTCGGCGTCCTCATGGCCGTCGACGGCTCCGGCAACGGTGCGCAGACCGTCGCCCACGACGTCGCCGTGCACACCGCCGCCATGGCCCCGACCTACCTCTCCCGCGAGGAGGTCCCGGCCGAGACCGTCGAGAACGAGCGCCGCATCGCCGACGAGACCGCCCGCGCCGAGGGCAAGCCCGAGGCCGCGCTGACGAAGATCGTGGAGGGCCGCCTGACCGGTTTCTTCAAGGAGATCGTCCTCACCGACCAGGCCTTCGCCAAGGACGCGAAGAAGTCCGTCGGCAAGGTCCTCGAGGAAGCCGGCGTGAAGGCCACCGCCTTCGCCCGCTTCCGCGTCGGGAACTAGCGGGCGCCGGCGGCACGTCCGCCCGCCAACGCGCGCAGGGGGGTGGCCACCCATGGTGGCCACCCCCTTGTCGTGCCGGTATCCTCCCAGCAGGACCCCCCAGACCCAGCAGAGAACGACGGCGGCGCACCGCCACGCCCAGGAGGCACCATGGAATCGACCCTGCCCACGCCCGACGAACTCCGCCCGGCCCCGGGCCGTCGGCGCGTCCTGCTCAAGCTCTCGGGCGAGGTGTTCGGCGGCGGCAAGCTGGGCGTCGACCCGGTGACCGTGCGCGGGGTCGCGGAGCAGATCGCGGCGACGGTCGGCGAGGTCGAGACGGCGATCGTGGTCGGCGGCGGGAACTTCTTCCGCGGCGCCGAGCTGAGCCAGTCCGGCATGGACCGCTCGCGCGCCGACTACATGGGCATGCTCGGCACGGTCATGAACTGCCTGGCCCTGCAGGACTTCCTCGAGCAGGCCGGCGTCGAGACCCGCGTGCAGTCGGCCATCTCGATGGCCCAGGTCGCGGAGGCCTACATCCCGCGCCGCGCCATCCGGCACCTGGAGAAGGACCGGGTCGTGATCTTCGGGGCCGGCGCCGGCCTGCCCTACTTCTCCACGGACACCGTGGCCGCCCAGCGCGCCCTCGAGGTGCACGCCGACGTCGTCCTGATGGCCAAGAGCGGCGTCGACGGGGTCTACACGGCGGACCCGAAAAAGGACCCCGCCGCCACCCGGCTGGACACCCTCACTTACGACGAGGCCCTGCTGAAGAACATCCGGGTCATGGACCAGACGGCGATGACCATGTGCAAGGACAACGGGCTCGAGATGGTTGTCTTCGGCATGGAGGGCGAAGGCAACGTCACCCGCGCCATCCTCGGCGAGCCGATGGGCACGCGCGTCACGGCCTGACCTCCCCGGACCGCGCCCGGCGGGCACGTCCCGCGCCGGCGGCGGCGGCCCGTGGCATAGGATGAACGAAGCACTGCGGACCAACACCGCGGCGGCGCGGACCGGCCGCGGACCACGAAGGAGAACCACGTGATCGACGAGACCCTGCAGGACGCGGCCCAGAAGATGGACCGCACGGTGGAGGCGGCCAAGGAGGACTTCTCGTCCATCCGCACCGGCCGCGCGAACCCCGGCCTGTACGCCAAGGTGATGGTGGACTACTACGGCTCCGCCACCCCGCTGCAGCAGCTGGCCTCGTTCGCCGTCACCGACGCCCGCACGATCCTCATCACCCCCTACGACGTCACGGCGCTGCGCGAGATCGAGAAGGCGCTGTCCGACTCGGAGATCGGCGCGAACCCCTCCAACGACGGCAAGTCGATCCGGGTCGTGCTGCCGGAGCTGACGGCCGAGCGCCGCAAGGAGTACGTCAAGGTGGTCCGCGGCAAGGGCGAGGACGCCAAGGTCGCCGTGCGCAACCACCGCCGCAAGGCCAAGGACGCGATCGACAAGCTGGTCAAGGACGGCGAGATCGGCGAGGACGACGGCTCGCGCGGCGAGAAGGAGCTCGACGTCCTGACCAAGCGCAAGGTCGACGAGATCGACGACCTGCTCAAGCGCAAGGAAGCCGAACTCCTGGAGGTCTGATGGGCACGCCCGCCGAGCCGGGCGGCGCCGGCGGGAGCAACCCCGCCGGCTCCCCGGTCGACAACGCCGGGGAGCCGGCCTCCCGCCGCGCGCGGCGGCAGGCCGAGGCGAGGCCCTCCCGGGCCGGGCGGGACCTGCCGGCGGCGGTCGCCGTCGGCCTGGTGCTGCTGGCCGTCGTGCTCCTGGGCCTGCTCCTGCTGCCGGTCGCGTTCGTCGCGCTCGTCGCGCTGTTCTGCGTCGTCGGCTGCTGGGAGTGCAGCCGCGCCCTGGCGGTGGCCGGGATCGACGTCCCCGCGGTGCCGCTCGCGGTCGGCGCCGTCGCGCTCCCCTTCGCGGCCCACTTCGGCGGCGAGGAGGCGGTGGGGTTCGCCCTGGCCGCGACGACGCTGCTGCTGTTGGTGTGGCGCGTGGCCGACGGCGGGGCCAACCTCTACCGCTCGGTCGCGGGCTCGGTCTTCATCCTGCTCTGGGTCCCCTTCCTGACGAGCTTCGCGATCCTGCTCTTCAACGAGCCGGGCGGGCCGCTGAAGGTCGCCACCATGCTCCTGCTCGTGGTCGCCAACGACACGTTCGGCTACCTGGTGGGGGCGTTCCTCGGCCGCCACCCGATGGCCCCGAAGATCAGCCCCAAGAAGTCCTGGGAGGGCTTCGCGGGCTCCGTCGCCGGCGCGATAGGCGTCGGCGTGCTGGCCAGCGTGTTCCTGCTGGACGAGCCGTGGTGGGCCGGGCTGCTGCTCGCCGCCGCGACCGTCGCCGCGGCGACCCTGGGCGACCTGTCCGAGTCCATGGTCAAGCGCGAGGTCGGCATCAAGGACATGAGCAACATCCTGCCCGGGCACGGCGGCGTGATGGACCGGCTGGACTCCGTCGTCTTCGCCTCGCCCGTCGCGTACGCCATCTCCGTGCTGCTGATGCCGGGCGGCCCGTAGCCACACGGCTAGGATGGTCTGGGCGGAACGCCGCCCGCCCCGCCCCGTTCAGACCGCGCCCCGCCGCAGACACCAAGGAAAGCCAGTGAGCCAGGAGAACGCACAGCAGACGCAGGCCCCCTTCGAGAGGGTGGACCGGCAGGAGTACGGGTACAACACCCGCCAGGTGGACCTGTTCCTGGCCCGCGCCCGCGCCACGTTCAACGGGACGGACGACGACGAGAGCATCGTGACCAGCCACCTGGTCCGCCGGACCGCGTTCGAGCCCCAGAAGGGCGGCTACAGCGCCCGGGAGGTCGACTCCGCCCTGGACCGGCTGGAGGACGTCTTCGCGCAGCGCGAGCGCGACGCCCTGATCGACGCCGAGGGGGAGGAGGCCTGGCTCGGCCAGGTGGGCCGGCTCTCCGCCATCCTGCGCGGCCGCCTGCACCGCGCCCCGGGCGAGCGCTTCCGCCGCCCGAGCCGCCGCAACGCCCCCAGCTACAACATCGAGGACGTCGACGCGCTGTGCGACGAGCTCGTCGGCTACTTCGACCACGACACGCCAATGAGCGTGGATACGGTCCGCCGCGCGACGTTCCGCGAGTCCCGGGGCGAGGAGGGCTACGAGGAGAGCCAGGTCGACGCGTTCCTGGACCGCGTCGTCGAGCTCATGGCCTCGATCGACTGACGTCCGGCCCGGCCTCGGGGAGCCGCTCCGGGGCGTGCAGGCCGCGCATGACGGCGGCGGCGTCCACGCGCGCGGGCCGGGTCGCCAGCGAGACCGCCACGCAGACCGCGAAGGCCAGTGGCACGGTCCACGCGGCCGGCCGCGAGAGCGCGGCGAACGCCGCCGGGGGCAGCCCCGGCGCCAGGCTGGCGGCCAGCAGCGCGCCGCCGCAGGCCACCGCCCCCACGGCCATCCCCGCCACTGCGCCGGCGGGGGTAAGGCCGCGCCACCAGATCCCCAGCAGCAGCAGCGGGCAGATCGTCGACGCGGTGAAGGCGAACACCGCGCCGATGGCGCCCGCCAGCGCGAAGGACTCCATCGTCACGGCCAGCAGCAGCGGCACGGCGCACGCGATGACCGTGGCCGCCCGGAAGCCGCGCACCGTCCCGGAGAACAGGCCCTGGCTGATGACGCCGGCCAGCGAGACGACCAGCCCCGACGTCGTCGAGAGGAACGCCGCGAACGCGCCGCCGACCACCAGCGCCGTCAGCGCGTCGCCCGCCGCCCCGCCGACCACGCGGGAGGGCAGCAGCAGCACCGAGGCGTCGGCGGTGCCGGTGTCCGCCAGTTCCGGCGTGAAGGCCCGGCCCAGCACGCCCAGGATCGTGGGGAACACGTAGAACAGCGACAGCAGGCCCAGGACGATCACCGTCGTGCGCCGCGCGGACGGCCCGTCCGGGTTCGTGTAGAAGCGGACCAGCACGTGCGGCAGCCCGAGCGTGCCGAACAGCAGCGCGACGATGACGGAGATCGATCCGTACAGGCCGCCCTCGCCCGCGCCGCCGGCGTCGAACACCGCGCCGCCGGCCGTGGGGGAGCGCCCGGCGACGCCCAGGTGCACCAGCAGGAACACCGCCGGGACGGCCAGGGCGGCGAGCTTGAGCCAGTACTGGAACGCCTGCACGAACGTGATCGAGCGCATGCCCCCGGACAACACGGTCACGCAGACGACGGCCATGACCAGGAGTGAGCCGACCCAGCCGGGCAGCCCGCTCGCGATCCCGAGCGTCAGTGCGGCCCCGTGCAGCTGCGGCACGATGTAGAGCCAGCCGACGACGACCACGAGCACGCTGGTGGTGTGCCGGGCGGTCCCGGGGCCGAGGCGGATCTGCGCGAAGTCCGGCAGCGTGTAGGCGCCCGAGCGGCGCAGCGGAGCGGCGACGAACAGCAGCAGCATCAGGTACCCGGCCGTGTAGCCGATGGGGAACCACAGCGCGTCCTGCCCCGTCGCCACGATCAGGCCGGCCACGCCCAGGAAGCTGGCCGCGGAGAGGTACTCCCCGCCGATGGCGGACGCGTTCCACCAGGGGCGCACGGTGCGGGAGGCGACGTAGAAGTCGCCCGTCGTCCGGGAGAAGCGCAGGCCGAGGGCAGCGATCACGACGGCGGCCGCCGTGACGGCGGCGACCGCGGCGAGGGCGACGGCGGCGTTCACCGCTGCGCGAACTCCCGGTAGCGGGCCTCGTTCCGGGCGGCGACGCGCGTGTACGCGACCGCGCCGAGCAGCGCGATCGGGTAGACGCCGGCGCCGAGCACCACCCACGGCAGCGGGACGGTCCAGAGCCGGACGTCGTGGATCTGCGGCCACGCGACCACGAGCACGGCCAGGCCCACGAGCAGCAGCAGGAAGCCCAGCGCCACGGACAGGGCCAGCCGCAGCTGGGCGCGGACGAGGGAGCGCACGTAGACGTCGTCCAGCGGGTCGGGCCCCGGGCGGTGGGCCGGGAGGCGGACGGGACCGGGCGGGGCCGTGACGCGCACGCGGCGCGGCGCCTGGCCGGTCACAGCGGGCGGACCCGGTGGGCGGCGAGGCGTTCGCGCACCTGGGGCAGCGCGCGGCGGCTCACGGGCAGCTGGGCTCCGCCGACGAGCACGGAGGCGTTGCCCGTGGCCAGCCGGATGGAATCGACGTGGGCCAGCGCCACGAGGTAGCTGCGGTGGATCCGCACGTACCCCGGGCCCCACTGGCGCTCCAGGTCGTTCAGGGGCACGCGGACCAGATAGCTGGCGTCGGCGGTGTGCAGCCGGGCGTAGTCGCCCTGGGCCTGCACGTAGCGGATGTCGCCGCGCCGGATCATCCGGGTGGTCCCGCCCTGGTCGACGGTCACCATCTCGTCGGGCGTTCCCGGGTCCTGGACCTGCTCGCAGATGCGGCGCACGGACTCGGCCAGGCGTTCGGGGCGGATCGGCTTGAGGACGTAGTCCAGCGCCGCCAGTTCGTAGGCCTCGAGCGCCTGCGCCTCGTCGGCGGTCACGAACACCACCGCGGGCGGGCGGCTGAACCGCGAGAGGACGCGCGCGATGTCCAGCCCGGACAGGGCCGGCATGTGGATGTCCAGGAAGAGCGCATCGACGTCGAACTCCTCGAGGGCCTTCAGCGCCTGCGCGCCGGACGTGGCCCGGTGGATGTCACCCACCCGCGGGTCCTGCTCCAGGAGGTAGGCCAGTTCGGCCACCGCCGGCAGCTCGTCGTCGGCGACGACCACGTTGATCATGGCACCCATTCTAGGCGGGCGTCCGCGGCCGGAACTTGGGGACCCGCAACGTGATCAGCGTGCCGGCGCCGGGGGCGGTGTCGATGACGAGCCCGTGCCCCTCCCCGTAGAACTGGCGGAGCCGGACGTCGACGTTGCGCAGCCCCACGTGCACGTCCTGCGTCGTGCCGGCCAGGACGCGCCGCAGCTCGTCCGGGTCCATGCCCGCGCCGTCGTCCTCGACCGTGATCACCGCGTGCTCGCCGCTGTCCCGGGCCGCGATGGTGATCAGCCCCCCGTGCTCGGTCGCCTCAAGCCCGTGGCGGACGGCGTTCTCCACGAGCGGCTGCAGCGACAGGAACGGGATCACCGTGCCGAGGACCTCGGGCGCGATCTCCAGGTTCACGCGGATGCGGTCGCCGAACCGCGCCTTCTCCAGCAGCAGGTACCGGTCGATGGCCTCGAGCTCCTCGGCGAGCGTCGTGAAGTCGCCCCGGCGCCGGAACGAGTAGCGGGTGAAGTCCGCGAACTCGACGACCAGCTGCCTGGCGCGCACCGGGTCGGTGATGATGAACGAGGCGATCGCGTTCAGGCTGTTGTAGATGAAGTGCGGGCTGATCTGGGCGCGCAGCCCGCGGACCTCGGCCTCCATGAGCAGGGCCCGGGACGCGTCGAGCTCCGCCAGGCCCAGCTGGGCGGCCACCCAGGCAGCGACCTCGCGCGCGGCGCGGACGGGGGAGGCGCCGGCGCGGCGCCACACCGCGACCAGGCAGCCGACCGAGCGGTCGCCCACGACGAGGGGGGCGACGACGGCGTCGCGGCCGTCGATCCGTTCGACGAGGGTGCGCCCGTCCGCGCACGCCTGCCCGGCCAGCGGGATTACGGTCGCGTCGTCCAGCCCGGCCGGCAGGTCGCCGTGCCGGGCGAGCACCGCCGTCGTCCCCGCCACCAGCAGCCCGTCGCACCCCAGCAGGGTGCGCAGGTGCCGGGCCGCGCGGGCCGCGCCGTCGGCGGTGAGCCCCTCCGCCAGGTGGGGCGCGGCGAGGGAGACGGTGTGCAGGGTCCGGTACGTGGCCCGGTCGGCGTTGGTGCCCAGATCGCGCGAGGAGCGGACGATCCGGTGGCCGGCGAGGAAGGCGAGGGCGACGGCGGCCAGGACGACGGCGGCGACCAGGACCGTCTGCAACGCGGGCGAGAGCATGCGCCCAGCGTACGGCCGCCCCGGCGCCGGGCGCCCCGGCCCTCGCCGCGCAGCGCCACGGCAGGGCCCGGCCGAGTCCGCCGGTGCCCCGGCGGGCCCCGCCGCGGCCCGGTGGCCTCGCCGTTGGGCGTGCCGGCACGCCGTTCGGCGCACGAACGGCGCCGCTGGCCCCACCGGGACCGTGACGCGCTTCACAGGCGGGGCGCGCCTCCCGCAGAGTGATGGGGATCACGCGGTGCCGTCCGGCGCCGCCCCACCCATCCGAGGAGGATCCATGGGCCCCCACGCCACCGGCGAGCACGCCCCCGAGTCCGAGGCACGGACCGCCCAGGACCCGGCGACGGACTTCGCCCAGGTGCAGTCCAGCGCCGAGTTCCGCGAGCTGCGCCGGACGCACCGCAGCTTCGTGTTCCCCATGACCGTCGCGTTCCTGGTCTGGTACTTCGCCTACGTGCTCCTGGCCGACTACGCGCACGGATTCATGTCCATCAAGCTGATCGGCAACATCAACGTCGGCCTCGTGCTCGGGCTGCTCCAGTTCGTCTCCACGTTCGCCATCACCGCCGCCTACGTGCGGTTCGCCAACAAGAAGCTCGACCCCCAGGCCGAGGCCATCCGCCACCGCATCGAGGCCGCCGCCGGCGACGCCCGCGAAGGAGAGAACCAGTGAGCGCCATCGTCCCCGTGGCGGCCGCCGCCGCCGAAACGACCAACGTCGGCAACCCGTGGGTCAACATCCTGATCTTCGCCCTGTTCGTCGGCGTGACCCTCGTCGTCGTGCTGCGCGCCAGCAAGAACAACCGCACCGCCGCCGACTACTACGCGGGCGGCCGCTCCTTCTCCGGCGGCCAGAACGGCACCGCTATCGCCGGCGACTACCTCTCCGCCGCCTCCTTCCTGGGCATCTGCGGCGCGATCGCGATCAACGGCTACGACGGCTTCCTCTACTCCATCGGGTTCCTCGTCGCCTGGCTGGTCGCCCTACTGCTCGTCGCGGAGCTGCTGCGCAACACCGGCAAGTTCACCATGGCGGACGTGCTGTCCTTCCGGCTGAACCAGCGCCCCATCCGCATCGCCGCGGCGACCACGACGCTCGCCGTCTGCGTGTTCTACCTGCTGGCCCAGATGGCCGGCGCCGGGGCGCTCGTCTCCCTGCTGCTCGGCGTGGACGACAAGCTCGGCCAGTCCTTGGTGATCACGGTCGTCGGCGCGCTGATGATCCTCTACGTGCTGGTCGGCGGCATGAAGGGCACCACCTGGGTGCAGATCATCAAGGCCTGCCTGCTCATCGCCGGCGCGTTCATCATGACCATCTGGGTCCTGGCGATGTACGGCTTCAA
This sequence comes from Arthrobacter paludis, assembly GCF_056782315.1. Lineage (NCBI taxonomy): Bacteria > Bacillati > Actinomycetota > Actinomycetes > Micrococcales > Micrococcaceae > Arthrobacter > Arthrobacter paludis. The sequence continues at coordinate 92,960 of NZ_JBXAEW010000008.1, forward strand.
CCTCTCGGCCCTGCTCGGCGACGCCGTCGCCACGGCCGGCAACGAGGCGCTGCTGAACCCGGGCCTGGCCTACGGTGCCAGCGAGATGTCCAAGCTCGACTTCATCTCGCTCGGCATGGCCCTGGTCCTCGGGACCGCCGGCCTGCCGCACGTGCTGATGCGCTTCTACACGGTCCCCACGGCCAAGGAGGCCCGCCGGTCCGTGGTCTGGGCGATCTGGCTGATCGGCGCGTTCTACCTGTTCACGCTGGTCCTCGGCTACGGCGCCGGGGCGCTCATCGGCCCCGACCGCATCCAGGCCGCCCCGGGCGGCGTGAACTCGGCGGCCCCGCTGCTGGCGTTCGAGCTGGGCGGGTCCCTGCTGCTCGGCGTCATCTCCGCCGTCGCCTTCGCCACGATCCTCGCCGTGGTCGCCGGCCTGACCATCACGGCCGCCGCGTCGTTCGCCCACGACATCTACGCGAACGTCATCGCCAAGGGACGCACCACCCCGGAGAAGGAGGTCAAGGTCGCCCGCCGGACGGTGCTGGTCATCGGCGTCCTGGCGATCCTGGGTGGCATCGGCGCGCAGGGCCAGAACGTGGCCTTCCTGGTGGCACTGGCCTTCGCGGTCGCCGCCAGCGCCAACCTGCCGACCATCGTCTACTCGCTCTTCTGGAGCCGCTTCACGACCCGCGGCGCCGTCTGGTCGATGTACGGCGGCCTCGCCGCGGCGATCCTGCTGATCGTGTTCTCCCCGGTGATGTCCGGCACGGAGACCTCGATGATCCCGACCGCGGACTTCGCCCTCTTCCCGCTGAAGAACCCGGGCATCGTGTCCATCCCGCTGGCGTTCCTGCTCGGCTGGATCGGCACCGTGACGGACCGCCGCACGGAGGATCCGGTCATCGCGGCCGAGATGGAGGTCCGTTCCCTCACCGGCGTCGGCGCCGAGAAAGCCGTGGAGCACTAGCGCCGGGCCCGCGCCGCCGACCGGCGCCCCCGAGGCCGAACCGGCCCCGCCGCAGCCCGCGGCGGGGCCGGTTCCGCGCGTGGGGGAGGCCGCCGCGGAGGGTTCCCCCGGCCGCGGGGAGTGCGCGCTCCCCGCGCTGTGCCGCCGGTGGCTACGGTTGCGTGCGCAGCAGCGGGCGGGTCCGGTGGGGGATGAGCTCCGTCATGGACAGGGACGTGTCCGCCCGCTCGACGCCGGCGATCCCGAGGATCGTGCCGTGGACGCGGAACAGGTCCTCGGCGCCGCGGGCGACGACGCGGGCCAGGATGTCGGCGCTGCCGGTCAGCCCGTGCGCCTCCACGACCTCGGGGATCCGGGCCAGCTCCTGGACGATCTCGGCCAGCAGGGACTGCGTGACGTGGATGTGGACGAAGCTGGTCAGCGGGAAGCCCAGGGCCGCCGGGTCGATGCGCCGCTCGAACGGCAGGAACGCCCCGTGGTTCTCCAGCCGCGCCATCCGCGCCTGCACCGTGTTGCGGGACATCCCGAGGCGCTGGGCGAGCGCGACGACGGTGGCCTTCGGGTCCTCCGCGAGCGCGTCGAGCAGGCGGCGGTCGGTCTCGTCCAAGGGGTGCATGATGCGCAACCGTAGCATGGTAGTGGTGGACGACACAGTGCATCCTGCGCAGGTTTCCTCGGGGTGGTTGTGCGTCGTGTGCGATGTGAGTACGGTCACAGCAACGGGGCGATGACGCCCCACGGCGGACCGCGCACACCCCGCGCGGCCCCGCCGGACCAACCACGGAAGGGTGTGCGACGTGACCGTCCACGAGGCAGCGCCGGTCCACACGGGGCGGGGTGGCGATCCCATCCAGCTGATCGCCCCGAATGGCGAACGGCGCCCGGATTCCGAGCTCGACCCCTGGGTCGAGGACGTCGACGACGCGATGCTGACCCGCCTGCACCGGGACATGGTGGCGGCGCGGCGCATCGACACGGAGGCCACCGCCCTGCAGCGGCAGGGCGAGTTGGCGCTTTGGCCGCCACTGCTGGGCCAGGAGGCGGCCCAGATCGGCTCCGTCCACGCCCTGCGCGGGGACGACTTCGTGTTCCCGTCCTACCGCGAGACCGGCGTCATGTACGTGCGGGGCATCGACACGGTGGACATCCTGCGCGTGTGGCGCGGCAACGCCAACGGCGGCTGGGACCCGCACGAGTTCAACGTGGCCACCGCGCAGATCGTCATCGGCTCGCAGGCCCTGCACGCCGCCGGCTACGCCATGGGCATCGCGATGGACGGCGGCGACCAGGCCGCCGTCACGTACTTCGGGGACGGCGCCACCAGCCAGGGCGACGTCAACGAGGCCATGGTGTTCGCCGCGAGCTACCAGGCGCCCTGCGTCTTCTTCTGCCAGAACAACGGCTGGGCGATCTCCGAGCCCGTCACGGTGCAGTCGCGCACGCCGCTCGCGGACCGGGCGCCCGGCTTCGGGATCCCCTCCATGCGCGTCGACGGCAACGACGTCCTCGCCGTCCTCGGGGCCACCCGCTGGGCGCTCGACCGGGCCCGCACCGGCAGCGGGCCGAGCTTCATCGAGGCCGTCACCTACCGGATGGGCGCCCACACCACCGCCGACGACCCCACCCGCTACCGGACGGAGGCGGACCTGGAGGCCTGGCGCGCCCGGGACCCGATCGCCCGGGTCGAGGCGCTGCTCGGGCTCCGGGGAGCCGACGTCGCCTCCGTCCGGGCCGGGGCCCAGGCGGAGGCCGACCGGGCGGCCGCGCACCTGCGCCTGGGCATCGCGCAGATGGCCGACCCCGAGCCGCTGAGCGTGTTCGACCACGCGTACGCGGAGGAGCACCCGTGGCTGGAGCGCCAGCGCGAGGAGTACCGCCTGTACCTGGACCAATTCGAGGGGACGGGGGAGCCGCGGTGACCGCCACGACGTTCGGCAAGGCCATCAACGCCGGCCTGCGCCGCGCCATGGAGGACGACGGGAAGGTCGTGCTCATGGGGGAGGACATCGGCCGGCTCGGCGGGGTCTTCCGCATCACCGACGGGCTGCAGAAGGACTTCGGCGAGCACCGCGTCCTGGACTCGCCGCTGGCCGAGTCCGGCATCGTGGGCACCGCGATCGGCCTCGCCTACCGCGGGTTCCGCCCCGTCGTCGAAATCCAGTTCGACGGCTTCGTGTACCCGGCGTTCGACCAGATCGTCAGCCAGGTCGCCAAGCTGCACTACCGGACGCGCGGCAGCCTGCGCGTCCCGCTGACCATCCGCATCCCGTATGGCGGCGGCATCGGTTCGCCCGAGCACCACTCCGAATCCCCGGAGGCGTACTTCGCCCACACCGCCGGACTGCGCGTCGTCAGCCCATCGAACCCGCAGGACGCCTACACGATGATCCGCCAGGCGATCGCCTGCGACGACCCGGTCGTCTTCCTCGAGCCCAAACGGCGCTACCACGTCAAGGCCGAGCTCGACGAGGAGGACGCCGGCATCCCGATGGGCGAGGCCCGGGTCGTGGCCGAGGGCTCGGACGCGACGCTCGTGGCGTACGGCCCCATGGTCAAGACGGCGCTGGACGCGGCCGTGGCCGCCGCGGACGAGGGGGTCTCGCTCGAAGTCGTGGACCTGCGTTCGCTGTCGCCGATCGACTTCGGCACGGTGGAGGCGTCCGTGCGCAAGACGGGCCGGCTCGTCGTCGCACACGAGGCGGGCCGGCACGTCGGGCTCGGCGCGGAGATCGCCTCGTCCGTCGTCGAGCGCTGCTTCTACCACCTGGAGCACGCCCCCGTGAGGGTGACCGGGTTCGACATCCCCTACCCGCCGTCGAAGCTCGAGTCCCACCACCTGCCCGACCTGGACCGGATCCTCGATGGCGTCGACCGGGTCCTGGACCGCCCCAACTCACTGAGCAGTCTGGAAGGCTAGATGAGTACCGTGCTGAAGGTGTACCGGCTCCCCGACCTGGGGGAGGGACTGACCGAATCCGAGATCGTTTCGTGGCGCGTCGCCGAGGGCGACACCGTGGAACTGAACCAGGTGATCGGGGAGGTCGAGACGGCCAAGGCCGTCGTCGAGCTTCCGTCGCCCTACGCGGGACGCATCGCGCGGATCCACGAGCAGCCCGGCGCCACCGTCGAGGTGGGCAAGCCGATCGTCTCCTTCGACCTGCCCGGCACCGGCCGGGAGGGCGAGGGTGGGCAGGGCGAGGGCGCGGCCGCCGCCGCGGGCCCCGGCACCGCGGACGGCGGTGCCGGGGCGCAGGACGACGGCGAAGCGGCGCCGCGGCGCACGCCGACGCTCGTCGGCTACGGCGCCGCGGCGGAGTCCAACGGCCGTCCCGCGCGCCGGACCCGGCGGGCGGCGGATGCGTCCGTGGCGCCGCCAGCCCCGGCGCCTGCTGCCCCCGCCCCTGCCGCGGCGGGCGGCGCCCAGTCCGCCACCGAGGCCGGCGCCGCGGGATCGGGGAACCCGTCGCCCGCCGAGCGGCCGCGCTCCACCCCGCCGGTGCGCAAGCTCGCCAGGGACCTGGGCGTGGACCTGGACGCGGTCTCCGGCACGGGACCCCGCGGACTGATCACGCGCTCGGACGTCGAGGAGGCGGCGGGGGCCGGGGCGGCCGCGCCGTCCACCCCCGCCTCCGGGCCGGCGGTGGCCGGCGCGGCGCCCACGTTGAACGGCGCGCCCCGCGAGGAGCGCACGCCGATCAAGGGGGTCCGCAAGGCGACGGCCGAGGCCATGGTGGCCAGCGCGTTCACGGCCCCCCACGCCACGGAGTTCCTGACCGTCGACGCCACCGAGACCCTGGCCCTGCTCGAGCGGATCCGGAGCCGGCCCGAGTTCCGCGGGCTGCGGCTGAACGTGCTGGCCGTCGTCGCCAGGGCCGTGTGCCTGGCCTTGGCGCGCAACCCGTCGCTGAACTCGCGCTGGGACCAGGAGGCCGGGGAGATCGTGCGCTTCGGCTACGTGAACCTCGGGATCGCGGCCGCCACCCCGCGCGGGCTGCTCGTGCCGAACATCAAGGACGCGCAGGCCCTCGACCTGACGGGCCTGGCCGCTGCCCTGTCCGGGCTGGTGGAGGCCGCACGCGCCGGCGCGACCCGGCCGGAGGACCTGCGCGGGGGGACGGTCTCGATCACGAACGTCGGCGTGTTCGGCGTCGACGCCGGCACGCCGATCCTCAACCCCGGGGAGTCGGCGATCCTGGCCCTGGGACAGGTCCGGCGCCTGCCGTGGGAGCACCAAGGCGGGATCGCGCTGCGCGACGTGGTGACCCTGAGCCTCTCGTTCGACCACCGCGTGGTCGACGGCGAGCAGGGCTCGCGGTTCCTGGCCGACGTCGGCACCATCCTGTCCGACCCCGGGATGCTGGTCGCGATGGTGTGACGCGGGCCGTCCGCGGCGCGCTACTTGATGACGTCGCCGGTGGCCGCGTCGACGTAGACCTCCTGGTTGTCGTCGGGGCGGTCCGGCAAGTCGAGCGAGACCTTCCAGGCGACCGTGTCGTTGCGGTCGTCCAGTTCGGCCTCGTCGACGACGCGGTCCGGGGCCTCGCCGAGGGCCGTCCGCAGGGCCTCGGAGAGCTCGACCGTGGCGGCCTCCGCCGCGGCGAGCTCGTCCGCGTCCAGCCGTTCCCCGCGCTCCTCGTCCTGCGCCTGGCCGTCCGGCCCGATCCGGACCTCGCGGGCGGTCTCGCCCTCCAGGACAGTGACCTTGAACCCCTCCTCGGTGTCCTCGCGGTCCAGCTCGATGGCCTTGCCGCCACCGGACGTCGCGGCCGCGATGGCGGCGACCGCCTGGTCCCCGCCCGCGGCGGCGCCGCCGGAGGCGGCGGACCCGGACGACGGCGGGGCCGAATCCGAGGCGGACGTGCCCCCGGCCGCCGAGGAGCTGGTGTCGGGCGCGGCCGTCGGGCCGCCCGCGGCCCCGTCCTCGGCGGCGTCGGAACCGGTGTCGCACGCCGTCAGGAGGGCAGTGGCCAGCAGCCCGGCCGCCGCCATGGATGCGTACTTCGATGCTGTGGTGTGCCTCATGCGTCTTGGGTAACACGCGCGGGGCGGCGGGGCCAGTGGTGCGGGGAAGGCCCGCCCGGGACTCGTTAGGCGAGCTCCATGACGTATTCCTTCACGACCGCGGCGCGGGCGTTGGCGAAGTCCTCGTTCTCGCCGATGACCTTGAAGCCGCGGCGCTCGAGGACCTTCTGGGAGCCGATGTTGTCGGTGACGACGCGGGCCCGCACGGGGCGCTGCGTGAACTCGGCCAGGAACGCGTCGACGGCCGAGGTGGTGATGCCGCGGCCCCAGAACTTCTTGTCGGTCCAGAAGCTGATCTCGGGGGTGCCCTCGTTGGGGTAGGCGATGATCGAGCCGGCGACCTCGCCGTCGTGCTCGATGGTGCGCGCCACCGTCTCGGGGTCGCGGAGCATGAGGCCCCAGTGGTAGTTGAAGACGCCGCGGTCGGCCGGGTTCTTCGCGATGAAGGCGGCCATCGTCTGCGCTTCGGGGTCCTGCTGGTGCTCGAAGAACTTGTCCAAGTCCGTCGGCTCCACGGGGCGTAGCCTCACTGCCATCCCTTTCCTCGGGGTCGTTGTCCTGCGCCTAGCCTACCGGGACCGTGAGGGCGGCCACGGCCATCGTGACGAGGCGCGCGTGCATCGTCTCCCGCGCCGTCCGGCCCGCATGGGCCGAGTGCGGCGTGGAGTTGATGAGGCCGAAGACCGCGTGGGCCCGGGACCGCGCGGCGTCGAGGTCCTCGTCGCCGTGGAGCCTGCGCAGCTGTCCGGCCCACACGTCGACGTACTCGCGCTGGAGCCGGCGCACCAGGGCCCCGTCCTCCGGCGCGAGGCTCGACAGGTCCCGGTCCTGCACCCGGATCACGTCCGGGTGGTCCAGGGCGAAGTCCGCGTGGAAGCGGCACAGCCGGCGCAGGACCTCGATGGGGTCCCCGTCCCCGGCCTCGACCCGCCGGCCGCCCTCCAGGAGGTCCTCGCTCACGCCCACCAGCAGCGCGCCGAGGACGGCGGCCTTGCCGGGGAAGTGCCGGTAGACGGCCGGCCCGCTGATTCCGCACGCAGCGCCGAGGTCCTCGATGGAGACCCCGTTGTACCCGTGTCGCGCGAACAGCCGGGCGGCCTCGGCGAGCAGCGTCGAGCGGCGGCTGGCCTTCGCGGCGCTGCGCCCCGTCGTCGGCTCCCCGTCCGCCATCGCCATGGTTTCCCCGATCGTGTGGCCCGCGCCACGGAAGTTGCTGGACATTCCGGTGCCTGAACAGTACCGTCGATTTCAGTTAATAGATACTAACCGAACGGCCCGGCGGGGACCCCGCGGCGGGCCCGGGGAAGGCCGACATGGAGAGACTCGAGACCCGAGCGGACGCGGCCGGCGACGCATTCGCGGCGAACGCGGCCGCCCAGCGCGCCTTGGTCGACGCGCTGCGCGAGCGCCTCGACGCGGTCGCGCTCGGCGGGCCCGAGGCGTCACGGAAACGGCACACCGACCGCGGCAAGCTCCTCCCGCGGGACCGGGTGGACAGCCTGCTGGACGAGGGGTCCCCGTTCCTGGAGGTCGCACCGCTCGCCGCGGAGGGGATGTACGACGGCGCCAGCCCGGGGGCCGGGGTCATCGCGGGCATCGGACTGGTCCACGGTCGCCAGGTCATGGTGGTCTGCAACGACGCGACCGCCAAGGGCGGGACCTACTACCCGATGACCGTCAAGAAGCACCTGCGGGCCCAGGAGATCGCCCTCGAGAACGGGCTGCCGTGCGTCTACCTCGTCGACTCGGGCGGGGCGTTCCTGCCCAAACAGGACGAGGTCTTCCCCGACCGCGAGCACTTCGGCCGCATCTTCTACAACCAGGCGCGCCTGTCCGCCGCGAAGGTGCCCCAGATCGCCGCCGTCCTCGGCTCCTGCACCGCCGGCGGCGCGTACGTGCCGGCGATGAGCGATGAGACCGTGATCGTGCGCAACCAGGGCACGATCTTCCTCGGCGGGCCGCCCCTCGTGAAGGCGGCCATCGGCGAGGAGGTCTCCGCGGAGGAGCTGGGGGGCGGCGAGCTGCACGCCCACACCTCCGGCGTCGCCGACCACCTGGCCGAGAACGACGCCCACGCCCTGCAGATCGTGCGCGACATCGTCGCCACGCTGCCGCCGCCGCAGGCCCCCGCCTGGGAGGTGGCGGACGCCGAGGACCCCGCCGTCGACCCGGAGGGGCTCTACGGCGTGGTCCCCGTCGACGTCAACGCGCCCTACGACGTGCGGGAGGTCATCGCCCGGCTGGTCGACGCCAGCGCCTTCCACGAGTTCAAGGCCGGCCACGGGGACACCCTCGTCACCGGGTTCGCCCGCATCCACGGCCACCCGGTGGGGATCGTGGCGAACAACGGCGTCCTGTTCTCCGAGTCGGCCCGCAAGGGCGCCCACTTCATCGAGCTGTGCGACCAGCGCGGCGTGCCGCTGCTGTTCCTGCAGAACATCTCGGGGTTCATGGTCGGCCGGGACGCGGAGGCCGGGGGCATCGCCAAGGACGGGGCCAAGATGGTCACCGCGGTCGCCACGTGCCGGGTCCCGAAGCTCACCGTCGTGATCGGCGGCTCGTTCGGGGCCGGGAACTACTCGATGTGCGGGCGCGCGTACTCGCCGCGCTTCCTCTGGATGTGGCCGGCGGCCCGGATCTCCGTCATGGGCGGCAACCAGGCCGCCTCCGTCCTGGCCACCGTCCGCCGGGACGGGCTCGAGGCCCGCGGCGAGGACTGGTCCGCCGCGGACGAGGAGGCGTTCAGGGCGCCCATCCGCGAGCAGTACGAGGCCCAGGGCAACCCCTACTACTCGACCGCCCGGCTCTGGGACGACGGCATCATCGACCCGGCCGACACCCGCCGCGTCCTGGGCATGGCCCTGGATGTCGTCTCCCGCCAACCCCTGCCGGAGACCTCCTTCGGCGTCTTCCGGATGTAGGTCACACCCATGGAACTCTTCGACACCGTCCTGGTCGCCAACCGCGGCGAGATCGCCGTGCGCGTCGTCCGCACGCTGCGCCGCCTCGGGATCCGCTCCGTCGCCGTCTACTCGGACGCCGACGCCGGCGCCCTGCACGTCCGCGAGGCCGACGAGGCCGTCCGGCTCGGTCCGGCCCCGGCCGCCCAGAGCTACCTCGACACCGACGCCGTGCTCCGCGCCTGCCGGGCCACCGGGGCCCGGGCGGTGCACCCCGGCTACGGGTTCCTGGCCGAGAACGCCGCGTTCGCGCGGGCGCTCGCGGAGGCCGGCATCGCGTTCATCGGACCGGGGACGCACGCGCTGGAGGTCATGGGCGACAAGATCCGCGCCAAGAACCACGTCGCCGCCGCGGGCGTGCCGACGGTCCCCGGCGTGGCCCGGCCCGGGCTCGCGGATCCCGAACTCGTCGCGGCCGCCTCCGGCGTCGGCTTCCCGCTGCTCATCAAGCCCTCCGCCGGGGGCGGGGGCAAGGGCATGGTCGCCGTCGAGGCGCCGGACGCGCTGCCCGACGCGCTCGCCACCGCGCGCCGCACCGCGCTGGGGGCCTTCGGCGACGACACGCTGCTGCTCGAGCGGCTCGTCCGCAGCCCCCGCCACATCGAGGTCCAGGTCCTCGCGGACGCGCACGGCCACGCCATCCACCTCGGCGAGCGCGAGTGCTCGCTGCAGCGCCGCCACCAGAAGGTCATCGAGGAGGCGCCCGCGCCCCTGCTGGAGGGGTACGACGGCGGCGCCGCGCTGCGGGAGCGGCTCGGGCGGGCGGCCGTCGACGCCGCGCTGTCCGTCGGGTACACCGGGGCCGGGACCGTCGAGTTCCTGGTCTCCGACGCCGACCCGGACGAGTTCTTCTTCATGGAGATGAACACCCGGCTCCAGGTCGAGCACCCGGTCACGGAGGAGGTCGTGCGGGTCCGCGGGGAGCGGGTGGACCTCGTCGAGTGGCAGGTGCGCATCGCCGCGGGGGAGCGGCTCTCCATCGCCCAGGCGGACGTCGGCCTGGCCGGCCACGCCGTCGAGGCCCGCGTCTACGCCGAGGACCCCGCCTCCGGGTTCCTGCCCTCGACCGGGCGCGTCTTCCACTACCGGGCGCCCTCCGGACCGGGCCTGCGGGTGGACGCGATGCTGGACGGGCCCGCCACCATCGGCCCGGACTACGACCCCATGGTCGCGAAGGTCATCGCCCACGGGCCCGACCGCGCCACGGCGCTCGCCCGGCTCGACGCGGCGCTCGCCGCGACCCGCGTCTTCGGCGTCGCGACCAACACGGCCTACCTGCGTTCGCTGCTCGCCGACCCGGCGGTCGCCGCGGGGCGGCTCGACACCAACCTCATCGACCGCCGGGGCACCCCGGCCCCGGTGCCGCCCACGGACGCGGAGCTCGCGGCCGCGGCCCACCGGCTGCTCACCGCCGTCCCCGCCAGCGCGGACCCGTGGCATGCCGCGGACGGCTGGCGGGCCGGGCGCCCGCACCCGCGCCGCCTCGAACTCGAGACGGGGGAGGAGACGGTCGCGGTCGAGGCCGGGCCGCCGCGCCCCGCCCCCGGGGGCGGCACCCGGGTGCTGCTGCGCCTCGGGGACCGCACCCACACGGTGGACGACGTGCCCGGCGCAGGCCGCTACGCCGTCGACGGCCACACGCTGCCCGTGGACGCGCTGCCCGACCCCGCCGACGCCGGAGGGCACACCGTCTGGGTCAGCGCGTCCGGCGGGGGCGCACGGGTGCGCCTGCTGGACCGAAGGGAGCGCCTGGCCCGCCAGCTGGCCGCCGTCGACCGCGGCGGCGCCCCCGCGGATCCGGAGGCGAAGGCGCCGATGCCCGGCACGGTCGCCTCGCTGGCGGTTGCCACGGGCGACCGGGTCGCGGCAGGCCAGAAGCTGGTCGGCGTCGAAGCCATGAAGATGGAGCACGCCCTGACCGCCGCCGTCGCCGGCACCGTCACCCTCCACGCCCGCCTCGGCGACCAGGTGGCCAAGGGCCAGGTGCTCGCCACCGTCCACCCCGACCCCGAAGGGAACCAGTAGCATGCCGAACCTCGAACTGAGCGAGGAACACCAGGACCTCGTCGACACCGTCCGCGAATTCGCCGACGAGGTCGTCGCCCCGGTCTCCGCGCACCACGACGCGGAGCACAGCTTCCCGTACGGCATCGTGCGGCAGATGGGGGAGCTCGGGCTCTTCGGCCTCCCGTTTCCCGAGGAGTACGGGGGCCAGGGCGGCGACTACTTCGCGCTCGCCCTCGCGCTCGAGCAGCTCGGCCGCGTCGACCAGTCCGTCGCCATCACGCTCGAGGCCGGGGTCTCCCTCGGCGCGATGCCGGTCTACCGGTTCGGCACCGAGGAGCAGAAGCGGGCGTGGCTGCCCGCCCTGGCGTCCGGCGAGGCGCTCGCCGGCTTCGGGCTCACGGAGCCGGAGGCGGGCTCCGACGCCGGCGGCACGCGCACCACGGCGCGGCTGGAGGACGGGCAGTGGGTCCTCAACGGGACCAAGGAATTCATCACCAACTCCGGCACGGACATCACCCAGCACGTCACCGTCACCGCCGTGACCGGAACCAGCGAGGGGCCGGACGGCAGCGTCAGGAAGGAGATCTCCACCATCGTGGTCCCGGCCGGGACCCCGGGCTTCACCGCCGAGAAGGCCTACAACAAGGTGGGGTGGAACGCCTCCGACACCCACCCCCTGACCCTGCGCGACGTCCGGGTCCCGGAGTCGAACCTGCTGGGGGAGCGGGGCCGCGGCTACGCGAACTTCCTGTCCATCCTCGACGAGGGCCGCATCGCGATCGCCGCCCTGGCCACCGGCGCCGCACAGGGCTGCGTCGACGAGTCCGTGCGCTACGCGAAGGAGCGCCACGCGTTCGGCACGAACATCGGCAGCCACCAGGGCATCCAGTTCAAGATCGCCCGCATGCAGGCCCGGGCCCACACGGCGCGGCTGGCCTACTACGCGGCCGCGTCGAAGATGCTCGCGGGCAAGCCGTTCAAGACGGAGGCGGCCATCGCGAAGCTGGTCGCCGGGGAGGCGGCCATGGACAACGCCCGCGACGCCACCCAGGTCTTCGGCGGGTACGGGTTCATGAACGAGTTCCTGGTCTCCCGGCACTACCGGGACTCGAAGATCCTCGAGGTCGGCGAGGGCACGACCGAGGTCCAGCTGATGCTCATCGCCCGCGAACTCGGGCTGTAGGGGAGGGGACGGCAGATGGACGACGCGCCGCGCATCGAACAGCGGGGCCTGTACCTGGACGAGCTGCAGACCGGGGCCGTGTACGTGCACCGGCCGGGCCGCACGCTCACGGAGGCCGACAACGTGCTGTTCACGACCATGACGATGAACACCCAGGCCCTGCACCTGGACGCGGCGTGGAGCGCCACGCAGCCGTTCGGGCAGCGGCTCGTGAACTCGATGCTCACGCTGGCCACCGTCGTCGGGCAGTCCGTGCCCCAGCTGACCCAGGGCACGATCGTCGGCCAGCTCGGGCTGACCGACGTGCGCTTCCCCCACCCGGTCCACCACGGCGACACGCTCTACACGGAGACGGAGGTGGTCGAGGCCCGCCCGTCGCGGTCGCGGCCCGGCCAGGGGATCGCCACGTTCCGGCACACCGGACGCAACCAGCACGGCGCCACCGTCGCCGAGGTCACGCGCAGCTGCCTCATGTGGACGCGCGAGGCCCACGAGGCGGCCCGGCGCGGGGAGACGACGGCGTGAACGCGCCGGAGGGCGGGTTCCGGCCCGGAACGGACGACGGCGGGGCGGCGGCGTTCGGGCTGGGCCCGGCGATCCTGTTCGTTCCCGCGGACCGGCCGGAGCGCTACGCGAAGGCGGCCGCGCGCGCGGACGCGGTCGTCGTCGACCTCGAGGACGCCGTGCTGCCCGCCGACCGGCCGGCCGCGCGCCGGGCGCTGGCCGCGACCCCGCTGGACCCGGAGCGCACGATCGTGCGCGTCAACCCGGCCGGCACGGAGGACTTCGCCCGCGACCTGGAGGCACTGCGCGGCACCGGCTACCGGCTGGCCATGCTCGCGAAGGCCGAGGACCCGGAGCAGGTCCGCGCGCTCGACGGCTACGGGGTCGTCGCCCTGTGCGAGACGGCCCGCGGCGTCCACCGGGCCGGCGAGCTGGCGGCGGAGCCCGGCACCGTGGCCCTGATGTGGGGCGCGGAGGACCTGGTGGCCTCCCTCGGCGGCACCTCGAGCCGGCACCCCGACGGGACGTACCGCGACGTCGCCCGCCACGCCCGCGCCGCCGTGCGCCTCGCCGCCGGGGCGCACGGGAAGGCGGCCATCGACGCCGTGCACCTCGACCTCGCCGACGAGGCGGGGCTGAGCGCGGAGGCCCGCGACGCCGTCGCCAGCGGATTCGCGGCCACCGCGTGCATCCACCCCGCCCAGGTGGAGGCGATCCGCCGGGCCTACGCGCCCGACCCCGGGGAGCTCGAATGGGCGCGCGGCGTCCTGGAGGCCGCGCGCACGGAGTCTGGCGCGTTCCGCTTCCGGGGGCGCATGGTGGACGAGGTGGTGCTGCGCCACGCCCGGTCGCTGGCCCGCCGCAACCGGGAGGAGTCCCCATGAAACTGGTCCTGACCGAGTTCCTGTCCCTCGACGGCGTCGCCCAGGGCCCCGGCTCGCCCGACGAGGACCCGAGCGGCGGCTTCACGCAGGGCGGCTGGTTCGTGCCCTTCGTCGACGGCGAGTTCATCGACCTGGCCGCCGCCTGGCTGCGCGAGGCGGACGGGCTGCTCCTCGGGCGGCGGACCTACGAGGCCTTCGCCCGGGACTGGCCGCGCATCACGGACCCCGGGGACCCGTTCACCGGACTGATGAACGGGCTGCCCAAGTACGTCGCCTCCCGCACCCTGGAGTCCGCGGACTGGGAACCGAGCACGCTCCTCGCCGGCGACGTCCCCGAGGAGGTGGCCGCGCTCAAGGCCCGGCCCGGCCGGGAGCTGCAGATCCACGGGAGCGCCACGCTCGCCCAGTCCCTGCTGGCGGCGGGCCTGCTGGACACCCTGCGCCTCGTCGTCGCCCCGGTCGTCCTCGGCCAGGGCCGGCGGCTCTTTCCCGACGGCGGCGCGCCGGCCGGGCTGCGCCTCGTGGGGTCGGTGTCGACGACGGCGGGCCTGGCCGTCCACACGTACGAGACGGCGGGGCCGCCCGCGCACGGCAGCTACGGCCCCGGGCCCGGCGACGCCTAGCCCGTCCGCCGGCTCCTAGGGCCCGGCCCCGCCCGGGGCCGACCCGCCCGCCGGGTCGATCCACCCGTAGCGGCGCTCGGGCCGGCCCACGGTCCCGTACTTCAGCCCCACGCGCGCCCGCCCGCTCTCCACGAGCAGCTCCAGGTACCGGCGGGTACTCACGCGCGACGTCCCCAACGCCTCCGCGGCCTCCGTGGCGGAGACGTCCCCGCCGCGGCGGCGCAGCAGGTCCTCGACCAGGCTCAACGTCTCCTGGCTGTACCCCTTGGGCGGGCGTGCGTCCCCGGCCGCGCCGAAGAGCCGGTCCACCTCCGCCTGGTCGGCGGGTCCGGCCCCCGCGCCGAGCGACTCGTGCAGCCGGCGGTACTGTTCCAGCTTGGCGCGCAGGTCGGCGGCCTTGAACGGCTTGATGAGGTAGTTGACGATGCCCCCGCGCAGCCCGCGGCGGATGGTCTCGGCCTCCCGCGCCGCGCTGACGACGATCACGTCCGTCTGCGGGGACGCCTCGCGCAGGCGGGGCAGCAGGTCGACCCCGAACGCGTCCGGCAGGTAGATGTCCAGCAGCACCAGGTCCGGCTGGAGCCGGCGCGCCGCGGCCAGGGCCTCCGACCCCGTGTGTGCGACCCCCACCACGGAGAAGCCGGGCACGTCCTGCACGAATCCCGCGTGGACGCTGGCGACCATGAAGTCGTCGTCGACGATCAGGACGGTGGTCATACGGATCCCTTCCCCAGTTCGGCCGTGAACACGGCGCCGTCGTCGTTGCGCACCGCGACGCGCCCGCCGCGGCGGGCGCACACCGCCCGGACGATCGCCAGCCCGTAGCCGCGGTCCCCGCGCGGCGCGCCCTTGGTGCTGTACCCCTGGCGGAACACGGCGTCCAGGTCGCCCTCGGGGACCCCGGGCCCGGAGTCGGCGACCGTGACCCGGACGCGCCCGCCCACGTCCTCGACGCGGACCGACACCTCCGCGCCGGGCGAGCCCGCCGACGCGTCCAGCGCGTTGTCGACGAGGTTGCCGACGACGGAGGACAGGTCCCGGGCCAGGTCGTCGCCGACCTCCCCGAGGGACGAGGCCGGCTCCACCACCAGGCGCACCCCCCGTTCGGCCGCGAGGCTCGACTTGGCAACCAGCAGGGCGGCCACGGCCGGGTCAGCGATGCGCGCGGCGACGGCGTCGCGGAACGCCGTCCGGTCCTCCTGGATGCCGTCCACGAAACCGACGACGGCGTCGTAGCGGCCGAGCTGGATCAGCCCGGAGATCGTGTGCAGCTGGTTCGCGAACTCGTGGGTCTGGGCCCGCAGCATCTCCGTGGTCGCCCGCGTGGTGCCCAGCTCACGCTCCAGGGTCTCCAGCTCCGTCCGGTCGCGCAGGGTCGTCACGGCCCCCTCGACGCGGCCGCCCGTGCCGATGGGCCGGCGGTTGAGCACGAGCAGGCGCTCGCCGGCCAGGACCACGCGGTCCGTGATGGCGTCCTGTTCCAGCAGGGCGTCCCGGACCGCCGGCTCGAGCGCGAGCCCGGCGACCGGACGGCCGACGGCGTCCGGCGGCAGGCCCAGCAGGTCCCGGGCCGGCAGGTTGGCCACGGTGATCCGGCCCGAGCCGTCGACGGCGACCACGCCCTCCTTGATCCCGTGCAGCACGGCCTCGCGGTGCTCCGCCAGGGCGGCGATCTCCCGCGGCTCCAGGCCGAGCGTCTGCCGCTTGACCCGCCGCGACAGCAGCAGGGACCCGGCCGTGCCCAGGGCCAGGGAGATGCCCAGGTACACGGCCAGGTTCGGTGTCGCCGCCGCGGCCAGTTCGACGAACGGGGGGTACTCGCGGGCCACGACGGCCGTCCCGGCCACCCCGCCGTCGTTGCCGATCACGGGCACGTACGCGGCCAGGGTCTCCCGCCCGCCGAGTCCCGCGTGGCCGGTCCAGGCGCGGCCGGGCTGCGTGCCGGCGGGGCGCGGCAGCCCGTCGCCCAGCAGGGTCGGGTCGGTCGAGGCCACGACCGTCCCGTCCGGCGTCGCCAGCAGCGCGAGGCTCGTGCCCGAGAGCGCCCGCACGGATTCGGTGGCCGCCGGCAGGGCCGCCCCCATGCGCGGCTCGGTGTCCTGCAGCGTCCCCCGGACCACCGGCAGGGCCGCGAGGGTTTCGGCGGCGGAGAGCGCCCGCCGGCTCTCGGTGCGCTCGAACGCGCGCGTCGACTGCGCCACGGAGATCGCGAACACCCCGGCGAGCACGACCGCCACGATCAGCAGCTGCAGCAGCAGGTACTGGCCGGCCAGCGACATCCGGCGCCGGGGGCGCGGCGCTGTTCCGGGGGCCATGGCGCTCCTTCGACGGCGGGCGGGGACGGTGAAACGATACCGCCGGGCGCCGCCCGCCCCGGCGGGGTACGGGAACACAAAGACCACAATGTCCACTGCGACCACAACGGTGACCGGCGTCACCGGCATTCGTAACGTGGGTCTCGTTCACCCACCACAGGACAAAAGAGGACGGAACAATGCGCGTACGCAAGGGAACCGGCCTGCTGGCCATGGCCGCGGGCCTCGCACTCGCCGCGACCGGCTGCGGGGTCACCGGCGGCAGCACCGCCGAGGAGGGCGCCGCCGGTGCGTCGGCCTCCCAGGAGCAGCTGACGGGGCTGCGGATCATGGTCCCCAACACGGCCGGCGGCGGCTACGACACCACCGCCCGCGTCGCGGCCAAGGCCATGGAGGACGCCGGCATCGCCGACTCCATCGAGGTCTTCAACCTCGCGGGCGCCGGCGGCACCGTCGGGCTCGCCCGGACCGTCAACGAGAAGGGCAACGGCGACCTGGCCATGCTGATGGGCCTGGGCGTCGTGGGTGCCAGCTACACGAACGACACCGAGGCGAAGCTGACGGACACGACCCCCATCGCCAAGCTCATCGAGGAGCCGGGCGCCATCGTCGTCCCGAAGGACTCGCCCTACAAGACCATCGACGACCTGATCGCCGCGTGGAAGCAGGACCCCGCCAAGGTCAGCGTCGGCGGCGGCTCCTCGCCGGGCGGTCCGGACCACCTGCTGCCGATGCAGCTGGCGGAGGCGGTCGGCATCGACCCGAAGAAGGTCAACTTCGTCTCCTACGACGGCGGCGGCGACCTGCTGCCCGCCCTGCTGGGCGGGAAGATCGACGCGGCCGCCACCGGCCCGAGCGAGTTCCAGCAGCAGATCGAGAAGGGCGACATCCGCGTCCTGGCCGTCAGCGGCGAGGAGCCCATCGAGGGCATCGACGCCCCGACGCTCACGGACTCCGGCATCGACCTGGTCTTCACGAACTGGCGCGGCATCGTCGCCCCGCCGGAGATCTCCGACGCCGACCGCGAGCAGCTCATCGGCGCCGTGACCCGGATGCACGAGTCCCCGGAGTGGGACGAGGCGCTCGAGGCCAACCAGTGGATCGACGCCTTCGAGACCGGCGACGACTTCGAGCAGTTCCTGACCGAGCAGGACGACCGGGTCGCCAACACGCTGGAGAAGCTGGGCCTGGAATGAGTTCTGCCCGCACTTGGCTGAAGGACCGCTCCGAGCTGGGCCTCGCGGCCCTGCTCGGGGCGGCCGGGGCGCTCGCCATCTGGGACGCGTCCCGGCTGCGCGTCCCGTACTCCCAGGCCGACCCCATCGGACCGGCGACGTTCCCCTACCTCGTGGGCGGCCTGCTGCTGGTCTGCGCCGTCGTCCTCGCGGTGCGCGTCGTCCGCGGCGACCACGCCCCGGCCGAGGAGGGCGAGGACATCGAGCCCGGGACGCCGACCGACTGGAAGACCGTCCTGCCGCTCATCGGCGTCTTCCTGGTCGCCGCCCTCGTGATCGACACGCTCGGCTGGGTCGTCGCCGGCACGCTGCTGTTCTGGGGCGCCGTGACGGCGCTGGGCAGCCGCCACTGGGTCCGGGACCCGCTGATCGCGGTCGCCCTGTCCCTCCTGACCTTCTACGGCTTCTACCTCGGCCTCGGCATCAAACTGCCGGCCGGGATCCTCGAGGGGGTGCTCTAGGTGGAGACACTCAACCTGCTGCTGGACGGCTTCGCGACCGCCGCCACGCCGATGAACCTGCTCTACGCGTTCGTCGGCGTGCTGCTCGGCACCGCCGTCGGGGTGCTGCCGGGCATCGGCCCGGCCATGGCCGTCGCGCTGCTGCTCCCCGTCACGTACGGGCTCGAGGCCTCGAGCGCGTTCATCATGTTCGCCGGCATCTACTACGGCGGCATGTACGGCGGGTCGACGACCTCGATCCTGCTCAACACGCCCGGCGAGTCCGCGACCGTGATCACGGCGCTCGAGGGACACAAGATGGCCAAGGCGGGCCGCGCCGCGCAGGCCCTGGCCACGGCGGCGATCGGCTCGTTCGTCGCCGGCACCATCGGCACGGCGCTGCTCGTCGCGGTCGCGCCGATCGTCGTGGCGTTCGCCGTCTCCCTCGGGGACCCGAGCTACCTGGCGATCATGCTCCTGGCCCTCGTCGCCGTCACCGCCGTCCTGGGCCAGTCCAAACTGCGCGGCTTCGCCGCCCTCGGGCTCGGCCTGGGCATCGGGCTGGTCGGCATGGACCCCGTCACGGGCCAGCGGCGCCTGGTCTTCGACCAGCCCCTGCTCGTGGACGGGCTCGACGTCGTCGTCGTCGCCGTCGCCATCTTCGCCGTCGGCGAGGCCCTGTGGATCGCCGCGCACCTGCGCCGGAAGCCGACCAGCACCATCCCCGTGGGGCGGCCCTGGATGGGCCGCCAGGACTGGAAGCGGTCCTGGAAGCCGTGGCTGCGCGGCACCGTCTACGGCTACCCGTTCGGGGCCCTGCCCGCCGGCGGCGCCGAGGTGCCCACCTTCCTGTCCTATGTGACGGAGAAGCGGCTCTCCAAGCACCGCGAGGAGTTCGGCCACGGCGCGATCGAGGGCGTGGCGGGCCCGGAGGCCGCGAACAACGCGTCGGCCGCGGGCACCATGACCTCGATGCTGGCACTCGGCCTGCCGACCAACGCGACGGCGGCGATCATGCTCGCCGCGTTCATCCAGTACGGCATCCAGCCCGGCCCCCTGCTCCTGGAGAACGAGCCGGAGCTGGTGTGGGCGCTGATCGCGAGCCTGTTCATCGGCAACACCCTGCTGGTGCTGATCAACCTGCCGCTGGCCCCCGTCTGGGCCAAGCTGCTGCAGATCCCGCGCCCGTACCTGTACGCGGGGATCCTGTTCTTCGCGGCGCTGGGCGCGTACGCGGTCAACCTGCAGGCGTTCGACCTCATGCTGCTGCTCGCCCTGGGCCTGCTCGGCTTCGCGATGCGCCGCTACGGCCTGCCCGTGCTGCCGCTGATCCTGGGCGTGATCCTCGGACCCCGCATCGAGGACAAGCTGCGCACCTCGCTGCAGCTGAGCGCCGGCGACCCGGCCGGCCTGTTCTCCGAGCCCGTCGCGGTCGTGGTCTACCTGCTGATCGCGCTCCTGCTGGCCCTGCCGCTGCTCGTGGCCGGCGTGCGCCGGCTCCGCGGCACCCCGCGCGACCCGGACGGCCCCGTCTTGGGCGGCCCGGACGGGACCAGCCCGGACGGGACCACCCCGGACGGCGCCGCCCCGGAGGGCGCGACGGACGGCCAGGCGGACACCACCACCACCGGCCGCCACGCGGCCCACCGAGAGGAGTCACGGCCATGAGCGTCGTCGTCGGATACATCCCCACCGCCGAGGGCGAGGCCGCCCTGGAGCACGCCCTGGGCGAGGCACGGCGACGCGGCGCCCGCCTCGTGGTCATCAACACCTCGCGCGGGGACGCCGCCGTCGACCAGCGCTTCGCGTCGGCGGAGGGCGTCGATGCGCTGCGCTCCCGGCTCGACGCCGCCGGCGTCGACTACCGGGTCGACCACCGGTTCGACGCCGGCGACGCCGCGCAGGAGCTGCTCGACGCGGCGGAGGCCGAATCGGCGGAGGCCATCGTCATCGGCCTGCGGCGCCGAAGCCCCGTCGGGAAGCTCCTGCTGGGCAGCACGGCGCAACGGGTCCTGCTGCAGGCCCCCTGCCCGGTCCTGGCGGTGAAGCCGGACTAGCGGGCCGGGCCGCCGCGGCCCGGGGGCGGCGACGCGGCCGGGGCCCGCCGCGTCTGGGAGAATGGGGGCGTGACCGACGAGCAGCGCCCCTTCGCCCCGCCGCCCACCGACCGCCCCCGCCGCGTGGCCGTGCTCGGCTCGACCGGGTCCATCGGGACCCAGGGGCTCGACGTCGCCGCCCAGGCCCCCGGGCGGTTCCAGATCGCGGCCCTGGCGGGCGGATCGAACGTCGGCCTGCTCGCCGAGCAGGCCGTCGCGACGCGGGCCGCCGCCGTCGGCGCCGCCACCGGCACGGCGGACGCCCTGGCGTCCGCGATTGCCGAGCGGGCGGAGGCCGCCGGCGCGCCCGACTACCGCCCCGAGGTCTTCGCCGGCCCCGACGCCGCCGCAGCCATCGCCGCGTGGCCCGGCGCGGACGTCGTCCTGAACGGGATCACCGGCTCGATCGGCCTCGCGCCGACGCTGGCCGCCCTGCGCGCGGGCCACCTGCTGGCGCTGGCCAACAAGGAGTCCCTGGTCGCCGGCGGCGCCCTCGTCAAGGACGCCGCGGCGCCCGGCCAGCTCGTGCCCGTCGACTCCGAGCACTCCGCGCTCGCCCAGGCCCTGCGCGGCGGCGAGCCGGACGAGGTCGCCCGGCTGCTCGTCACCGCGTCCGGCGGGCCGTTCCGGGGGCGCACCCGGGCCGAACTCGCCGCCGTCACCCCGGCCCAGGCCCTCGCCCACCCGACCTGGGACATGGGCCGGGTGGTGACCACCAACTCCGCGACCATGGTCAACAAGGCCCTCGAGGTCATCGAGGCGCACCTGCTCTTCGACGTCCCGCTCGAGCGGATCGAGGCCGTCGTCCACCCGCAGTCCGTGGTGCACTCCATGGTCGAGTTCGTCGACGGCTCCACCCTCGCCCAGGCCTCGCCCCCGGACATGCGCCTGCCCATCGCGCTCGGCATGGCCTGGCCCCGCCGGGTCCCCGGCGCCGCCGCCCCGTGCGACTGGTCCGGGGCCGCCGCGTGGACGTTCGAGCCGCTCGACGAGGACGCGTTCCCGGCCGTCCGCCTGGCCAAGGAGGCCGCCGCCGCGTCACCCACCCACATGGCCGTCTTCAACGCGGCCAACGAGGAGGCCGTCGAGGCCTTCCACGCCGGTGCCATCGGGTTCATGGACATCGTCGACACGGTGCGGGCGGCCGTCGAGGCCTACGACCCGGCGGCCGTCGCCGGACAGGCCCTGGACGTCGAGGCCGTGCTCGCCGCGGAAAAGTGGGCACGCAAGGCCGCCGCCGATCGTTGGGGGACACTGTGACCGTTCTGCTCTTCGTCCTCGGCGTGCTGATCATGGCCGTCGGCATCGGCGTGTCCATCGCCCTGCACGAGGTGGGCCACCTGGTGCCCGCCAAGCTCTTCCGCGTCCGCGTGCCCCAGTACATGATCGGTTTCGGCCCCACCGTGTTCTCCCGCCGCCGCGGCGAGACCGAGTACGGGCTGAAGGCCATCCCGCTGGGCGGGTACGTGTCGATGATCGGGATGTACCCGCCCGCGAAGGACGGCGGCGTGCGCCGCGCCAGCACCGGCATGTTCCAGCAGCTGGCCGACGACGCGCGCAAGGCCGCGGCCGAGCAGCTGCAGCCGGGCGACGAG
Organism: Arthrobacter paludis; assembly: GCF_056782315.1. Taxonomy (NCBI): domain Bacteria; kingdom Bacillati; phylum Actinomycetota; class Actinomycetes; order Micrococcales; family Micrococcaceae; genus Arthrobacter; species Arthrobacter paludis. Next base: position 114,776 of record NZ_JBXAEW010000008.1, read on the forward strand.
GACCGGCTCTTCTACCGCCTGCCGGTCTGGAAGCGCATCGTGATCATGCTCGGCGGCCCGGTCATGAACCTGGTGATCGCCGCCGTGCTGATGGCCGTGCTGCTCAGCGGGTTCGGCTCCTGGCAGTCCACCACGCACGTCGCGGAGGTGTACCAGTGCGTGGTGACCGGCGAGGAGCAGCGCGAGCGCGCCGACGCCGGTGAGCAGGCCTGCCGGCCCGGGGACCCGGAGGCGCCGGCCTACGCCGCGGGGCTGCGTCCCGGGGACACCATCACCAGCTTCGACGGGCAGTCCGTGGCGGAGTGGGAGTGGTCCGAACTCACGGCCATGGTGCGCGACGCGGCCGGGCGCGAAGTCAGCGTCGGCTACGAGCGCGACGGCGAGCAGCGCACGACCACCATGGTCCCGCTGCTCACCGAGCGGCCCGCGCTGGACCTGATGGGCCGCCCCGACACGGCCGCGGACGGCACCGTGCGCACCGTCCAGGTCGGTTTCGTCGGGATGGGCTCCGAGGCCCGGTTCATGACCCTGCCGCTGACCGAGGTCCCGGAGTTCGTCGGCCAGAACGTCCGGGCCGTGGCGAACGTGGTGCTGGACCTGCCGGCGCGGCTCGCCGCGGTCGCGGAGGCCGCGTTCAGCGACGCGCCGCGCGACCCCAACGGGCCGATGTCCGTGGTCGGCGTGGGCCGGCTGGCCGGGGAGGTCAGCGCCATGGAGGACATCCCCGTCCAGAGCCGCGTCGCCACGCTGATCGGACTCGTGGCGAGCCTGAACGTCGCCCTGTTCGTCTTCAACCTCATTCCGCTGCTGCCGCTGGACGGCGGGCACATCGCCGGGGCGCTCTGGGAGGCCCTGCGGCGCGGCGTCGCCAAGCTGTTCCGCCGCCGCGATCCCGGGCCCGTCGACATCGCCAAGCTCCTGCCGCTGACCTACGTCGTCGCGGCGCTACTGTTGGGCATGGGGGTCCTGTTGATCTACGCCGACATCGTCAAACCGGTCCGTCTCTTCGGGTAGGGCGCCCGACAGCGCGGGCCGGCGGAAGGGGGAACCGCATGGCGCACGCGCGCGCCCGGGGGGCGGCCGCACTGGCCGCGGCGGCACTGGCGCTGGCGGGCTGCACGCCGCCCGCACCCGCACGGCCGGGCACCTCAGGTGCCACGCACGCGCCTCCGGCGGCCACCGCCGCCACGCCGCCGGAGGCCGTGACGGTGCTCGATGCCACCGGTCCCCGGCTGGCGCTGGAGGCCAGCCGGACGTTCTTCGCGTCGGCGCCCACCGCCGTCGTCCTCGCCCCGGCCGGGGACGACGGCGGCGGCGCTCCCGCGGCCGGCGGCACTCCCGCGCCCGGCGGCGGTCCGACCGGCGCCGGCGGCGGCAACGCCCCCGCGCCGGGCGACGACGGCGGCGACGCCGGGGCCGCACGCCTCGCCGCGGCAGCCGACACCGCCGCCGCCCTGGGCGCCCCGCTGCTGCTCGCCGCCGGGGATCCGGGGGACCTCCGCGCGGAACTCGACCGCCTCGGGGCCGGAAGCGTGACCACGTTCGGCGAACCCGACGGCGGCTGGGACGCCCTCCTCGGGGAGCGGGAGCGGCGGAGCGGCGAAGGCGCCGCGTCCTCGACCGGCGACGCGCCCCCGGCGCCCGCGGCCGCCGGCACCGGACCGGACAGCCCCGCCGTCGCGGTCCAACTGGACCGGGACGGGGCGGAGGCGGGGGAGCTGGCCGCCGCCGCCACCGCCCTGGCCGCCGGGGCCGAACTGCGCGAACTCACCGGCCCCGACCCGCGCAACGACGCCGACCGCGGCTTCCTGGCGGACCATCCGGACGCGCCGCTCGTCGCGCTGGGGGACGGGTTCGGGGACCCGGCCGCCTTCGCCGGGCTGGCCCGTACCGCCGCCACGGGCCCGGAACTGCCCGGCGGCGGGCAGGTGCTCTTCCCCGACCGGCGGTTCGTGGCGCTGTACGGCCACCCGCAGACGGCGGCGCTGGGCGCGCTCGGCGAGCAGGACGTGGACGCCGCGGTTGCGCGCGTGCGCCGGCTGGCCGAGGACTACCAGGCCCACAGCGGCGAACCGGTCCAGCCGGCGTTCGAGATCATCGCGACGGTCGCGTCGGCCGCGCCCGGCGCCGACGGCAACTACTCGCGGCGCACCGAGATCGACGTGCTCGAGGAGTGGGTCGACGCCGCGGGCGAGGCCGGCGTGTACGTGGTCCTCGACCTGCAGCCGGGGCGCACCGACTTCCTCACCCAGGCCAAGCACTACGAGCGCCTCCTGGCCCGGCCGCACGTCGGGATCGCCTACGACCCCGAGTGGCGGCTGGAGCCCGGCCAGCGCCACATGGCCCAGATCGGCTCCGTCGGGGCCGAGGAGCTCAACCGCACCAACGCCTGGCTGGCCGGGCTCGTCAGGCGGCACGCGCTGCCGCAGAAGCTCGTGATCGTGCACCAGTTCCAGCGGCGGATGGTGGCCGGCCGGGAGGACCTCGACGCGGGGCACCCGGAGCTCGCGCTGCTTGTCCACGCGGACGGGCACGGCACGCCCGGGGAGAAGATGGCCACCTGGGAGAACGTGCGGCGCGACCTGCCGGAGGGGGCCCGGATGGCCTGGAAGAACTTCCTCGACGAGGACCGGCCCACGTTCACGCCGGGGGAGACCTTCGCGGTGCGGCCCAAGCCGTGGTTCGTCTCCTACCAGTAGGCCCGCCCCCGGCGGCCGGGGACCGGCCCGGGGACCGCCGCGCCGTGGATACACTGGCCCCATGAGCATCTACGCCGTCGAGTACGTCTACGCCCCCGGCACCGAATCCGCGCGCGACGAGCACCGCGCCGGCCACCGCTCCTTCCTGGCCGGGCTGGGCGACGGCGACTCCGGGGCCTCCCTGGTCGCCTCCGGGCCCTACACGGACGGCAGCGGCGCGCTCCTGCTCTTCGCCGCCCCCTCGGAGGGCCTGCTGGGCGAGGTCCTGACGCGGGACCCGTTCAACGCCCGGGGCCTCGTGTCCGGACTGCGGATCACCGAGTGGTCGCCGGTCACGGGGGAGCTGTCCCACTACGCGTGAGTCCCGCCACGCGAGTCGGCCCCCGGACGCCCGCGGGGCGATAATGGGTGCAACCACCCCCCACCACCACGGAGGAAACCTGTGACCTCGGTCAACCTCGGAATGCCGTCCGCCCCGCCGCCCGTCCTTGCGCCGCGCCGCAAGACGCGCCAGATCCGGGTCGGGTCCGTGGGGGTCGGCTCCGAGTCTCCCGTCAGCGTCCAGTCGATGACGACGACCCCGACGACGGACATCAACGCGACCCTGCAGCAGATCGCGGAGCTCACGGCCGCCGGCTGCGACATCGTGCGCGTCGCCTGCCCGTCCGCGGACGACGCGGAGGCGCTGCCCATCATCGCCAGGAAGTCCCAGATCCCGGTCATCGCGGACATCCACTTCCAGCCCAAGTACGTCTTCGCCGCCATCGAGGCCGGCTGCGCCGCGGTGCGCGTGAACCCCGGGAACATCCGCAAGTTCGACGACCAGGTCAAGGAGATCGCCCAGGCCGCCAAGGACCACGGCACGTCGATCCGGATCGGCGTCAACGCCGGCTCGCTGGACCCCCGGCTGCTCAAGAAGTACGGCAAGGCGACCCCGGAGGCCCTGGTGGAGTCCGCCGTCTGGGAGGCCTCGCTGTTCGAGGAGCACGACTTCCACGACTTCAAGATCTCCGTGAAGCACAACGACCCCGTCGTCATGGTCCGCGCCTACGAGCTGCTGGCCGAGCGGGGCGACTGGCCGCTGCACCTCGGCGTGACCGAGGCGGGCCCGGCGTTCCAGGGCACGATCAAGTCGGCGACGGCGTTCGGGGCGCTGCTCTCGCGGGGGATCGGCGACACCATCCGCGTGTCCCTCTCGGCGCCCCCGGTCGAGGAGATCAAGGTCGGGCTGCAGATCCTGCAGTCGCTGAACCTGCGCGAGCGCAAGCTCGAGATCGTCTCGTGCCCCTCCTGCGGCCGCGCCCAGGTGGACGTGTACACGCTCGCCGACCGGGTGACGGCGGGCCTCGAGGGCCTCGAGGTGCCGCTGCGCGTCGCCGTCATGGGCTGCGTCGTCAATGGCCCCGGCGAGGCCCGCGAGGCGGACCTCGGGGTCGCCTCCGGCAACGGCAAGGGGCAGATCTTCGTCAAGGGCGAGGTCATTAAGACCGTGCCCGAGGACCAGATCGTGGAGACGCTCATCGAGGAGGCGAACCGCATCGCCGAGGGCATGGGCCTCGAGGCCGGCGGCGGGCAACCGAGCGTCACGGTCGGCTAGCGGGCTGTTCGAACCCGACCCGCACCTGACAAACTGGTGCGAGGCGGCGCGTGGCGCGCCGCGGAAACGGGGGCGCGAGTGGCCAGGAATCCGATCGGCACGATCGCGCGCCCGGACGGCGAGGACGGGGGCCGCCATGCCCGCGGCCCTGTCCCCGCCGGGGTGCGCGTCCTGACCGGATCGGACACCGCGGCGCTGCGCCTCCTGGTCTCCCGCGACCCCGTCGCCAACGTCTTCATGGACGCCCAGCTCGAGGCGACCGGCACGGCCGCCCCGTCGGCGTCCGGCGCGCGCATCCTCGGGCTGTTCGAGGGCGGGGAGCTGGCCAGCGCCTGCTGGGTCGGGGCGAACATCGTCCCCGTGGGCGGCGACGCCCGCTCCGGCCGCCTCTTCGGGGAGGCCATCCTGCCCCTGGGCCGGCGCTTTTCCTCCGCGTTCGGCCCGGCCGCGCCCGTCCTCGGCCTGTGGGAGGCGCTCCGGGAGGGGCCCCAGCGGGCCTTCGACATCCGGCCCAACCAGCCGCTCATGGTCCTGGACCGGCCCCCGGCGCTGGAGCCGGACCCGGCGGTGCGGCCCGCCGAACGCGGCGACTTCGACGCCCTGCTGCCGGCGTGCGCCCGGATGTTCGAGGAAGAGCTCGGCTACTCGCCGCTGGCCGGCGGCGGCTCGCACTACCGCGTGCGCGTGCGCTCGCTGATCCGCCAGGGGCACTCGCTCGTGGACCGCGATCCCGGCGGCGGGATTCGCTTCAAGGCCGAGCTCGGCACCGTGTCCCGGCACGCGAGCCAAATCCAGGGCGTCTGGATGGCGCCCGAGCACCGCGGCCACGGGCTCGCGGCCGCCCGCATGGCCGCCGTGGCCGCCTACGCGCTCGGGATCGCGCCGGTGACGAGCCTCTACGTCAACGACTACAACGGCCCCGCGCTGGCCACCTACCGGAGGGTCGGGTTCCGCGAGGCCGGGACCTTCGCCACGGTCCTGTTCTGACGGCGGTAGCCTGTCCCTAGGACACGCCGGGCACGGCACGCCGACGCGGGGAGGACGCATGCGCACCACGGGCCACGCTGCCGCGGGCCGGGCGGCCTGCGCCGCCGCGGCCGCCGCCCTGCTCCTGGCCGGCTGCACGCCGCCGGGTCCGCCCTCCGGCACCGGCTCCCCGTCCCCACGGCCCGGGTCCTCCGCCCCCAGCGCCACCGCCCCCACGTCCGGCCCCGGCACCGGAGGCCGGTCCGGCACGCCCGGCGACCCCTCCGGCAGCGGTGGAACGTCCACCGGCGCCACGGCGACGGGCGGCGCCGACCAGACCCCGCTGGGCGACCTGTTGCCGGCCACGGCCCTGCCCGCCCTCGAACCGGCGGTCCTGGAGTCGGCGGCGCGCGCCCTGGCCGACGCCTCCGCGGGGGGACGCGTCGCCCTCGAGGAGGACCTGGAGCGCGGCCCCTCGCTGGGGGACCTGCCCGCGGGCGCCAGCGTGGAGCCGGCGATCTGCTCGGTGTTCGTCGACGAGACCCCGCGCGAGCTCTTGGAGGACGCCGACGTCGTGCGGGTGCGCTTCCCGGTCGCCGGCGCGACGGGCGAGCACACCGTCGAACTCGCCTCCTACGCCGACGCCGCGGATCTGGCCGCGCGGAGGGACCGCGTGAAGCGGGCCCTGCCCGCCTGCGGGCGCTTCACCGTGGGCGTGCCGGGCGCGGCCGTCGCCACGTCGGTGGAGGCGGTCGACCCCGACGCCGGCGCGCTGGAGCGGGCGGACGCCGTCTGGGGCACGGCCGCCACCGCCACGGCGTCGGGCCGGGACAGCACCTCCGTGTCCGTCTCCGTCCGGTCCGGCCGCGTGCTCGCCACCGCCACGCTCCCCGCCGGCGACCGCCCCGGGGACGCCGTCGACGACGCCCTGCGCTCCGCCGCCGAGGCCCTCGCCGCCGCCGGGGCCGCCCACAGGCAACCCGCCTCGGACACCCCCTCCGCCGGGTAGCGGCGTTTCGCCGCGGCGGTCGCGGGACCGCTACATTAGGAGGCGTCCGCCGCGGCGGACGCTCCCTCCTCCACCGAGTGCGGCGCCCCGCCGCGGAAACGGACATCACGCGTGGCCCTACGTCTCTCCACCCTGTTCCTGCGCACGCTCCGCGAAGACCCCGTCGACGCGGAGGTGGCCAGCCACAAGCTGCTGGTCCGCGCCGGCTACATCCGGCGGGCCGCGCCGGGGATCTACACGTGGCTGCCGCTGGGCCTGCGCGTGCTCGCCAAGGTGGAGCGCATCGTCCGCGAGGAGATGGACGCCATCGGCGCCCAGGAGGTCCACTTCCCCGCGCTGCTTCCGCGCGAGCCCTACGAGGCCACGAACCGGTGGACCGAGTACGGCGAGGGGCTCTTCCGGCTCAAGGACCGCAAGGAGGCCGACTACCTGCTGGCCCCCACGCACGAGGAGATGTTCACGCTCCTGGTCAAGGACCTGTACGGCTCCTACAAGGACCTGCCCGCGTACCTGTACCAGATCCAGAACAAGTACCGGGACGAGGCCCGGCCGCGCGCCGGACTGCTGCGCGGGCGCGAGTTCATCATGAAGGACTCCTATTCCTTCGACATCGACGACGAGGGGCTCGAGCGCGCCTACCAGGCCCACCGGGCCGCCTACCTGCGGATCTTCGAGCGGCTCGGCCTGGAGGTCGTGCCCGTGTTCGCGCAGGCCGGCGCCATGGGCGGGTCCAAGTCCGAGGAGTTCCTGCACCCGACCGAGGTCGGGGAGGACACGTTCGTGCGCAGCCCCGGCGGGTACGCGGCCAACGTCGAGGCCGTCACGACGGTCGCGCCCGGGCCGGCCGACTACGCGGACGCGCCCACGTTCGAGGTCCTCGACACGCCCGACACGCCGACGATCGACACGCTCGTCGAGGCGTCGAACCGGATCGCGCCCCGCGGCGACCGGCCCTGGGCGGCCGCCGACACGCTGAAGAACGTCGTGCTCGCCGCGCTGCTGCCCACGGGCGAGCGGCGCGTCGTCGTCGTCGCGGTCCCGGGGGACCGCGCCGTCGACACCAAGCGCATCGAGGCCGGGATCGGCGCCCACCTGGGCATCGGCGGCGAGGTCGCCGTCGAGGCCGCGACCGACGAGGACCTTAAGCGCCACCCGGGGCTCGTCAAGGGCTACATCGGCCCCGGCCTCGGCCCGGACCGCCGGGTCCTGGGCGAGGAGGGCTCCACCGGGATCCCGTTCCTCGTCGACCCGCGGATCGCCGTGGGCACGGCGTGGGTCACCGGCGCCAACGAGCCCGGCAAGCACGTCTACGGCCTCGTCGCCGGGCGGGACTTCACCTGGGACGGCACCATCGAGGCCGCCGAGGTCCGTGCGGGCGACCCCGCCCCGGACGGCTCCGGGCCGCTGGAGACCGCCCGCGGCATCGAGATGGGACACATCTTCCAGCTCGGCCGCAAGTACGCCGAGGCGCTCGAGCTGAAGGTCCTGGACCAGAACGGCAAGCTCGTCACCGTCACCATGGGCTCCTACGGGATCGGCGTCACCCGCGCCGTCGCCGCGCTGGCCGAGTCGAACCACGACGGCCGGGGCCTGGTGTGGCCGCGGGCCGTCGCCCCCGCCGACGTGCACGTCGTGGCCACGGGCAAGGGCGAGGAGCTCTTCGCCGCGGCCGCCCGCCTCGTCGACCAGCTGGAGGCCGAGGGCCTGGAGGTGGTCTACGACGACCGTCCGAAGGTCTCCGCGGGCGTCAAGTTCTCCGACGCCGAACTGCTCGGCGTGCCCACGATCCTGGTCGTCGGCCGCGGACTGGCCGACGGCGTCGTCGAGGTCAAGGACCGCGCCACCGGCGAGGCCTCCAACGTCGCGGTCGACGCGGCCGCGGACCACGTCGCCGCCCTGGTCCGCGGCTAGCCGTGGAGGGGCTGGACGGTTCCGGGCTGGAGGGGCTCGGGCCCGGAACCGTCCTGCTCGTGCTCCTGGCCGGCTTCGCCGCCGGCTGGGTCGACGCCGTCGTCGGCGGCGGGGGGCTCATCCAGCTGCCGGCCCTGCTGCTCGTGCCCGGCATCGGGCCGGTCCAGGCGCTGGCGACCAACAAGCTGGGCTCGGTGTTCGGCACGGCCACCAGCGCCGCCACCTACTACCGCCGCGCGCACCCCGACCTGCGCACCGCCCTGCCCATGGCGGGGATCGCCCTGGCCGGGTCCTTCGGCGGGGCCATCGTCGCCACGGCGCTGCCGGCGTCGGTGTTCAAGCCGATCATCGTCGCGGCCCTGGTCGCGGTCGCCGTCTTCACCGCCCGGCGCCCCACCGTGGGCGAACTGACGGCCCTGCGGCACCGGGGCCGGCGCCACCACGCCGCCGCGGGGGCCATCGGTGCGGCCATCGGGTTCTACGACGGGCTGATCGGCCCCGGCACGGGCTCGTTCCTGGTCATCGCCATGGTGGTGTTCCTCGGGTACAGCTTCCTGGCCTCCAGCGCCAAGGCGAAGATCGTCAACATGGCCACCAACCTCGGCGCGCTCGCGTTCTTCCTGCCGAGCGGGCACGTGCTCTGGGGCCTGGGGCTGCTGCTCGGCGCGGCCAACATGCTCGGCGGCTACCTGGGCGCCCGGATGGCCGTCAGCCGGGGCAGCAAGTTCATCCGCGTCGTGTTCCTGGCCGTCGTCGCCGTCCTCATCGTCCGGCTCGGCTACGACGTGGTCCAGGAGAACGTCCTGGCCTAGCGGCCGCGCGGCGGGCCGGCCGCGGGTCAGCGGGTCAGCGGGGGAATGTGGCCCGTGTCGGCCTCCGAGGCGGCCGCGGCCGCGAGGGCCTCGGCGGCGAGCGTCTTCCGGGCCGGGGCGGGCGCCCACGCGGCCGCGTCCCGGAGCGCGGCGGCCAGCTGCCCCGACGACGAGCGGGCGGCAGAGGCCCAGTCGCCGCCGGCCCGGGCGGGCGGGGCGTACGCGGGGCGGCGCACCGCGGCGCAGCCCGGCTCCAACAGGCCGGACAGGCGGCGGCCGAGCAGTTCCAGCCCCGCCGCGTCGGCCCGCAGCGCCGTGGACCCGGTCGCGGCGCGGTCGGCCGCCACCCGGTGCGCGTAGGCGGCGCGGTAGGCGGCGTCGGCGGCGGTGTGCAGCGCCGCGGCCGCGCGGGTCCCGGCGGCCGGGTCCGCGCCGGTGCCCGGCGCCGACGATCGGCCGGCGGAGGCCGGCGCCGAGGCCGTGGACTCCCCGTCGACCGGGCAGGCGACCGCGACGCCGCCGAGGGAGGCCCACCCGGGGCCGACGACCGACGACAGCGCCGGTTGTGCGGCGCCGTCGGCCGCGGCGAGGCGCCGGGCGGCCAGGTGTTGTTCCAGGGCGATTCCGAGCAGGGTGCGGGCGCGTTCGCCGCCCGTGGCCAGGGCCTCCGCCGCGTGGCGGTCCGCCGAGCGCGCCAGTGCCGCGGCCAGGTGCCCGGCCTCGGGCCGCTCCGCCCGCCCCGAGGCCGACGGCGTGGGCGCCGCCGAACCGTCGCCCGGCGACGCGGTGCCCGACGACGGCGTGGGCGCGGCGGAGGCCGTGCCGGACGGCGGCGTCCCGCCGGGCCGTCCGGCCCGTGCGCCCGCGGTCCCGTCCGGCGCGCCGCCGAGGAGCTGCGTGTGGCGTTCGAGCAGGCCGGCCGCGGCGGCCGCGGCCCGGGCCACGCGGGTGTCGTTCGCCACGCCGGCGCCGTCCGCCCCGGTCCCGGCGAGGGCCCGGGCGGCGTCGAGGAGCCCGGCCGCGGACTGGGCCGCGGTGGGCACCGCGGACTGGGCCGGGCGGCTCGCCGGACGCGGCTGGGGGCTCAACAGCAGCGCGAGGACGGCGCCGAGCACCACGAGGACCGCCGCGCGCCGGAGCCAGGAGAGCGCGCGGCGCCAGGGGTTGCGGGGGAGTGGGGAGCGGCCGGGCACGCTGGACATCATCCCACGCGCGCCCGGCGGGCCCGCCGCGCCCCGCGCCGACCGGCTGGGAAAAGTCGTTACCCTAGGGTGCACAACATCATCACGTGTGGGAGGAAAGCATGTCCGGCCAGCCGGAAGACCACCAGGGCGAGGCCCAACGACTCAGGGAACACCTGGCACCGACCGTCGCCTCCCACGGGCTCCACCTCGAGGAGGTCGAGCTCCACCAGCACGGCGGCCACAGGACCGTGCACGTGGTCGTCGACCTCGCGGAGGGCACCGCGGGCGTCGACCTGGACACGATCGCAGAGGTGTCCCACTCCGTCTCCGAGGCGATGGACCGGGACCGGGCCTTCGGCGCCGACCCGTACGACCTCGAGGTGTCGTCCTTCGGGGTGGGCCGCCCGCTGACGGAGCCCCGCCACTGGCGGCGCAACGTCGGGCGGCTCGTCAAGGTCAACGTGCGCGCCGGGGAGAACATCGCCGGCCGCCTGGTCGAGGCCGGCGAGGAGGGCATCGTCGTCGTCCCCGACCTGCCCGTGAAGAAGGGCATGAAGCCCAAGCAGGGAGAGCCGGTCGCGGTGGCGTACGACGCCATCCGCAAGGGGACGGTCGACGTCGACCCGAACCGGCCCGACGCGGGGGAGCCCCGCGCCCTGGACATCGACGGCGAAGCAGAGGAGGCCTGAGTTGGACATCGACATGAGCGCGCTGCGCCTGCTGGAACGGGAGCGGGAGATCCCGCTGGACCGGCTGATCCCCACCATCGAGCAGGCCCTGCTCATCGCCTACCACCGGACCCCCGGGGCGATCCAGCGGGCCCGCGCCGAACTGGACCGCAAGACCGGCCACGTGACGATCTGGGCCACCGAGCTGGACGACGACGGGACCGCCCTCGGCGAGTTCGACGACACGCCGTCCGGATTCGGGCGCATCGCCGCCAGCACGGCCCGCCAGGTCATCCTCCAGCGCCTGCGCGACGTCGAGGACGAAAGCATCCTCGGCCAGTTCCGCGGCAAGGAGGGCGAGCTGGTCTCGGGCATGATCCAGCAGGGCACGCACGCCCACATGATCCAGGTCGACCTCGGCGAGATCGAGGCCGTCCTGCCGCCGCCCGAGCAGGTGCCCGGCGAGGCCTACACGCACGGCACCCGGATCCGCGCCTATGTCACCAGCGTGCACAAGGGCCCCAAGGGCCCGTCCATCACGCTGTCCCGCTCGCATCCGAACCTCGTGCGCAAGCTCTTCGAGATGGAGGTGCCGGAGATCGCCGACGGCAGCGTCGACATCGTCTCCCTGGCCCGGGAGGCCGGGCACCGGACCAAGATCGCCGTCCGTGCCCGGGCCGCCGGGATCAACGCCAAGGGCGCGTGCATCGGCGAGATGGGCTCGCGCGTCCGCGCCGTCATGAACGAGCTCAACGACGAGAAGATCGACATCGTCGACCACAGCGACGACCCGGCCGCGTTCATCGGCAACGCCTTGTCCCCGGCCAAGGTCCTCTCCGTGGCCATCCTCGACGAGCAGGCGCGCCAGGCCCGGGCGGTCGTCCCCGACGACAAGCTCTCGCTCGCGATCGGCAAGGAGGGCCAGAACGCCCGCCTGGCCGCCAAGCTGACCGGCTGGCGCATCGACATCGTCCCGGAGTCGCGCGAAACGCGGTAGACTGGTCTGCGGTCCGTGCCCGGGCCGGCAAGTGGTGGGAGTGGTTGCGAGATGAGTGCCGAGAAGCACCGGCCGCAACGCACCTGCATCGGTTGCCGCGCCACAGCCGGCCCGGACCAGCTGCTGCGGTGGGTCGCGGCAGAGCGCGACGGCGGAACCGCCGTCGTCGCCGATCCGGCCCGCCGCGCGTCCGGCCGGGGTGCGTGGTTGCACCCCACGCCGGCGTGTGCGGCCCTCGCCGTGAAGCGGCGGGCGTTTCCCCGGGCCCTGCGGGCCCAGGTCGACGCCGCCTCCGTTCGCGACGCCCTGGCCGCACAGGGGCTCCTTCCCGCCGGAGAGGGCCCCGTGAACACCGTCCAACCTGAAAGCGGGTCAGAAACCTGATGGAAACCCGATGAGTGCCAAGCGATGAGCGCCTAGCTATGTACCCACAGTTAAGCGCCACGATCGGCCTGACGCCCGGCGGCGCAGGCCGGCCTAGCAACCAAAAGCAGGTCCGGACCCGACACGTGTGATGCCGGGGCGCGGGCCTAGACAGGAGAAATGTGGCTAAGGTCCGCGTACACGAGCTCGCCAAGGAGCTCGGCATCACGTCGAAGGAAGCAGTGACGAAGCTGCAGGAGATGGGCGAGTTCGTCCGCTCCGCCTCTTCGACCATCGAGGCCCCCGTGGTGCGGAAGCTCCGGGACGCCTTCCCGGCCGCCGGCGGCGGCCAGAAGCAGGCCCCCCGGGCCCCCCAGGGCGCCCCCCGTCCCGGCGCCGCCGCGCCGAAGCCCGGTGCGGCCGCCCCGAAGCCGGGCACCGCCGCGCCCAAGCCGGCGGCCGAGGCCCCCAAGCCCGCCGCCGACGCGCCCCAGGCCCCCGCGGCACCCGCCGCCGGTGCGCCGAAGCCGGGCGGTCCCGCCCCGAAGCCGGCCCCCAAGGCCGAGACCCCGGCGCGCCCGGAGGCCCCGCGCCCCGGCGCCAAGCCGTCCGGCCCGCGCCCGGGCAACAACCCGTTCTCGACCCAGCAGGGCATGCGCGGCGAAGAGCGTCCGGGCGGACCCCGTCCGTCCGCTCCGCGCCCGCCGCGCCCCGGGGCCCCGCGCCCGGGCAACAACCCGTTCGCGTCCCAGCAGGGCATGCGCTCCGGCGCGCCCCGTCCGGGCGGCCAGGGCGGAGGCCCGCGTCCCGGCGGTCCCCGCCCGGGCGCCCCGCGCCCCGGGGGCCAGGGTGGCGCGCCGCGTCCCGGCGCCCCCCGTCCGGGTGCGGGCGCGCCCGGCGCCGGTGCCGGCCGTCCCGGTGCCGGCCGCCCCTCGCCGGGCATGATGCCGAGCCGCATCGAGCGCCCGGCGCCGCAGACCGGCGGCCGTCCCGGCGGCGGAGGCCGCGGGCCCGGACGCCCCGGCGGCGGACCCGGCGGTCCGGCCGGCGGCGGCTTCGGCAAGGGCGGCCGCGGCCGCGGCGGCACGCAGGGCGCCTTCGGCAAGGGCGGCCCGAGCCGCGGCAAGCAGCGCAAGTCGAAGCGCGCGAAGCGCCAGGAACTGGAGCAGATGGGCGCTCCGTCGATCGGCGGCGTGAATGTGCCGCGCGGCGACGGGGAGACCGTGGTGCGCCTGCGCCGCGGCGCCTCGCTGACGGACTTCGCGGAGAAGATCAACGCGAACCCGGCCTCGCTGGTGACCGTGCTGTTCCACCTCGGCGAGATGGCCACGGCGACGCAGTCCCTCGACGAGGGCACCTTCCAGGTCCTCGGCGAGGAGCTCGGATACAAGGTGCAGATCGTCTCGCCGGAGGACGAGGAGCGCGAGCTGCTCGAGTCCTTCGACATCGACCTCGATGCCGAGGACGAGGCCGAGACCGACGAGATGCTCGAGGCGCGTCCCCCGGTGGTCACGGTCATGGGCCACGTCGACCACGGTAAGACCCGCCTGCTCGACGCGATCCGCAAGACGAACGTGATCGAGGGCGAGGCCGGCGGCATCACCCAGCACATCGGCGCGTACCAGATCGCCACCACGCACGAGGGCGACGACCGCGACATCACGTTCATCGACACCCCGGGCCACGAGGCGTTCACCGCCATGCGTGCCCGTGGCGCGAAGGTCACGGACATCGCCGTGCTCGTGGTCGCCGCGGACGACGGGGTCATGCCGCAGACGGTCGAGGCGCTCAACCACGCCCAGGCCGCGGACGTCCCGATCGTGGTCGCCGTGAACAAGATCGACAAGGAGGGCGCGAACCCGGACAAGGTCAAGGGCCAGCTCACCGAGTACGGTCTGGTGCCGGAGGAATACGGCGGCGAGACGATGTTCATCCACGTCTCCGCGCTGCAGAACACCGGCATCGATGACCTGCTCGAGGCGATCCTGCTCACCGCGGACGCCGCGCTGGACCTGCGCGCCAACCCGGACAAGGACGCCCGCGGCGTGGCCATCGAGGCGAACCTGGACAAGGGCCGCGGCGCCGTCGCGACCGTCCTGGTCCAGTCCGGCACGCTGGCGGTCGGCGACACCATCGTCGCCGGCACCGCGCACGGCCGCGTCCGCGCCATGTTCAACGAGAACGGCGAGGCCCTGGACGTGGCCCTGCCGTCCCGCCCGGTGCAGGTCCTGGGCCTGTCCTCGGTCCCGCGGGCCGGCGACTCGTTCCTGGCCACCACGGACGAGCGGACCGCGCGCCAGATCGCGGAGAAGCGCGAGGCCGCCGAGCGCAACGCCATGCTGGCCAAGCGCCGCAAGCGGATCACGCTCGAGGACTTCGACAAGGCCGTGGCCGAGGGCAAGATCGACACCCTGAACCTGATCCTCAAGGGCGACGTCTCCGGTGCCGTCGAGGCGCTCGAGGACTCGCTGCTGAAGATCGACGTGGGCGAGGGCGTGCAGCTGCGCGTCATCCACCGCGGCGTGGGTGCGATCACGCAGAACGACGTCAACCTCGCCACCGTGGACAACGCCATCATCATCGGCTTCAACGTCCGCCCGGCCGAGCGCGTCACCGACCTGGCCGACCGCGAGGGCGTGGACATGCGCTTCTACTCGGTCATCTACGCGGCGATCGACGACATCGAGAACGCGCTCAAGGGCATGCTCAAGCCGGAGTACGAGGAGGTCCAGCTCGGCACGGCGGAGGTCCGCGAGGTCTTCCGCTCGTCCAAGTGGGGCAACATCGCGGGCTCGATCATCCGGTCCGGCACCATCCGGCGCAACAGCAAGGCGCGCCTGGTCCGCGACGGCAACGTCGTGGCGGACAACCTCTCCATCGAGTCGCTGCGCCGGTTCAAGGACGACGCCACCGAGGTCCGCGAGGGCTTCGAGTGCGGCATCGGCCTCGGGTCGTTCAACGACATCAAGGAAGAGGACATCATCGAGACGTTCGAGATGCGCGAGAAGCCGCGCGTCTAGCGTCCCGAACCGACGACGGCGGGTCCCGCCCCTCCCGGGCGGGTCCCGCCGTCGTCGTCCGCACTGGTACTTTTTCCCCAACAGCACCCCAAGGAGGGATCACCGTGGCCGATCCGGCACGCGCGGCCAGGCTCGCGCAACGCATCAAGGTCGTCGTCGCCCAGTCGCTCGGCAAGGTCGTCAAGGACCCGCGCATCGAGTCGATCACCATCACCGATGCCCGCGTGACCAACGACCTGCAGCACGCCACCGTCTACTACACGGTCTACGGCGACGACACGGCCAAGGCCGAGGCCGCCGCCGCCCTGGAGAAGGCGCGCGGGATGCTGCGCCGCGAGGTCGGCCGCAACCTGACCATCCGGCTCACCCCGTCCCTGGAGTTCGTCTCCGACGAGATCCCGGTCAACGCGTCCCACCTCGAGGAGCTGCTCCGGGAGGCCAAGGCGCGCGACGCCGAGGTCGCCGAGCTCGCCAGCAAGGCCAGCCACGCCGGCGAGGCCGACCCGTACCGGCGTCCCGACGAGGACGAGGACGCCGACGAGGCCTAGCCGGCAGCGAGACAACCCGCCGCGCGCGGGGCGGCCCGGTACTCCGGGCGCCCGCGCGCGGCGGGTTTTCCCTGTCCGGGGCGGCCCGTGCGGGCACCCCGCTTCCGGCGCCTATACTGGAGGGCGTGAAAAACCACCCCGAGGACCGCGCGCACCCCACCGGCTCGGGACTGGTCATCGTCGACAAGCCGTCCGGCTGGACGAGCCACGACGTCGTCGGCCGCATCCGCCGCCTGGCCGGGACCCGCAAGGTCGGCCACGCCGGCACCCTGGACCCGATGGCCACGGGCGTCCTGGTCGTCGGCGTCAACAAGGCCACCCGCCTGCTGACCCACATCGTGGGCAGCGACAAGACGTACACCACCACCATCCGGCTCGGCGAGCGGACGGTCACCGACGACGCCGAGGGCGAGGTGACCGAGCGGCGCATCGCCGCCGCCGTCGGCCGCAAGGACATCGACGCGGCCGTCGCCGAGCTCACCGGGGACATCCAACAGGTCCCCTCCGCCGTCAGCGCCATCAAGGTCGGCGGAGAGCGCTCCTACGCCCGCGTGCGCAAGGGCGAGGACGTCGACCTGCCGGCCCGACCGGTCACCGTGCGGCGCTTCGAGATCCACGACGTCCGGCGGGGACGCGGCGGGCGCACCATCGACCTGGACGCGACCGTCGAGTGCACCTCCGGCACGTACATCCGGGCGCTCGCCCGGGACCTCGGGGAGGCGCTCGGCGTCGGCGGGCACCTCGTGGCGCTGCGCCGCACCGCCGTCGGCCCGTACCCGATCTCCGCCGCCGCGACGCTCGACCAGCTCGCGGAGGACTTCCGCCTGCTGCCGATCGAGGAGGCGGCCCGGGTGCTGTTCCCCCACCGCGAGCTCTCCGCCGAGGAGACCACCGAGCTCTCGTTCGGGCGGCGCATCGCCGCCACGGGGACCGGGGGGACGACGGCGGCGTTCGCTCCCGACGGGACGCTCGTGGCCCTGCTGGCCGACCGCGGCAGCCACGCCCGCCCCGAGATCGTCTTCGCCACCGCCTAGCGCCCCGCTGGCGCCAGCCGCGGCCGCGCGCCGCAGAAAGGGGCACCGCCCACCGTGATTGTCGACGGGTTCTTCGTCGCCGGGGCCGCCATCTGCGCCCTGGCGGCCCTGCTGGGCGTCATCGCCACCATCCTCCGCGACCACCCGGACGACCTGGCCATCCTGGGCACCGCCGCGACGTGGCTGTTCCTGGTCGTCTACGGGATCGCGGCCGCCGTCCGCCAAGCCGGCGGCGAGGCCGTCGCGGGGGAGGCGTGGGAGTTCTGGGGCTACGAGGCCACGGCCCTCATCGTGCCCGTCATCGCCTTCGCATGGGCCGTCACCGACAAGACCCGGTGGTCCAACACGGTCCTGGCCGCCTCGGCCGCGACCGTCTTCGTGATGCTCTACCGCATGGAACAGATCTGGGACGGAGCCCCCGCATGAGCACCCCGCACCACGCCCGCACCGATGCCCGCGCAGGCGACCGCCCGGGCGCGGGGGACCGCCGCTCCGGCCTCGGGCGCATCATCATCGCGGTCTACGGGGTCTTCGCGCTCTCGTCCGCCGCCCGGGCCGGCTACCAGATCGCCACGAAGTTCGCCGAGGCGCCGCTGGCCTACTCCCTGTCGGCCCTGGCCGCCGCCGTCTACATCCTGGCCACGCTGGCACTGGCCTCGCGCCGGCCCGGGAGCTGGCGCCTGTCCCTGGCCGCCGTGCTCGTGGAACTCGCCGGCGTGCTCGTCGTCGGGGCGCTCAGCTATGCGCTGCCGGCCCTGTTCTCCCATCCGGCCGTGTGGTCGCACTTCGGCTCCGGATACGGCTACGTCCCGCTGGCGCTGCCCGTCATCGGCCTCTGGTGGCTGCTGCGCCACCGCCCGCGCGGCGCGGCCTGACCGGAGACCCCGCCGCGGCGTCCATAATGGAGACCGGGCGCCCGCCCTCCCGACTGCGAAGGAGCACCGTGCACTACTGGAAAGGCCTCGAGGCGGTCCCCGCCGACCATGGCCCCTCCGTCGTCACCCTGGGGAACTTCGACGGCGTCCACCGGGGCCACCGCGCGGTCCTGGAGCGCCTCGTGGCCGAGGCCCGGCGCCGCAGCGCCACCGCCGTCGCCATCAGCTTCGACCCCCACCCCGCCCAGGTGCACCGCCCCGAGCAGTCCCCGCCGATGATCATGGGCGTCGAGGACCGCGTGGAGACCATTGCGGAGACCGGCATCGACGCGCTGCTGATGGTCCAGTACACGCTCGACTTCGCCGAGGCCAGCGCCGAGGAGTTCGTCCGGACGGTGTTCGTCGAGCGGCTCGGCGCCGTGGCCGTCGTCATCGGCCACGACGTGCGCTTCGGCCGCGGCAACCACGGCGACTTCGCCACCATGGTCGAGCTGGGCGCCAAGTACGGGTTCGAGGTGGTGGGCATCGAGGACATCGGCGAGGAACGCCGCTGGTCCTCCACGTGGATCCGGGAGTGCCTCGAGAACGGCGACGTGCACCTGGCCGCGGAGATCCTGGGCCGGCCCCACCGCATGCGCGGCGAGGTGGTCCACGGGGCGGCGCGGGGCCGCGAGCTCGGCTTCCCGACGGCGAACCTGTCCACGACGGCCACCGGGATCGTGCCCGCGGACGGCGTCTACGCCGGCTGGCTGGTCGACGAGGCCGGCGTCGAGTGGCCCGCCGCGATCTCCGTCGGCTCCAACCCGACGTTCGAGGGCGTCTCGCGGCAGGTCGAGGCGCACGTGATCGACCGGCCCGACGAGGGCGTCGAGGAGTTCGACCTCTACGGCCAGCAGGTCCACGTCGAGTTCGTCGCCCGGCTGCGGCCCATGGTCGCGTACCGGGGCGTCGAGGCGCTCGTGGAGCAGATGCGCGACGACGTCGCCCGCACGCGCGAGGTGCTGGCGGGCGACCGCGCCCGTGGCTGACGCCCGCCGCGGCCCGGCCAGCCGGCCCGCGGCCCGCACGCCCAACCTGCCGGGCCGCTCCCGGGGACTGGACGCGTCCGCCCGCGCCCGCCTCGGCGGCGCGTACGCGGCCGGCGCGGAGCACTACGACGCCGTGCGCCCCGGCTACCCGGCGGCCGCCGTCGACTTCATGCTCCCGCCCGGGGCCCGCGACGCGGCCGACGTCGGCGCCGGCACCGGGATCCTCACGGCCGCCGTGGCGGGCCGCGGCGTGGCCGTCACCGCCGTCGACCCCTCCACGGACATGCTGGGCGCCCTGCGGCGCCGCCTCCCCGGCGTCCCGGCCGTGGAGGCGACGGCGGAGGACACCGGCCTGCCCGACGCCGCCTTCGACGTCGTCCTCTGCGCCCAGGCGTGGCACTGGGTCGAACCGCAGGCCGCCTCCGCCGAGGCCGCCCGGATCCTGAGGCCCGGCGGGCGGCTGGCGCTGGTGTGGAACCAGCTCGACGTCACCGTTCCGTGGGTGCACCGGCTGGCCCGCATCATGCACGCCGGCGACGTCCACCGCCCGGAGTTCGCCCCCGCGCTCGGCCCCGCGTTCGGCGCGCCCGAGCCGCTGCACCTCCGCTGGGAGCACCCCGCGACCCCGGAGGCGATCCTGGACCTGGCGCGCAGCCGCAGCTACTACCTGCGCGCGGGGGAGGAGACCAGGGAGCGGGTCGAGACGAACCTGCGCTGGTACCTGCACGAGCACCTCGGCCACGCGGCGGGGGCGCCGGTCGCCCTGCCGTACGCCACGCACGCGTGGCGCGCCCCGCTCCGGGCGGACAGGCCCTGATGCTAGACTGGTCAACGGTGCCCGCTGCAGTCCGCGGTGGAGGGCACCGGGGCCGCGTCCGCGGCCCCGAACGTGTTCGCGGTACAACTCGAGGAGTTCCAGTGGCACTTGACGCCGCCATCAAGCAGGACATCATCAAGGAGTACGCCACCCACGAGGGCGACACCGGGTCCCCGGAAGTGCAGATCGCTGTGCTGACCCGTCGCATCACGGACCTGACGGAGCACTTGAAGATGCACAAGCACGACCACCACACCCGCCGCGGCCTGATGGCCCTGGTCGGCCGGCGCCGTCGCATGCTTGGCTACCTGAAGGACACCGACATCGAACGCTACCGCTCGCTCATCGAGCGCCTCGGCCTGCGTCGATAGCCGGAACGGGGGCG
This sequence comes from Arthrobacter paludis, assembly GCF_056782315.1. Taxonomy (NCBI): domain Bacteria; kingdom Bacillati; phylum Actinomycetota; class Actinomycetes; order Micrococcales; family Micrococcaceae; genus Arthrobacter; species Arthrobacter paludis. The sequence goes on from NZ_JBXAEW010000008.1 coordinate 134,689, forward strand.
GGTCCCCGGCCACGCGCCGGGGGCCCGCCCCCTCCCACAGGACGGACCGCTCCGTCCCGACAACCGAATAGACACCACCCACCGGGCCGCCCGCATCACGGGCATTCGCGGTCCTCGGTAGTGGGTCCCGGGAGCGCCGTCCGGCGCCGCCCGGGGGCCTCGATCGAAGACCGGGTGCCACCGGCCACACCGGAGCCGATGCGCGCGGCCTCCCACAGAAAGGGAGGGCTCATGGAGAGCCAAGTCCAGTTCTCAGAGGCCGTCATCGACAACGGCCGCTTCGGCCAGCGCACCGTGCGCTTCGAGACCGGCCGCCTCGCCCAGCAGGCCGCCGGCTCCGCCCTCGTCCTGATCGACGAGGACACGTCCATGCTCTCGGCCACCACTGCCGGCCGGCACCCCCGCGAGGGCTTCGACTTCTTCCCGCTGACGGTCGACGTCGAGGAGCGCATGTACGCCGCGGGCCGCATCCCGGGCAGCTTCTTCCGCCGCGAGGGACGCCCCTCCACGGAGGCCATCCTCGCGTGCCGCCTCATGGACCGCCCGCTGCGCCCGGCGTTCGTCAAGGGCCTGCGCAACGAGGTCCAGGTCGTCGTCACGGTCCTGTCCATCAACCCGGACGACCTCTACGACGTCGTGGCGATCAACGCCTCCTCGATGTCCACGCAGCTGTCCGGCCTGCCGTTCTCCGGCCCCATCGGCGGCGTGCGCGTGGCCCTGGTCGACGACGGCAACGGCGCCCAGTGGGTCGCCTTCCCGAAGCACTCGCAGCTCCAGGACGCCGTCTTCTCGATGGTCGTCGCGGGCCGCGTCGTCGGCGACGACATCGCGATCATGATGGTCGAGGCCGAGGCCACGGACAACGCCTGGACGCTCATCAAGGAGCGCGGCGCCACCGCCCCGACCGAAGAGGTCGTGGCCGAGGGCCTCGAGGCCGCCAAGCCGTTCATCCGCGTGCTCTGCGAGGCGCAGTCGGACCTGGCCGGGCGCGCCGCCAAGCCGACCGTCGAGTTCCCGGTCTTCCGCGACTACCAGGACGACGTCTACGCGGCCGTCGAGGGCGAGGCCGCCGAGCGCCTGAAGGCGATCTTCTCGATCGCCGACAAGCAGGAGCGCGACGACACCTCGGACGACCTGCGCGACGAGGTCGTGGCGAAGCTCTCCGGCGAGGGCGCCCCGTTCGAGGGCCGCGCGGGCGAGGTCTCCAAGGCCGTGCAGGCCGTCACCAAGCAGGTCGTGCGCCAGCGCATCCTCACCGAGCAGGTCCGCATCGACGGCCGCGGGCTGACCGACATCCGCCGGCTCACCGCCGAGGTCGAGGTCCTGCCGCGCGTGCACGGCTCCGCCATCTTCGAGCGCGGCGAGACCCAGATCATGGGCGTCACCACGCTGAACATGCTCAAGATGGAGCAGCAGATCGACTCGCTGTCCCCGGTGACGCGCAAGCGCTACATGCACAACTACAACTTCCCGCCGTACTCCACCGGCGAGACCGGCCGCGTCGGCTCCCCGAAGCGCCGCGAGATCGGCCACGGCGCCCTCGCCGAGCGCGCCATGGTTCCGGTGCTGCCCAGCCGCGAGGAGTTCCCGTACGCGATCCGCCAGGTCTCCGAGGCCCTGGGCTCCAACGGCTCCACCTCGATGGGCTCCGTCTGCGCGTCCACGCTCTCGCTGCTGAACGCCGGCGTGCCGCTGCGCGCTCCGGTGGCCGGCATCGCCATGGGCCTGGTCTCGGACCAGGTCGACGGCGAGACCCGCTACGCGGCCCTGACCGACATCCTGGGCGCCGAGGACGCGTTCGGCGACATGGACTTCAAGGTCGCCGGCACGTCCGAGTTCGTCACCGCGATCCAGCTGGACACCAAGCTCGACGGCATCCCGGCCTCCGTGCTGGCCGCCGCGCTGAAGCAGGCCCGCGAGGCGCGCCTGCACATCCTGTCCGTGATCAACCAGGCCATCGACGGCCCGGACGAGATGAGCGAGTACGCCCCGCGGATCATCTCCCTGAAGATCCCGGTGGACAAGATCGGCGAGGTCATCGGCCCCAAGGGCAAGATGATCAACCAGATCCAGGAGGACACCGGCGCCGACATCTCCATCGAGGACGACGGCACCGTGCTCATCGGCGCGACGGACGGCGAGTCCGCGGACGCGGCCCGCGCCGCGATCAACGCCATCGCCAACCCGATGGTCCCCGAGGTGGGCGAGCGCTACCTAGGCACGGTCGTGAAGCTGACGACGTTCGGCGCTTTCGTGTCCCTCACCCCGGGCAAGGACGGCCTGCTGCACATCTCCGAGCTGCGCAAGCTCGCGGGCGGCAAGCGCGTGGACGACGTCGAGGACGTCGTCTCCGTGGGCCAGAAGCTCCAGGTCGAGATCACCAAGGTGGACGACCGCGGCAAGCTCTCCCTGGCCCCCGTCGTGGCCGAGGAGGAGCCCGCGGCCGCGGCCGCCGGCGAGTAGGCACCGCGTCCGGATGGCCAAGGTTTCCCTGCCCCTGGACGGGGCCGCGCCCTGGCGCGGCCCCGTCGCGGGTCCCCGCGCCGGCGGCGCGCACGCCCCGATCGAGGCGGGGGACCCGACCATCGTGCACGGGGAGGCCGGAGGGGCGCTGGTGCGCCGCTCCGTCCTCCCTGGAGGCGTCCGTGTCCTGACCGAGGCGATGCCGGGCCAGCGCTCGGCCACCATCGGGTTCTGGATCGGCGTCGGCTCCCGCGACGAGGCCGCCGGCGAGCACGGCTCGACGCACTTCCTGGAGCACCTCCTCTTCAAGGGCACCACGCGGCGCTCCGCACTGGAGATCGCCTCGGCCTTCGACGAGGTCGGCGGCGAGTCCAACGCCGCCACCGCCAAGGAGAACACCTGCTACTTCGCCCGGGTCCTCGACTCGGATCTGCCGCTGGCGATCGACGTCATCGCCGACATGGTGACCTCCGCGGTGCTCGACGCCCGCGAGCTCGAGCAGGAGCGGGGCGTCATCCTCGAGGAGCTCGCCATGGACGGCGACGACCCCGGCGACGTCGCCCACGAGAAGTTCACCGCGGCCGTCCTCGGCGAGCACGCCCTGGCCCGGCCCATCGGGGGCACGCCCGAGGCGATCAACGGGATCGGCCGCGAGCAGGTGCTGGCGCACTACCGGCGGTACTACCGGCCGGACGAGCTCGTCGTCACCGCCGCGGGGTCCCTCGACCACGACGAGGTCTGCCGCGGCGTGCTCGACGCCCTCGAGGCCGCCGGGTGGGACCTGGCCCCCGGGGCCGCGCCGACCCCGCGCCGCTCCACCGCCCCGGCGGAGATCCGCGGGCAGCACACGATCGACGTGATCCGGAGGCCCGTCGAGCAGGCGAACATCGTCGTCGGCTGCCCCGGGATCGTCGCCACGGACCCCCGGCGGCACACCATGAGCGTGCTCAACGCCGTGCTGGGCGGGGGGATGTCCTCACGCCTGTTCCAGGAGGTGCGGGAGAAGCGCGGGCTGGCCTACAACACGTACTCGTTCTCGGCCTCGTACTCGGACGCGGGCTACTTCGGCATGTACGCCGGGTGCTCCCCGGCCAAGACCGGCCAGGTGCTCGGACTGCTCGGCGACGAGCTGGACCGGCTCGCCGACGGCGGGATCACGGAGGCCGAGCTGCGCAAGGCGGTCGGCCAGCTGTCCGGCGGCATGGTGCTCGCCCTCGAGGACCCCGGGTCGCGCATGTCCCGCCTGGGCCGCGCCGAGCTGGTCATCGGCGAGTTCCACGACATCGACGAGTCCCTGGCCCGCATCCGGGCCGTGACGCGCGAGGACGTCCGTGCCCTGGCGGCCGAACTGGCCGGGCGCCCGCGCACCGCGACCGTGGTCGGGCCGTTCGACTCCCCGGAGGATTTCGCAAGGTAGGCGCCGGCTCCGGCGGGTCGTCGCGTCGCGCCCGGCCCCGGGGGTAGTCTTGCACTGCCTGTGGCACCGATCACTGCCGCAGGTGGATCGACCTACACCTCGAGAGGGAACCTCCAATGGATTGGACCGCCGTGGAAACGGTCCTGGGCGACATTTCAAGTGTCGTCTGGGGACCGTTCCTGCTCATTCCGCTGCTGCTCGGCACGGGCCTGTACCTGACCATCCGCCTTGGCGGCCTGCAGTTCCTGCGGCTCGGCCCGGCGCTTCGCCTCGGCATCCTCAAGCGCAAGGACGCCGGGAGCGAGGGCGACATCTCGCAGTTCCAGGCCCTGACGACGGCGCTGGCCGCGACGGTGGGCACCGGCAACATCGTCGGCGTGGCCACGGCCATCGGCATCGGCGGCCCCGGGGCGCTGTTCTGGATGTGGATCACCGCGCTGCTCGGCATGGCGTCGAAGTACTCCGAGGCGTACCTCGGCGTCCGCTTCCGCGGCACCGACGCCGCCGGCGAGAAGTCCGGCGGCCCCCAGTACTACCTCGAGCGCGGCATCCGCGGTCCCTTCGGCAAGTTCCTGGCCCTGTTCTTCGCGATCGCCGCCACGCTGGCGTCCTTCGGCATCGGCAACATGACCCAGGGCAACGCGATCGCCTCCAACGCCGAGAACAGCTTCGGCGTCCCCACCTGGGTGACCGGCCTCGTGCTGACCGTCCTGGCGCTCGTGGTCCTGGTCGGCGGAATCAAGTCCATCGGCCGCGTCACGGCCGGCCTCGTTCCGGTCATGATCGTCTTCTACGTCCTGGGCGCCCTCTACATCCTGCTGAGCAACATCGGCGGCGTCCCCGCCGCGCTCGGCCTCGTCTTCAGCGACGCGTTCACCGGGACGTCCGCCGTCGGCGGCTTCGCCGGCTCGGCCGTCATCATCGCCGTGCAGTACGGCGTGGCCCGCGGCCTGTTCTCCAACGAGTCCGGCCTGGGCTCGGCCGCGATCGCCGCGGCCGCCGCCCAGACCAGCCACCCCGTCCGCCAGGGCCTCGTGTCCATGACGCAGACGTTCATCGACACCATCATCGTCGTCACCTGCACGGGCCTGGTCATCATCACCACCGGGGTCTGGGACGACGTCGACGCCGCCACGGGCGAGCAGCTCTCCGCCGCCCTGATGACCGGCCAGGCGTTCGCCCACGGCCTGCCGGGCGACTGGGGGCACTGGATCGTCACCGTCGGCCTGATCATGTTCGCCTTCTCCACGATCCTCGGCTGGAGCTACTACGGCGAGCGCAACGTCGAGCGCCTCTTCGGCCGCCGGGCCGTCATGCCGTTCCGCGTGCTCTTCTCGCTGATCGTCTACATCGGCTGCACCGTCCAGCTGGGCGTGGTCTGGGCCTTCTCGGACGTCATGAACGGCCTGATGGCGCTGCCCAACCTGATCGGCCTGATCGTGCTGTCCGGGCTCATCGCCCGCGAGACGCGCCACTACCTCAAGCACGACCCCAAGCTCGAGGCCACCAGGGACGAGATCGAGGAGTTCATGCGGGACCGCCCGGACTGGGCGCAGTGGAAGGCCGGCGACGTCGTCGGCTCCAGCCACCGCTACCCCGTGGGCGACTCGGCCAGCCGCCAGTAGGCCGCACCCGCCCGCACGACGAAGGCGGCCGCCCCACGGGGGCGGCCGCCTTCGCGCTGTCGCCGCACGCCTGTCGCCGCAGTGCCGCCGGCGGGCCGCCCACGCCGGAACGCTGCGGCCGGGGCGGGGCCGGCCGCGCCTACCCGCCCGCGAAGGGCGGGAGCACGTCCACCGTGTCCGTGTCCGCCAGCGGGCGGTGCAGGTCGCGCTCGGCGATGGCGTTGACCAGGAAGCTCGAGCGGGACAGCACCGTGCGCAGCGGGGGAGCGGAACGCCGCACCGCGACGGCGGCCCCCGCCCCGCGGGGGCCGGTGCCGGTGCCCGGGCCGTCCCCGGCCCCGTCCGCGGCGCCGGCGGCGTCCCTGGCGCCCAGGTGCCCGACCAGTCCGGCCAGCGTCGGGTCCCCGGCCAGCGCGGCCAGCGGCACCGTCTCCTCGTCCGTGCCCACGGCCGCGGCGGCGGCCGCGAAGTACCTGATCCTCACCTATCCTCCGATCGCGCTCATGGAGCGGTCCGGCTGGACGAAGTCCTCGTCGCCCAGCCCCGTGTGGTCCATGCCGTGGGCCTTCGGCTTCGCCCACATCGCCGCCCGCCACCGCTGCGCGACCGCCGCGTCGGGGGCCCCGGAACGGAGCAGCTGCGACAGGTCGGTTTCCTCCCGCGAGAAGAGGCAGCTCATGACGCGGCCCTCCGCGGTGATGCGGGTGCGCCGGCAGTCTGCGCAGAACGGCTCGGTGACGGAGGCGATGATGCCGACCGTGCCGAGGACCTCGGACGGCGCGGAGCGGGCCGCGACGTGGAAGCGCTCCGCGGGCGCGCCGTCGCGGGCCCGGTCGTCGGGGGAGAGGACGAAGTCCCGGCCCAGGAGCGCGCGCGTGTCCGCGGCGGTGACCATGTTGGCGCGCTGCCAGCCGTGGTCGGCGTCCAGTGGCATCTGCTCGATGAACCGCAGCTCCAGGCCGCGGCGCAGCGCCCAGGCGAGCAGCCCCGGCGCCTCCTCCTCGTTGACGCCGCGCATCAGGACGGCGTTGACCTTGACCGGGCGCAGCCCGGCCTCGAGCGCGGCGTCGATGCCGGCCAGGACGGCGTCCAGGTGGCGGCGGCGGGTGATCCGCTCGAACGTGCCCGCGTGCAGCGTGTCCAGCGAGACGTTGATCCGCGTCAGGCCCGCGGCGGCGAGGGCGGCCGCCTTCGCCGCGAGACCCACCCCGTTCGTGGTCAGGGAGACCGGGAGGTCCGGGTGCTCGGCGCGGATCCCGGCGACGATCTCCGCCAGGTCCGCCCGCACGAGCGGCTCGCCGCCCGTGAGGCGCAGCTCGCGCACGCCGAGGTCCCGCACGCCGATGCGCACGAGCCGCAGGACCTCGTCGCGGCCGAGCAGCCGGTCCTTCGGCAGCCAGGCGAGCCCGTCCGCGGGCATGCAGTAGGTGCAGCGCAGGTTGCACTTGTCGATGAGGGAAATGCGCAGGTCCGTGGCGGTGCGGCCGAAGCGGTCCGGCAGGCCGGGCAGGTGCGCCGGGGCGGGCTCCGGCTCGGCCCCGCGCACGGCGGGCATGCCGAGTCCCACGGGCCCGCCGGCGGCGGGGTGCGCGGGGTGCGGTTCCATGCTGAAAGCCTAGTCCACGCCCCGGGGGCCGGTCCCTAGATCGCCGCACCTGCGGCGCCTATCCTGATTCCATGTCTCATTTGCGCCTTTCCGAGGCGGCGCGCTTCCTCGGGGTCTCGACGGACACCGCCCGCCGCATGGCCGAGGCGGGCCAGCTGCGCAGCGCGCGGGACGCGGCGGGGCGCCTCGTCGTCGACGGCACGGACGTCGCCCGGCACCTGCGCGAGCGCTCGGCCGGCCCCCGGGACCCCGCCGACGTGTCCAGCTCGGCGCGCAACCGGTTCGTCGGCCTCGTCACGAGCGTGCTCGCGGACCGGGTCATGGCGCAGGTCGAGCTGCAGTGCGGTCCGTTCCGCGTGGTCTCCTTGATGAGCACGGAGGCGGTGCGCGACCTGGGCCTCGAGCCGGGGCGCGTGGCCACGGCCGTCGTGAAGTCCACGAGCGTCGTCGTCGAGACGGAGGGCCGGCCGTGAACCCCGGGGCGCGCCGCCGCGCCGCAGGCGCGGCGCTGGCGGCCGCGGCCCTCGCCCTGGCCGGGTGCGTGCCGGCCGGCGGCGCGGAGGACGACGGCGGCGCCGGCTCCGGCGTGGTCGCCTTCTCCGCCGCGTCGTCCCTCACGGACGTGGCCGCGCAGTTGGCCGCCGCGTACGCGGACGGCCCGGGGGACGGGGTGCGCGTGCGCACGAACCTGGGCTCCTCGGCCACGCTGGTCCAGCAGGCGAACGCCGGGCCGGCCCCGGACGTGCTCGTGCCCGCGGACCCCGAGGCCGCGGCCGCGCTCGCGGACCCGGGGGCGTACGAGGACCTCGGCGACGCCGCCGTGAACCGGCTCGTCCTCGCCGTCCCCGCCGGGTCGCCGCTGCGCTCCCCGGCGCAGCTGGACCCGTCGGACACCGTGGCCGTCTGCGCCCCGGAGGTCCCGTGCGGGCGGTCAGCCCACGCCTGGCTGGAGGCGACGGGCACCGCCCTGGGCACCGCCAGCGCCGAGGACAACGTCCGGGCGGTCCTGGCGAAGGTCGCGGCGGGGCAGGTCGACGCCGGGTTCGTCTACGCGACGGACGCCGCCGCGGCCGGGGACGCCGTGCGGGCGCTCCCGCTGCCCGGGGCGGAACCCAACGCGTACCCGGTCCTCGTCGCCCGCGACGCCCCGCCGGCGGCCCGCAGATTCGCCCGCTGGCTCACCGGCCCCGAGGCCGGGCGGATCCTCGGGGACGCCGGGTTCGGGCGCCCGTGACGGGCCGCCGGAGCCACCCGCCGCGGCTGCGGCGGGCCACGACGCCGCGGTGGCTGTGGGGCCCCGCCGCCCTGGCGCTCGCCCTGCTGGCCGGCCCGCTGGTCGCCCTCGTGGCCGCCGCCGACTGGCCCGGGCTTCCGGGGGTCCTCGCCCGCCCCGAGGCCCGGGAGTCCCTGCGCCTGTCGCTGGCCACCTCCGCCGTCTCCACCGCCGCGTGCGTGGCCCTCGGGACCCCGCTGGCCGTGCTCGCCTCCCGCCTGCGCGGGGCCGCGCTGCAGGCCGTGCGCGGAGTGCTCGTGGTGCCGCTGGTGCTCTCCCCGGTCGTCTCCGGCCTGGCCCTGCTCTACTTCTGGGGCCGGCAGGGCGCCGCCGGGCGGCTGCTGGAGCAGGCGGGGCTCGCCGTGGGCTTCACCCCCGCCGCCGTCGTGCTGGTCCAGGTCTTCGTGTCGCTGCCGTTCTTCACCCTCGCCGCGCTGGGCAGCATCGAGGCCGTCGACGAGGACCTGGAGCTCTCCGCGGCCACCGCCGGGGCCGGCCCGTGGCAGGTCCTGCGGCACATCACGCTGCCGCTGGCCGCCCCCGGGCTGCTGGTCGGCACGCTGCTCGCGTTCGCCCGTTCGCTGGGGGAGTACGGGGCGACCATCACGTTCGCCGGATCCGTCGCCGGCGCCACCCGCACGCTGCCGCTGCAGATCGAGCTCTCCCTGAACTCGAACGACCCCGAGGCGGCCCTCGGCATCAGCCTGATGCTCATCGCCCTGTACCTGGGCGTGCTCGGGCTGGCCGGCGCCGGGGTGCGGGCCCTCGCGGGCCGGCGGGACTCCTAGGATGGTCTGCATGGAACCGGACTTCCGGCGCACCGCCGCCGAACACCGCGCCGCCCTGGGCGCGCTGCTGGCCGGGATCGCCTCGCGTCCCGGCACCGAGCGGCTCGAGCTGGCCGGGTGCGCCGGCCGCGTCCTGGCCTCGGACCTGGCGGCCCCGCGCCCGCTGCCCGGCTTCGACAACTCGCAGATGGACGGGTACGCCGTGCGCACCGCCGACCTGGACCCGGCGGGCGACGGCGGCCGCGGGGGAGGCGGCGGGCGGGCCGTGCTGGAGGTGGCCGCCCCGATCCCGGCCGGGCGCCCGGCGCCCGCCCTCGCCCCGGGGACGGCGGCCCCCATCATGACCGGGGCGATGCTCCCGGACGGGGCCGACGCCGTCGTGCCCGTCGAGGAGGCCGACCCGCCGGCCTTCCCGGACCCCGGGACGCCGGCCCGCGTCCGCCTGCCCGCCGGCGTGGCGCCCGGGAGGTTCATCCGCCGCGCCGGCAGCGACATCGCCGCGGGCGCGGTCGCCCTGCCCGCCGGCACCCGCCTGGCCGCCCGGCACCTGGGCCTCGCCGCGGCCCTCGGGATCCCCGCGCTGGAGGTGCGCCGCCGGCCCACGGCCGTCCTGCTCGCCACCGGGGACGAGGTCGCCCCGCCCGGCGCCGACCTGGCCCCCGGCCAGTTGCACGACGCCAACACCACGCTCCTCGCCGGCCTGCTCGCCGAGGCGGGCCTCGCCGTGCGCCCCGCCACGCCCAGCACCGACTCCGTCGCGGCGTTCACGCAGACCCTGGCCGCCGCCCTCGCCGACGGCCCGGCCGACCTCGTGGTCACCAGCGGGGGAATCAGCCAGGGCGCCTACGAGGTCGTGCGCCAGTCCCTGGCCGGGCACGGCGTGGCGTTCGGCTCCGTCGCGCTGCAGCCCGGCGGACCGCAGGGCGCCGGCACGCTGACGCTGCCCGGGGCGCCGCCCGTGCCCCTCGTCGCCTTCCCGGGCAACCCGGTCAGCGGGGCCGTCTCCTTCGAGCTCCTGCTGCGCCCCGTCCTGGCCGCGGAACTGGGGTTCGCCCCCCGGCCCACCGTCGCGGCCCGCCTCGCCGAGCCACTCGAGGGCTCCCCGAGCGGCAAGCTCCAGGCCCGGCGCGCCCACTACGCGGACGGCACGGTACGCCCCGTCGGAGGACCCTCCTCGCACCTGCTCCACGCGCTGGCGCGTGCCAACGCCCTTGTCCTCGTCCCCGAGGAGGCCACCTCCCTGGCCGCCGGGGACCACGCCACCACCCTGCTGATCGGAGACGCCCCGTGACCGAGAACCCCAAGCTCACCCACGTCCGCGCGGACGGGACCGCCCACATGGTCGACGTCTCGGACAAGGCCGAGACGACGCGCGAGGCGACCGCCCGCTCCGTGTTGGCCACGACGCCCGAGACGGTGCGCCTGCTCGCCGACGGGCAGCTGCCCAAGGGAGACGCCCTCGCCGTCGCCCGCGTCGCCGGGATCATGGCGGCCAAGCGCACGCCCGACCTGGTGCCCCTGTGCCACCCGCTGCCGCTGTCCAAGGTCGCCGTCGACCTCGTCCCCGACGCCGCGGCCGGCACCGTCGCCATCACGGCCACCGTGCGCACCCGCGGGGTCACGGGCGTCGAGATGGAGGCGCTCACGGCGGCCAGCGTCGCCGCCCTGGCGCTCTACGACATGGTCAAGGCCGTGGACAAGCACGCGGCCATCACGGACACGCGCGTCCTGGCCAAGTCCGGCGGCAAGAGCGGGGACTGGGCGGTGGACGCGTGAGCGGCTGCGAACCCGCGGCCGGCCCCCGGCGGGCCGCCATCCTCATCGCCTCCACCCGGGCCGCCGCCGGCGTGTACGAGGACCGGAGCGCGCCGGTCATCCGGGACTGGCTGGCCGAGCACGGCTTCGACGTCGCGGCGCCGGTCGTCGTGCCCGACGGCGACGCCGTCGGCGCGGCCCTGCGCGCGATCCTGGTCACCGCGCCGCGCGTCGTGCTGACCTCGGGGGGCACCGGGCTGGCGCCCGACGACGCGACGCCGGAACAGACCCGCCCCCTCCTGGAGCGGGAGGTCCCGGGCGTCATGGAGGCCGTGCGCGCCGCCGGCCTCTCCAAGACGCCGCACGCGGTCCTCTCCCGCGGGATCGCGGGCACGGCCGGGGCCACCTTCGTGGCCAACCTTCCCGGGTCCCCGCGCGGCGTCATGGACGCGCTGGCCGTGCTGGACCCGGTCATCGGACACATCTGCGAGCAACTGGAGGGCGGACATGGGCACTGAGGGCAAGGACTCCCCGGAGGCGGCGGCGGGCACCGTCGTGCACGCGGCCGTGGGCACGGACCCGATCGACGCGGCCACCGCGTGGGACGCCGTGGAGACCCCGGCCACCGGCGCCGTCGTCACGTTCGGTGGAGTGGTGCGCAACCACGACGGGGGCCGCGGCGTCGAGCGGCTGACCTACACCGCCCACCCGAGCGCGGGGGAGCGGATCCGCGAGATCGCCGCGGGGGTCGCCGAGCGGCACCCGGGCACCCGACTGTGGGCGGCGCACCGGATCGGCCCGCTCGCCATCGGCGACAGCGCGCTGGTCGCCGCCGCGGCGGCCGCCCACCGCGGGGAGGCCTTCGACGCGTGCCGCGATCTGGTCGAGTCCGTCAAGCACGGGATCCCGGTGTGGAAGGAACAGCACTTCGACGACGGCGGCACCGAGTGGGTCGGCATCGCCTGACGGCGATAGTCTGGGGCGCATGACCCACCCCATTTCCGTCGCCGTCCTCGGCGCCTCCGGACGCATGGGCTCGGAGGCCGTGCGCGCCGTCGAGGCCGCGCCCGACCTCGAGCTCGCCGCCGCCCTGCGCCGCACCGACCCCCTGCGGGCCGTCCTCGACTCCGGCGCCACCCACGTCGTCGACCTCACGGTCCCGGACAGCACCGAGGCCAGCGTCCGCTTCGCGGTGGAGCACGGGCTGCACGCCGTCGTCGGCACCACCGGCTGGACCGAGCAGCGGCGCGCCGCCCTATCCGATCTGCTGGCCGCACACCCGGGGACCGGCGTGCTGATCGCCCCGAACTTCGCCCTCGGCTCCGTGCTGGCCAGCGCGTTCGCCGCCCGCGCCGCCCGCTACTTCGAGTCCGTCGAGGTCATCGAGCTGCACCACCCGGACAAGGTCGACGCCCCCTCCGGCACGGCCGTGCGCACGGCCGAGCTCATCGCCGCCGAGCGGGCCGCCGCGGGCGTGCCGGCCAGCCCGGACGCCACCGAGAAGCAGCTCGACGGGGCGCGCGGCGCGGACGTCGACGGCGTGCGCGTGCACTCCGTCCGCCTGCGCGGCCTGGTCGCCCACCAGGAGGTCCTGCTCGGCGGGCCGGGGGAGCAGCTGACGCTGCGCCACGACTCGTTCGACCGGGCCTCGTTCATGCCCGGCGTGCTCCTCGGGCTGCGCACCGTCGCGTCGCGGCCGGGCCTGACCTACGGCCTCGACGGCTACCTCGACCTGGGCGCCTGAGGCGTGCGCACCAAGCTCTGGGTCGGGGCGATCCTCGCGCTGTTCCTGATCTACCTGCTCGCCTCGTTCAACAGCGCCCTGGCGTTCCTGTCCGCGCCCGAGCCCACGGCCAAGGCCATCGGGGCAGCGGCGCTGGTCCTGCCCGTGGTCGGCGTGTGGATCCTCGTGCGGGAGGTGCTGTTCGGCACCCGCACCGAGCGGATGGCGCGGATCCTGGACGACGAGGGGCTGCTGCCGGAGGACAACCTGCCGCGCACCCCGGGCGGACGCATCGAACGGGCGGCCGCGGACCGCGACTTCGAGCGCTACCGGGCCGAGGCCGAGGCCGAACCGGACAGCTGGCGCGCCCTGCACCGGCTGGCCCTGGCCTACGACGCCGCGGGGGACCGCCGGCGGGCCCGCGAGACCATGCGCTCCGCCGTCGCGCTGTTCCGCGCCTCTCCCGACGCGGCCGGCGGCCGGACCGCCTGATCGGCACGCGCCCGGGCGTCAGCGGCGCGGCGAGCCGCCGGCCGCGGCCACGGAGAACGCATGGACCGCGGCCTCCAGCGGGCCGCGCCGACCGGACCACTTGACGGCGATCCCGGCCAGCAGCGCGACGACCGCGAACCAGACGTAGACCGGGATCCGCGGATACGGGTCGAGGGACCCGCCCATCAGGTCGAAGGCGAACAGGTGGGCCGTGTACAGGGTCAGCGTCGCCGCCCCCGCGCCCGTGAGCGGCCACCACAGGGCCGTCGCGGCCCGACCCAGGCCGCCCGGCAGCGCGCCGACGGCCAGGAACAGCAGCTGGGCCACCCCGACGGCGCACGCGGCCGTCGCGGCCACGTGGAGCACGTCCAGGGGAGCCGTCGTGTGCGGCGCCGACACGGCCCACCACCACGGCGAGGCCTCGATCCCGTCGAGGCCCTGCCCGGCGGCCAGCAGGGCGGGCAGCGCCTCCACCGGCGCGTCCGCCGCGTCAGCGAGCGATTCCCTGGCCCCGGGCAGGGCCAACAGCGCGCCCGACGCCGCCTTCGCCGCGACGGCGATGGCCGCCCCGGCCAGCGCGGCCGAGCACGCCGTGCGCCAGCGCAGCAGGTCGCACCGCGCCAGGAACAGCCCCAGCAGCACGAAGCCCGACCACACGAGCACCGGGTAGAAGCCGGTGGCGAGCAGGTCCGCGGCCAGCGTGGCCGGCCGGGCCAGGTCCAGCAGCGTGGGGGAGCCGCCCGCATCGTCCGGGGAGACGGCGGCGCGCACCCCGGGCAGCAGCAGGGACAGCGCGGGCGGGCTCAGGAGGAGCCACCCGGCGGCCCACCATCCGAGCGCCCGCGCGCCCAGGCGCAGGAACGGCAGGACCACCAGGAACAGCAGCCCGTAGTGGGCGAGGATCACCGCGATGTGCGTGTTGAGCATCCCGCAGAACAGGCCCAGCGCGAACACGCACGCCGCCCGCGCGGCGATGCCGCGGCGCAGGCCCGCCAGCCGGGGCCGGCCCGCCGGACGCGGCCCGCCCGTCAACAGGCCCAGGCCCACGCCGGCCAGAGTCGCGAACAGGGCGGACGACTTGCCGGCGAACAAGACGGCCGCCCAGGTCGGCTCGAGCCCGTCGGGGCGCTCGGCGAGCAGGGGCACGATGTGCGTGGCCATCATCCCCAGCAGCGCGGCGCCGCGCGCCGCGTCGACGCCCGCGACCCGGCCGCGGCCGGTCCGGCCGGCGGAGGTCCCCGCGGCGCCGCGCCCCGCCGTCGTCCGTGCTCCCATGCGGTACAGCGTAGGCGCGCCGGGGCCGACCCGCGCCCGCGCGCGTGTAACGTTGGATCCATGCATTCGACCGCCCCCGCCTCCGCGCGCTCCGAGTACCGCTTCGGGACCCTCCTGACCGCCATGGTCACGCCGTTCACCGCCGACGGCGCCGTGGACTACGACGCCGCCTCGGCGCTGGCCGCGAAGCTCGTGGACGACGGCTGCGACGGGCTGGTCGTCACGGGAACGACGGGCGAGACCTCGACCCTGACCGACGACGAGAACGTGGGCATGTTCCGCGCCGTCGTGGAGGCCGTGGGCGACCGCGCGGCGGTCGTCGCCGGGTCCACCACGAACGACACGCGCCACTCGATCGAGCTGTCCCGGCGGGCGGCGGAGGCCGGCGTCGACGGGATCCTCGTCACGGCCCCGTACTACAACAAGCCGAGCCAGGCCGGCGTGCAGGCGCACGTCGAGGCGATCGCCGACTCCACGGACCTTCCCGTGATGCTCTACGACATCCCCGGCCGCGCCGGGATCAAGATCGAGACCGAGACGCTGATCCGGCTCGCCGACCACCCGAAGGTCATCGCCCTCAAGGACGCCAAGGCGGACTTCGACGCGACCACCCTGGTGCTGGCCAACACGGACCTGGATGTCTACTCGGGCGACGACGGGCTGACGCTGCCGCTCATGGCCGCCGGCGCCGTCGGCGTGGTCTCCGTGACCGCGCACGTCGCCACCGCCACGTACCGCCGCCTCGTCGACGCGATGCTCGCCGGCGACCTCAAGGCGGCCCGCGCGGCGCACTTCGAGCTGGACCCGATCCAGCGGGCCGTCATGGGGCACCTGCAGGGCGCCGTAACGGCCAAGACCATTCTCCACTGGCAGGGTGTCCTGCCCAACGCCTCCGTGCGCCTGCCGCTCGTGCAGCCGACGGAGGCCGAACTCGCCCCCATCCGCGCCGACCTCGCGGAGGCCGGATGGGACCTCTAGAAAGGTGACCACATGCCCGAGTCCCCCGTGGGGTACGCCGATTCCGCGCCGCTGAGCACGCCCCCCGCCCCGGCGGCGGGCACGCTGCGCATCGTCCCGCTGGGCGGCCTGGGGGAAGTCGGCCGGAACATGGCCGTCTTCGAACTCGACGGCAAGCTGCTCGTCGTGGACTGCGGCGTGCTGTTCCCCGAGGAGCATCAGCCGGGCGTCGACCTGATCCTGCCGGATTTCGGGTACCTCCGGGACCGGCTGGACGACGTCGTCGGCGTCGTGCTCACGCACGGCCACGAGGACCACATCGGCGCCGTCCCCTACCTGCTGCGGCTCAAGCCGGACCTGCCGCTGATCGGCTCCCGGCTCACCCTGGCCCTCGTCGAGGCGAAGCTGGCCGAACACCGGCTGGCGCCGCTCACGCTGACGGTGCGGGAGGGCCAGACGGAGCGGCTGGGCCCGTTCGAGTGCGAGTTCGTCGCCGTGAACCACTCCATCCCCGACGCGCTGGCCGTGTTCATCCGCACCGCGGCCGGGACCGTGCTGCACACGGGCGACTTCAAGATGGACCAGCTGCCCCTGGACGGCCGCGTCACCGACCTGCGCGCGTTCGCGCGGCTCGGCGAGGAGGGCGTGGACCTGTTCATGCCGGACTCCACGAACGCGGACGTCCCGGGCTTCACGACGGCGGAGAAGGAGATCGGGCCGGTCCTCGAGCGCCTGTTCGGCCGCGTCGAGAAGCGGATCATCGTCGCGTCGTTCTCCTCGCACGTGCACCGGGTCCAGCAGGTGCTCGACGCGGCCGCGGCCCACGGGCGCAAGGTCGCGTTCGTGGGTCGCTCCATGGTGCGCAACATGGCCATCGCGGCGCGGCTGGGCTACCTGGACGTGCCGGAGAACATCCTCGTGGACCTCAAGAACGTCGGGGACCTCCCGGACGAGCGCCTGGTCCTGATGTCCACCGGCTCGCAGGGGGAGCCGATGGCCGCGCTGTCCCGGATGGCGAACGGGGACCACCGCGTCCGGGTCGGCCCCGGCGACACCGTCATCCTCGCCTCGTCCCTGATCCCCGGGAACGAGAACGCCGTGTTCCGGGTCATCAACGGGCTGATGCGCCTCGGCGCCGAGGTCATCCACAAGGGCACCGCCAAGGTCCACGTCTCCGGGCACGCCTCCGCCGGCGAGCTGCTCTACTGCTACAACATCGTCCGCCCGCGCAACGTGATGCCCGTCCACGGGGAGCCGCGGCACCTCATCGCCAACGGGCGCCTGGCCGAGGCCACGGGCGTCGACCCCGGCCGCGTCCTGCTCGCCGAGAACGGCGCCGTCGTCGACCTCGCCGGGGGCGTCGCGCGGCAGGTGGGCCAGATCGACATCGGCTACGTCTACGTCGACGGCTCCAAGGTCGGCGCCATCACCGACGACGACCTCAAGGACCGCCGCACGCTCGGCGAGGAGGGCTTCGTGTCCGTCATCGCCGTCGTCAACCGGCAGAACGGCACCATCGTCTCCGGCCCCGACATCCACGCGCGCGGCGTCGCCGAGGACGACGCGGTTTTCGACGACATCAAGCCGAAGATCGCCGCCGCCCTGGAGGAGGCCGTGCGGAACAACCCCGCACACACGACCCACCAGCTGCAGCAGGTCATGCGCCGCGTCATCGGCTCCTGGGTGAGCCGCAAGCTGCGCCGCCGGCCCATGATCGTCCCCGTCGTGCTCGAGGCGTAGCCCCCGCCACAGGCGCGTAATCCCGGGGAAACCGGGGCCGGTCCGGTAGCGTGGCGGGTATGGCGACCCGTACCTCCCCCAGCCGTTCCAAGGGCTCCGGCCGGTCGACGGCGGGCGGCTCCGCCGGGCGCGGCAAGTCCTCCGGCCCGGCGAAGGGCCGGCCCCCCGCCCCGGAGGGGACCCTCCCGCTGCCGTTGCGCGCCGTCCACGGGCTCTGGATGGCCATCGCCCGGGTCGTGGGCGGCGCCTTCCGCCGCATCGGCACGGCCGCCCAGCCGGACTTCGCCGAGCGCCGCGACGGCACGGGCCTGTTCCTGACGATCATCGCCGGCGTCGTCGCGAGCGTCGAGTGGTGGGGCCTGCGCGGCGTCGGGTGGTACGGCACCGGCGTCCACGCGGTCGCCGGCGGGACGTTCGGGTTCATGGCCGTCGTGCTGCCGTTCGTGCTCCTCGTGGCCGCGTTCCGGCTCTTCCGCCGCCCCGAGGAGCACCGCGCCAACAACCGGATCGGGATCGGCCTCTCCGTCGGCACCGCCGCGGGGGCCGGGATCGCCCACCTCATCGAGGGCCTGCCCAGCCTGGCCGACCCGTTCGAGCGCCTGTGGGCGGGCGGCGGCATCGTCGGCTTCCTGATGGTCTCCCCGCTCTCCGGCGCGGTCACGCGCTGGGGGGCCTGGGCCCTCATGGTGCTGCTGCTCCTGCTGTCGCTGATGATCGTGACGGCCACGCCGTTCCGGCACATCCCGGCGCGCCTGCGCGCCGGCTACGAGCGGATCATGGGCCAGCCCCCCGCCGGCGCCGCGGCACCGTCCGGGGACGAGCACGACCAGAGCTACCTCTACGGCGAGGACCAGCAGGCCAAGAAGCCGCGGCGGCCCAAGGGCCGCAAGCGCTTCGGCGCCCGGGGGGAGGACGACGGCGGCGCCGCCGAGGAGCCGTCCACCGGGGACGCGGCCTACGACCAGGCCGTGATCCAGGACTCCGACGGCCGCCCCGCCGGCGGGTCCACCGGCGGTCCGGACACGGAGGAGACCCCCGCCGTGCCGCCAGGCGTCCGCCGGCCCACCGCCGCCGAGCGCCGCATGCAGCAGGTCAAGGAGGACGTCGGGCTGGGGTCCGCCGCCGAGCCGGAGACGGAGGCGATCGACGCGATCGATCCCGCCGCCCTGGCCGCCAGCGTGCCCGCGAACCCGGTCGCGCAGCCGCCGGCCCCCACGACGCCCATCCCGCAGCGGACCGAGCAGCTCCAGCTGGCCGGCGACGTCGCCTACACGCTGCCCCCGAACGAGTACCTGCCCGCCGGCCCCCCGGCCAAGGAGCGTTCGGAGGCCAACGACGCCGTCGTCGAGGCGCTCACCCAGACGCTGCAGCAGTTCAAGGTCGACGCCCAGGTCACCGGCTTCAGCCGCGGCCCGACCGTCACCCGGTACGAGATCGAACTGGCCCCGGGGACCAAGGTCGAGAAGGTCACGGCCCTGAGCAAGAACATCTCCTACGCGGTCGCGTCCTCGGACGTGCGCATCCTCTCGCCGATCCCCGGCAAGAGCGCCATCGGCATCGAGATCCCCAATGCGGACAAGGAGGTCGTCGCGCTCGGCGACGTCCTGCGCTCCAACGCCGCCCGCAAGACCGACCACCCGATGGTCATGGGCGTGGGCAAGGACGTCGAGGGCGGCTTCGTCGTCGCCAACCTGGCCAAGATGCCCCACATGCTCGTCGCGGGCGCCACCGGCGCGGGCAAGTCCTCGTTCGTGAACTCGATGATCACGTCGATCCTCATGCGCTCGACCCCGGACGAGGTCCGCATGGTGATGGTCGACCCCAAGCGCGTGGAGCTCACCGCCTACGAGGGCGTCCCGCACCTGATCACCCCGATCATCACCAACCCCAAGAAGGCCGCCGAGGCGCTGCAGTGGGTGGTCCGCGAAATGGACACCCGCTACGACGACCTGGCCAACTACGGGTACAAGCACATCGACGACTTCAACAAGGCCGTGCGCAACGGCAAGGTGGTCCCGCCGGCCGGCTCGCAGCGCGTCCTCAAGCCCTACCCGTACCTGCTGGTGATCGTGGACGAGCTGGCCGACCTGATGATGGTCGCCCCCCGGGACGTCGAGGACTCGATCGTGCGCATCACCCAGCTGGCCCGCGCGGCCGGCATCCACCTGGTGCTCGCCACGCAGCGCCCGTCGGTCGACGTCGTCACGGGCCTGATCAAGGCCAACGTGCCCTCCCGCATGGCGTTCGCGACCAGCTCCGTCACGGATTCCCGGGTCGTGCTCGACCAGCCCGGCGCCGAGAAGCTCCTCGGCCAGGGCGACGCGCTGTTCCTGCCGATGGGGGCGTCGAAGCCGATGCGCGTCCAGGGCGCCTGGGTGACGGAGTCGGAGATCCACAAGGTCGTCGACCACGTGAAGACCCAGCTGCAGGCGGTCTACCGCGAGGACGTCGCCGTCGAGGCCCCCAAGAAGGAGATCGACGACGACATCGGGGACGACCTCGAGCTGCTGCTGCAGGCGACCGAGCTTGTGGTCACCACCCAGTTCGGCTCCACGTCGATGCTCCAGCGCAAGCTCCGTGTCGGCTTCGCGAAGGCGGGCCGGCTCATGGACCTGCTCGAATCGCGGGGCGTCGTCGGCGCGTCCGAGGGCTCCAAGGCGCGCGACGTGCTCGTGAAGCCGGACGACCTGCCCGCGGTCCTGGCGGCGATGCGGGGGGACAGCGCGCCGGCCGCGCCGTCGGACGTCGCCCCGGACGAGGCCGCCCTCGTCGACAATGCCAACGCGAACCACTACGGCACGGACCTCGTTGCGGAGGACCTCGACGGCCGGGCGCAGGCCGTCGACTACCACGACGGGGACGACGGCTCGGACGAGTCCGAGGACGCCTGGAACCTCACCGGGAGGTAGCCTGAACCCGTGACTTCCCCCGAGGAGGGCCGGAGGGATCCGGTTCCGACGCTCAATATCGCCAACGTCCTGACCACGGTGCGGATCGCGCTGGTCCCGTTCTTCGTGTGGTTCCTGCTCGCCGACGACGGACGGCAGGGAGCGCTGCGGTGGGCGGCCCTCGGCGTGTTCGCCCTGGCGATGTACACGGACAAGCTCGACGGCGACCTGGCCCGCAGCCGGGGACTGATCACGGACTTCGGCAAGATCGCCGACCCGCTCGCCGACAAGCTGCTCACCGGCGCCGCGTGGGTCCTGCTCTCCGTGCTGGGGGAGCTGCCGTGGTGGATCACGGTGGCGATCTTGGTGCGCGAGTGGGGCATCACCGTGCTGCGCTTCGCCGTGATCCGCTACGGGGTGATGCCGGCCTCCAAGGGCGGCAAACTCAAGACCGTCACCCAGACGCTGGCGATCGCCCTCTACCTGCTGCCCGTGACGCACCTGGTCCCGTGGCTGGGGGTCGTGGCCTTCGTCGTGGTGCTCGTGGCCCTGGCGATCACGCTGGTCACCGGACTGGACTACGTGGTGCAGGCCATCCGACTCCGCGCGGCCGCGCGCCCCGGCCCCGGGGAGACCGGGTGAGCGACGGCGGGGCCGGCGCCCTGGCCCCCGCCGCGGTGGCCGCCCTGCTCCGCGCCGGGGCGACCGTGGCCACCGCCGAGTCGCTCACGGCCGGGCTGGTCGCGGCGGCCCTGGCCGACGTGCCGGGGGCCTCGGCCGTGTTGCGCGGGGGCGTGGTCGCCTACCACGGCGGGGTCAAGGAGGGACTCCTCGGCGTGGATCCGGACCTCTTGGGGCGGGTGGGGTCCGTGGACGCCGACGTCGCCCGCCACATGGCACGCGGCGCGCGCCGCGCGTGCGGCGCCGACCTCGGGATCTCGACCACGGGCGTCGCCGGTCCCGAGCCGCACGACGGCAAGGACGTCGGCACCGTGTTCGTCGGCTACGCGACCGCGGACGACGACGGGGCCGTGGAGCTGGCGCTCACCGGCGACCGCCCCGCGATCCGGGCCCAGGCCCGCGACGCGGCCCTGAGGATGGCGGCCGAGTGGGCCGCCGCGGCGGGCCGGCGCGACGCCTGACGCAACGTTTCCCACACATTCACGGAACACTGGCCCGCCCGCCAGAGCAGTGGTTAGTGTTGTCGCACGGGAACAAACCGGGCCCCCCAACGGTTCTTAACCACACGGACCGCGAGGGACGCGGACCGACGAGCCGAACGTCAACCAGGCGCCAGGACCGAAGGAGTAAGGCAATTCAGATGGTCAAGCAACCCGTCACCGTGAACGGCGTCGTCCGTTGGCGTGACGCGGGTTCGCCGCAAGATGCCCGTCGCCAGCAGAAGGAGCCCAAGATGGTTGTCCTCCGCCACGAGATCGGCGATGTCCTGAGGGACGTGCGCCAGCGCCAGGGCCGCACGCTGCGGGAGGTCTCCCACAGCGCCCGGGTGTCGCTGGGATACCTCTCCGAGGTCGAGCGCGGCCAGAAGGAGGCCTCCTCCGAGCTGCTCTCCTCGATCTGCTCCGCACTCGACGTGCCCCTGTCGCTGATGCTCCGCGAGGTCAGCGACCGCGTGGCCCTCGCCGAGGGCGTCGAGATCCCGGACACGGTCCCGTCGGATCTCGCCAAGGAGTTCGACGGCGTCGTCCGCGAGGACTGGCCCGAGGACCTCGGCATGGCCCCCAGCCGCTAGGCGGACCGGCCGGCCGCCCTGCGGCCGGCCCCGATCGACGCGACGGCCCGCGGCACCGGAGACCCAGTGGCGCGGGCCGTTCCCGTGCGCGGCCAGCGCCCTAGTGGGGCTCCTGCCGGTACGAGTCGTTGAGCTTGGCCAGCAGCGACGCCAGGTCGGCGACGTCGCCGACGTCCCAGGCCGAGAGGACGTCGTGGAAGACGCGCTGGCGCGCGGCCTGGGCCGCCGTGAGCTGCCGCAGCCCGTCCTCGGTGAGCGTGATGGTCTGTGCGCGCCGGTCCCACGGGTCGGCCTGCTTCCGGACGACGCCGAGGGACTCGAGCATCGCGACCTGCCGGCTGACCGTCGGTTTGCCGACGCCGATCTCCGCGGCGAGGTCGGTCAGCCGGAGCGGGCCCTTCCGTTGGAGGGCCGCCAGCAGCCCGTAGGCACCCGGCTCCATGTCCGGGTGCACCTGCTTGGCCACCTTGTTGCCGTTGGCGCGCCCGCGCCGCCACAGCAGGCTCAACTGCTCCTCGAGGTCGCGGATGGCCTTCTGCCGGTTCGAGGGCAGCGGGGACGCGTCGTCGGTCATGCGTCCATCCTAGGACGGCGCGCCGGGGCCGCCGCCCGCGACGGCGCCTCCCGGCTCGTCCGGCAGCGCGGCGGCGTGGGAGAATCCCGGCGTGAGATTGAGTGAGTTTTGGCGGCTGATGGACGAGGAGTTCGGGGCCGGTTATTCGCGGGTCCTGGCCGCGGACCTGGTGTTGGCCGAGCTGGGCGGCCGCACCGCCGCGGCGGCCCTGGACGCGGGGGAGGACCCGAGGGCCGTGTGGCTGGCGGTGTGCGAGATGCAGGACGTCCCCGCGCGGCGGCGCCTCGGGCGCGATATCGAGCCGAAGCGCTGACACGCCGGACCACGGTCATCGAAGATGTGTTCGGATCGCGGTAGGCTCCAAGGGAGACGACACCGCACGCCGCGGGCCATTCATCCACAACCGGGCGGGTGTGCCCCAAACCGACGGCCCCGGAGCCTACCGTGGTGGGTGGATGCAGGCCGGCCGCAAGGCCACGACAGAACCGAGGGTTTGAACCATGGCAGCAGCAGGAATGGACCGGGCAAAGGCTCTCGAGGCCGCCCTGGGCCAGATCGACAAGCAGTTCGGCAAGGGCTCCGTGATGCGCCTGGGCGACGAGACCCGGGCCCCGATCGAGACCATCTCGACCAGCTCCATCGCCCTGGACGTCGCCCTCGGCATCGGCGGACTCCCGCGCGGCCGCGTCGTCGAGATCTACGGCCCCGAGTCGTCCGGTAAGACGACGGTCGCCCTGCACGCGGTGGCCGACGCCCAGCGCAACGGCGGCATCGCCGCCTTCATCGACGCCGAACACGCGCTGGACCCGGAGTACGCCAAGAAGCTGGGCGTGGACACGGACGCGCTGCTCGTCTCCCAGCCGGACACCGGCGAGCAGGCCCTCGAGATCATGGACATGCTCGTGGGATCGGGCGCCCTGGACATCATCGTCGTCGACTCCGTGGCCGCGCTCGTGCCCCGCGCGGAGATCGAGGGCGAGATGGGCGACAGCCACGTCGGCCTGCAGGCCCGCCTGATGAGCCAGGCGCTGCGCAAGATCACCGGCCGCCTGAGCCAGTCCAAGACGACCGCCATCTTCATCAACCAGCTGCGCGAGAAGATCGGCGTCTTCTTCGGCAGCCCGGAGACCACCACCGGCGGCAAGGCCCTGAAGTTCTACGCCTCGGTGCGCATCGACGTGCGCCGGATCGAGACGCTGAAGGAGGGGGCCAACCCGGTCGGCAACCGCACCCGCGCCAAGATCGTCAAGAACAAGATGGCCCCGCCCTTCAAGCAGGCCGAGTTCGACATCCTCTACGGCGTCGGGATCTCCCGCGAGGGCGGCCTCATCGACATGGGCGTCGAGAACGGGCTCGTCAAGAAGTCCGGCGCCTGGTTCACCTACGACGGGGACCAGCTCGGCCAGGGCAAGGAGAACGCCCGCAAGTTCCTCAAGGACAACCCCGACCTCGCCGACGAGCTCGAGCGCCGGATCCGCGAGAAGCTCGGCATCGGCGTCCAGCCCGAGCCGCCAGCGGGCGACCCGCAGCTGCGCGCCGTCGGCGACGAATAGCCGGCCGTCCCACCCATGGCCACGGACGCCGACTGGAGCGGCTTCACCGGGCTCGACGGAGTGGACGCCGCGCCCGGCACCGGCCCCGCCGACGCATCCGGGGACGCCGGGCCCGGGCCCCCGGACGACCCGCGCGGCGCCTGGGTGCCGCCGGCGGGTCCCGAGGCCGCGGACGTCCCGGACGCGGAGCCCGGTGACGCGAGCGGCACCGGACGCCGCCCGGGGGCCGGGGAGCGGAGGACGGACCGGACGACGCGGTCCTCCCGCGGCTCCCGCCCCACAGGCCGGAAGCGGGCGCCGGCGCCAGAGGCGGAGCACGACGCGGAACCGGACCCCGAGTCCGTGGCGCGGAACATCGTCCTGCGCCAGCTGACGGCCTCGGCCAAGAGCAGGCACCAGCTGGAGGAGAAGCTGGCCGCCCGCAACGTCCCCGACGAGGCCGGGCGCGCCGTGCTCGACCGGTTCGAGGAGGTCGGGCTCGTCGACGACGCCGCCTTCGCCGAGGCCTGGGTCCGCTCCCGGCACCGCGACCGCGGGCTCTCCCGCGGGGCGCTGCGGCGCGAACTCCGCGACAAGGGCGTCGAACAGGGCACCGCCGAGGAGGCCCTGTCCGCCGTCGGCGACGACGACGAGCGGACCGCCGCGCTCGAACTCGTGCGGCGCAAACTGCGCTCGCCCTCGCTGCAACGGGAGGCGGCATCCGCGGACCGCGGCGAGCGGGACCGGGCCGTGCGGCGGCTCGTGTCCATGCTCGCCCGCAAGGGCTACCCGCCGGGCACGGCCTTCGGCGTCGTGCGCGACGCCCTCGGGGAGGGCGGCGACCCGGCGGAGGCCCCCGGCTGGGGCGCCGCCGACGACTAGGGCCGCGGGCGCGAAGGGGTGGACGCGGAGGACGGCGCGAGGCGGGCGGACGCGCGCCCCCGGCGCCACGCCACCCCGGCCCGCCGGCCTGCGCCCCCGGCGGCGCGGAACGGTGGGGTCCGCCACGGACGGGCAGCCACTAGAATGGTCCGGTGACTTCCACGCTCTCCGACCCCGCCCCCGCGCCGTCCGCCGAAGCCCGCAGCTACGAGGTGCGGACCTTCGGCTGCCAGATGAACGTGCACGACTCCGAGCGCCTCGCCGGGCTGCTGGAGGAGTCCGGGCTGGTACCGGCCGCCGAGGGCGGCGACGTCGCCGACGTGGTCGTCTTCAACACCTGCGCCGTGCGCGAGAACGCCGACAACAAGCTCTACGGCAACCTCGGCCGCCTCGCCAAGGCCAAGGAGTCCCGGCCCGGCCTGCAGATCGCCGTCGGCGGGTGCCTGGCCCAGAAGGACCGCGACACCATCCTGCGCAAGGCCCCCTGGGTCGACGTCGTCTTCGGCACGCACAACGTGGGCTCGCTGCCGACCCTGCTCGAGCGCGCGCGCCACAACAACGAGGCCCAGCTGGAGATCCTCGAGTCCCTCGACGTCTTCCCCTCGACGCTCCCGACGAAGCGCGAATCCGTGTACTCGGGATGGGTCTCGATCTCGGTCGGCTGCAACAACACGTGCACGTTCTGCATCGTCCCCTCCCTGCGGGGCAAGGAGCGCGACCGCCGCCCCGGCGACATCCTCGCCGAGGTGCAGGCCCTGGTCGACGACGGCGCGATCGAGGTCACGCTCCTGGGCCAGAACGTGAACTCCTACGGCGTGGAGTTCGGGGACCGGCTCGCGTTCGGCAAGCTGCTGCGCGCCTGCGGGGACATCGACGGGCTCGAGCGCGTGCGCTTCACCAGCCCGCACCCGGCGGCGTTCACCGACGACGTGATCGACGCGATGGCGGAGACCCCGAACGCGATGCCGCAGTTGCACATGCCCCTGCAGTCCGGATCCGACCGCGTCCTGAAGGAGATGCGCCGGTCCTACCGCTCCAAGAAGTTCCTCGGGATCCTCGACAAGGTCCGCGAGCGGATCCCGCACGCCGCGATCACCACCGACATCATCGTCGGCTTTCCGGGCGAGACCGATGAGGACTTCCAGGCCACGCTGGACGTCGTCGAGGCCTCGCGCTTCTCGAGCGCGTTCACGTTCCAGTATTCGCAGCGCCCCGGCACGCCGGCCGCCACGCTGCCGGACCAGCTGCCCAAGGCCGTCGTCCAGGAGCGCTACGAGCGCCTGACCGCACTCCAGGACCGGATCTCCGCCGAGGAGAACGCCGCCCAGGTCGGCCGCGAGGTCGAGGTGCTCGTGACCGCCCAGGCCGGCCGCAAGGCCGAGCAGACCCACCGGCTCTCGGGCCGGGCCCGCGACCAGCGGCTGGTCCACTTCAGCGTCCCCGACGGCCTCGAGACGCCACGGCCCGGGGACCTGGTCACGGTGCCCATCACGGGCTCGGCGCCGTTCCACCTCATCGCCGACCCGGCCGACGCCACCCAGTACCGCCTGCGCCGCTCGCGCACCGGCGACGCGTGGGACCGCTCGCAGGGGGAGTCCTGCGGCGTGCCCTCGCCGGGCCAGGGCCCCGGGGCGAAGGGCGTGGCCCTGGGCATGCCCGCCCTCCCGCCGCGCCGCTAGCCGTGCCCGGCCACAGCACCCCTCCGGCGGCGGCGCCCGCCGTCGTCGCCGTCGTCGGGCCCACCGGGACCGGGAAGTCGGACCTCGCCGTCGAACTCGCGCTCCGCCTCGGCGGGGAGGTCGTCAACGGCGACGCCCTGCAGTTCTACCGCGGCATGGACATCGGAACGGCCAAGATGGCCGTGGCCGAGCGGCGGGGCGTCCCACACCACCTGCTCGACATCCTCGACGTCACGCAGGAGGCCAGCGTCGCGGACTTCCAGGCCCGGGCCCGCGCCGCGTTCGCGGACATCGCCGCCCGGGGCCGGGTCCCGATCCTCGCCGGCGGGTCCGGCCTCTACGTCCGGGCCGCCCTGGACGTGCTCGAGTTCCCGCCCACCGACCCGGCCGTGCGGGCACGGCTCGAGGAGGAGGCCGAACACTCCGGGACCGCCGCGCTGGCCGCGCGGCTGGCCGCCGTCGACCCGGAGTCCGCGGCCCGCGTCGGCGACCTGCGCCGGATCGTGCGGGCGCTGGAGGTCCACGAGCTGACGGGCCGGCCCTTCAGCTCCTACATGCCCCGGCGGGTGTATGCGGTCCCCGCGGTGCAACTCGGCCTGGACCTGGACCGGGCCGCCCTCCACGGGCGCCTTGAGCGGCGCGTGCACGGCATGGTGGACGCCGGGCTCCAGGACGAGGTCGCCCGGCTCGACGCGGCCGGGCTGCGCCGCGGCAAGACCGCCTCCCGCGCCATCGGCTACCGCCAGTTCCTCGACGCCGCCGACGGCCGGTGCTCCGTCGAGCAGGCCATCGCCGACACGGTCGTCGCCACCCGCCAGTTCGCCCGGCGCCAGGCGACGTGGTTCCGGGCCGACCCCCGCGTCGCCTGGCTGGATGCTGCGGCGCCCGACCGCGTCGAGCAGGCCCTGGCCGCCTGCGCCGCCGTGAGGCCCGGCACGGCGCCGGCGGGCGGACCCCAGTAGGCTGGACGCATGGAATCCGTCCGCGCCACCGCACCCACCGCCACCGCAGCCGACGCCCTCGCGTCGCTCTCCGGGCTGCCCTTCGCGAAGGGGCACGGCACCGGCAACGACTTCGTCCTCGTCGCCGACCCCGACGGCGCGCTCACGATCGATCCCGGGCAGGTGGCCGCCCTGTGCGACCGGCACCTCGGCATCGGCGGCGACGGACTGATCCGCGCCGTCCGCTCGGCCGCGCTGCCCGAGGGCCGGCCGGTCCTCGCCGCCGACGCGCGCGCCGAGTGGTTCATGGACTACCGCAACGGCGACGGCTCCATCGCCGAGATGTGCGGCAACGGGGTGCGCGTCTTCGTGCACTTCCTGATCGACCAGGGCCTGGCGTCGCTGGGCGAGGGGGAGTCCCTGACCATCGGCACGAGGGCCGGCCTGAAGACGGTCCACCGCACGGCCGAGGGCTACGCCGTCGACATGGGCCCCTGGGCGTTCGCGGACCCCGAGCGGGCGGAGGCCTCGGCGCTGGACGCCGTCGTGGAGACCGAGGGCCTGGAGGTGGCGCGCCCGGCCCTGAGCGTGGACATGGGCAACCCGCACACCGTCGTCGCCCTCTCGAACACCGCCGAGCTGGCCGACCTGCGGCTGCACGCCGCGCCGGCCGTCGACCCGGTGCCCGAGCACGGCACCAACGTCGAGTACGTCGTCCCCGCCGAGCCGCTCGTCACGGACGGCGTCGGCTCCATTGCGATGCGCGTCCACGAACGCGGCGTGGGGGAGACCCAGTCGTGCGGCACGGGCGCCTGCGCCGCCGTCGTCGCCACCCGCCACTGGGCCCAGGGCGCGGGCGCCGCCCGCTGGGACGTGCGCGTGCCGGGCGGGACGGTCTCCGTCCGGTTCGTCCCCGGCGCCGACGGCACGGAGCACGTCGAGCTGGCCGGCCCCGCGCGGATCGTCGCCCGCGGCACGCTGGCCTAGCGACGGCGGCGTCCCGCCGCGGCCGGCCCGCTCGGCGCCCGGGCCCTCCGGGGGCGCGCGCTGCGGACGGGCTAGCCCGCGCCGTCCGGGCGGGCGACGCGCAGCAGGCGGAAGGACTTCGCCGTCGACGCGCGCTCCACGCGCAGCTCCGGGAAGCGTTCGGCCAGCCAGCGCTGCAGCGAGTCGGAGCCGAGGTTCTTCTGCACGACCAGCCAGGCTTCCCCTCCCGGGGTGAGCCGGGGCAGCCACTGCTCGAGGATCCCGTGGAGCGCGGCCTTGCCGACGCGGATCGGCGGATTGGACCAGATCGTGGAGAACTCGACGCCGTCCGGGACGGAGTCCGGCGTCCCGGCGACGAGGTTCGGCAGGCCGAGGGCCTCCGCGTTCTCGCGGGTGAGGGCGATGCTGCGCTCGTTGACGTCCACCGCGTAGACGGTCGCGCCGGGGGAGGCGAGGGCCAGGGAAAGGCCGATCGGCCCCCAGCCGCAGCCGATGTCCAGCA
The DNA here is from genome assembly GCF_056782315.1 of Arthrobacter paludis. Lineage (NCBI taxonomy): Bacteria > Bacillati > Actinomycetota > Actinomycetes > Micrococcales > Micrococcaceae > Arthrobacter > Arthrobacter paludis. The sequence goes on from NZ_JBXAEW010000008.1 coordinate 163,541, forward strand.
GCGCCCCCTCCGCGGCGGGGGCCGGCACGCCCGCGAGGAGCACGGCGGTGCCCTTGTCGATCCCGTCCGGGCTGAAGATCCCCGGCCCGGTCGACACCGTCCGCTCCGCGCCCCCGAGTTCCACCCGGACCTGCCGGCGGCGGAAATCGCCGGCGGGGGCGGGGCTGAAGTAGTGCTCCGAATCCATGCGGAAAAGCCTATGGCGCTTCGCCGCGCCCGGCGAATCCGTGCCGGCCAGCCCGCTGCGGACCGCGGGGCCGACGTCCGCGGGACGCCCGGCGGCGGGGATTCCCGGGACCGGACGCGCCAGTGATAGAATTTTCCCTATGACTTTCTAGCCACCCGCCCGCGCGGCTCCGGCGCCCCGCTGGCCGCGGGCTTTCCGGCCCGCCGCCCGCCCGGACCGCCATCCGCCCGGCCCGCCAACCGGGGCCCCGCCCGCGGCGGGCCCCCGATGCCGCGGAGCCCTCCGGGGGAAAGCGCCGCCGACGTTCCTCCGCACCGCACGCCGCCGGCCGAGTCCGCCACGGCGGCGCGCCGCCCGTTCGCCGCGTGCGGAACAAACCTTGGCGCCAGCCGTGCGCCGACTAGAATTAACCCACGCATCCTGCCAAAGGGGACCATGACCACCAACCACCAGCCGGAGCCCCGGGACCGGGGCCTCACCGAGGACGAGATCCAGAACGTCATCGACAGGATCCTCGCGGCCGACGGCGCCGCGGCCCAGCAGAAGGCGCGGCGCCACGAGGACGCCCCGAAGGGGGCCCTCGGGGGCCGCGCCCAGGCACTGAGCGACCTCGACCGCGAACACTCCGACGCCGACGGTGAGCAGCAGGACCTGGCCGAACGCCGCGCCCTCCGCCGCGTCGCCGGCCTCTCCACCGAACTCGAGGACGTCACCGAGGTCGAGTACCGGCAGTTGCGCCTCGAGCGCGTCGTGCTGGCCGGGATCTGGACCGAGGGCACCGCCGCTGACGCCGAGAACTCGCTGCGCGAGCTCGCGGCCCTGGCCGAGACCGCCGGGTCCGAGGTGCTCGACGGCGTCATCCAGCGCCGCCTCAAGCCGGACCCGGGCACGTTCCTGGGCTCCGGCAAGGCGGTCGAGCTCAAGGACATCGTGGCCGCCACCGGCGCCGACACCGTCGTCGTCGACTCGGAGCTCACGCCGTCCCAGCGGCGCGGCCTCGAGGACATCGTCAAGGTCAAGGTCATCGACCGGACGGCCCTGATCCTCGACATCTTCGCCCAGCACGCCCAGAGCCGCGAGGGCAAGGCCCAGGTCGAGCTCGCGCAGCTGGAGTACCTGCTGCCGCGCCTGCGCGGCTGGGGCGAATCCATGTCCCGGCAGGCCGGCGGCCGCGTCGGCGCGGCCGGCGGCGGCATCGGCTCCCGCGGCCCCGGCGAGACCAAGATCGAGCTGGACCGGCGCCGCATCCGCACGCGCATGGCCAAGCTGCGGCGCGAGATCGCCGGGATGAAGCCGTCCCGCGAGGCCAAGCGGGCCAACCGCAAGCGCAACACCGTGCCGTCCGTGGCGATCGCCGGCTACACGAACGCGGGGAAGTCCTCGCTGCTCAACCGGCTCACCAACGCCGGCGTGCTCGTGGAGAACGCCCTGTTCGCGACCCTGGACCCCACGGTGCGCCGGGCGGAGACCCCCGACGGGGTCGGCTACACGCTCGCGGACACGGTCGGGTTCGTCCGCTCGCTGCCCACCCAGCTCGTCGAGGCGTTCCGTTCCACCCTGGAGGAGGTCGCGGACGCGGACCTCATCCTGCACGTCGTCGACGCCTCCCACCCGGACCCCGAGGGCCAGATCCAGGCGGTCCGCGAGGTCTTCAGGGAGGTCGACGCGCACAAGGTCCCCGAGATCCTCGTGCTCAACAAGGCCGACGCCGCGGATCCCTTCACCCTTGAACGGCTCCGCCAGCGCGAGCCGAACACGGTCGTCGTCTCGGCCCGCACCGGGGCCGGCATCGACGAGCTGCTCAAGCTGGTCTCAGAGTCGATCCCGCGGCCGGACGTCCGCCTGGAGCTGCTGGTCCCGTACGACCGCGGCGACGTCGTCAGCCGCCTGCACGGGCCCGACGCGGAGATCCTGACGACCGAGCACGTCGCCGACGGCACGCGGATGAGCGTGCGCGTGCGCCCGTCGCTCGCGCCGGAGCTGGAGCGGTTCGCGCTCGATGACTGACCCCGGGGAGGTCCTCGGGCTGCTGGACGCCGCCGTCGAACGGATGGGCGGCCAGAGCAGGCCGGGACAGCACGAGATGGCGCGCCGGGTCGCCGAGGCCCTCGGCACGGGCGAGCACCTGCTCGTCCAGGCGGGCACGGGCACCGGCAAGTCCCTGGCCTACCTCGTGCCGGCGATCGTCCACGCGCTGGAGGCCGACAAGCCCGTGGTGGTCTCGACGGCGACGCTGGCCCTGCAGGGCCAGATCGTCGGGCGCGACGTGCCCCGCCTGCTCGGCCACCTCGCCGACGAGCTGCCGCGCCCCGTCGAGGTCGCCCTCGCCAAGGGGCGCGGCAACTACGTCTGCAAGTACAAGCTGGGGGGCGGCTACCCGGACGACGACGAGGGCACGCTCTTCAGCGTGGACGACGACGGCGGCGCCCGCTCGGGCGCGGGCGGCGGGCCGTCGTCGGCGCTCGGGCAGGAGGTCGTCCGGCTGCGCGAGTGGGCCGAGGAGACCGACACGGGGGACCGGGACGACCTGGTGCCCGGCGTCAGCGACCGGGCCTGGCGGCAGGTGTCGGTCACGGCGATGGACTGCCTCGGCGCGCAGCGCTGCCCCATGGCTGAGGAGTGCTTCAGCGAGCGGGCGCGGGCCCGCGCCGCGGAGGCCGACGTCGTCATCACCAACCACGCCATGCTGGCCGTCTCGGCCTTCGAGGGCCTCGCCGTGCTGCCCGAGTTCGACACGGTGGTCATCGACGAGGCCCACGAGCTGCAGGACCGGGTCACCGGTTCGGTGACCCGGCAGCTCTCCGGTCCGATGGTCGCCGCCGCCGCCTCGGCCGCGCGCCGCCACTGCGCCGTGGCCGTCCAGCCGCTCAGCGAGGCGGGCAAGGCCCTGGAGCGCAGCCTCGAGGGCGTCCCGAACGGGCTCATGCCCTCCGGGCTCAACGAGGGCCAGACGGCCGCCGTCGCGCAGGTGCGCGACGCCGCCCGCACCGTCCTGTCGGACTCGAAGCCGCAGGGCCAGGAGCCGGCCGACGCCGGCCGGCAGGTCGCCCGCGGCCAGGTCCAGCTGCTCGTGGACCTGTGCGACAGGCTCGAATCCGCGGCCGACGCCCGGGAGGTCGTCTGGGCGTCCCGACCGGGCCAGTTCACCCCCGGCCAGGGGTACGTCGAGCCCGACGAGTCCACGCCCGCGACGCTGAACGTCGCCCCGCTCTCCGTGGCCGGGAAGCTCCGGGAGGGGCTGTTCGACGGGCGGACCGTGGTGCTGACGTCCGCGACCCTGGCCATCGGGGCGGCGTTCGAGCCGGTGGCCGGGGACCTCGGCCTGCTCGGCACCGGGGCCCCCGCGTGGACCGGCGTCGACGTGGGCAGCCCCTTCGACTACCCGAAACAGGGCGTCCTCTACGTGGCGAAGCACCTGCCCAAGCCGGGCCGCGGCGTGTCGGCCGGGGCCCTGGACGAGCTGGAGGGCCTGCTGCGGGCCTCCCGCGGCGGCGCCCTGTGCCTGTTCTCGTCCCGGCGGGCCGCCGAGGAGGCTGCGGACGAGCTCCGCGGCCGCCTCGACCTGGAGATTCTCTGCCAGGGGGAGTCCGGGATGTCCGCGTTGGTGCGGCGCTTCTCCGAGGAGCGGGATTCGTGCCTGTTCGGGACGATGTCCCTCTGGCAGGGCGTGGACGTGCCGGGGGAATCCTGCCGGCTCGTGGTGATCGACCGGATCCCGTTCCCCCGCCCCGACGATCCGCTGAACACGGCCCGGAGCCGCGACATCGCCCGGCGCGGCGGGAACGGATTCATGGCGGTGTCCGCGAGCCACGCGGCCGTGCGCCTGGCCCAGGGGGCGGGGCGCCTCATCCGCTCCACCGGCGACCGCGGGGTCGTGGCCGTCCTGGATTCGCGCCTGGCCACGGAACGGTACGGGGGATTCCTCCGCGCCTCGTTGCCGCCGATGTGGGCCACGACGGACCGGGACCAGGTCCTGGGCGTGCTGGGCCGGCTCGCGGGCCCGGCCGAGGCCGAGGCTTCCTCGGCCTGACCCCGACGGGCCCCGGCGGGCTCCCGCCCGCGCCGCGCACGGCACCCGTTCGCGCGGCGGCGGGCGGGAACCCCCGGTCGGGGCGGGACCGCGGCTACTTGCCCTTCGGCAGGGGGTCGGGGTCGAGGAACGCGACCGTGATGATCGGGGCGACGATCCGGATCTGCCATTCGCGCGCACCCATCTCCCGCAGCGCGTCCGCCACGGTCTCCGGCTCGACCTTCTTCGGCGGGCGCCAGGACAGCCGGCGCAGCACATCGGGGGTCAGCAGGTTCTCCACCGGCATGTTCCATTGCTCGGCGGCGCGGGCGAGGCGCGGCTTGGCGGTGTTGAGCCGGCGGGCGGCCTCCGGGTCCTTGTCGGCCCACGTCCGGGGTGGGGGCGGGGCGTTGGACTTCAGGTGGAGGGGCGGCAGCTCCTCCTGGGCGCGGGCGCGCTGGAGGGCCCGCAGCCACCGGGGCCCCTCCTTGCCGGCGGCGCGGCCGTGGAAGCCCGGCGTGCGCAGCAGCTGCGGCACGGTGGTGGGCATCGCCTTGGCCGCGGCGACGAGGGCGGCGTCGGGAATGAGGCGGCCCGGGGCGACGTCGCGGTTCTCGGCCAGCCCCTCGCGCTCCAGCCAGAGTTCGCGCACCGCCGCCAGCTGCCGGCGGTCGCGCAGCTGGTGCAGGCCGGAGGTCCGCCGCCAGGGGTCGGTCCGGGGCGGGGCCGGCGGCGCCGTGCGGATCGCCTCGAATTCCTCCTCGGCGAACCCGAGCTTGCCGTCCGCCCCGAGCAGCCGCACGAGTTCCGCGCGCAGCTCGATGAGGACCTCGACGTCCAGGGCGGCGTAGCGCAGCCACGGCTCGGGCAGCGGCCGCTTGGACCAGTCCGCGGCGGAGTGCTCCTTGGCGAGCGACAGCCCGAGGAGGGACTCGACGACGGGGCCCAGCCCGACGCGCGGCAAGCCGGCCAGGCGCGCGGCCAGCTCGGTGTCGAAGAGCCGGTCGGGCCGCATGCCGACCGCTGCCAGGCACGGCAGGTCCTGCGTGGCGGCGTGGACGATCCACTCGGCCCCGCGCAGGGCCCCATCGAGCTCGGAGAGGTCCTCGAAGGGCTCGGGGTCGATCAGCCACGTGCCGGCGCCCGCGCGCCGGATCTGGACCAGGAACGCCCGTTGCCCGTAGCGGAAGCCGGACGCGCGCTCGGCGTCGACGGCCGCGGGGCCGGTGCCCTCGGCGAGGGCCCGCGCGGCGCGGGACAGCCCCGCCGGGGTGTCGACGACCCGGGGGATGCCGTCGCGGGGTTCGGTCAGGGGGACCGGGGCCGACTCGGCCTCCGTCGCCTCCCCCGGGGATGTGGCGCTGCTGGTGGCGGTGTGGGCTTCGGTCATGGTGGTTTCGATTCTAGCGCCGCGCTCAGGACCGGCGGCGGCGGGGCAGCGGCGTCACTCCGGCGGGCAGCGGGGGCAGGCCCGCGAAGGTGCACACCATGTCGGACCAGGCCTCCAGGTGGGCCGTGGCGTCGCCGTCGTCCGGGGTCCACGAGGCGCGCAGTTCGATGTCGATGGTTCCCGGCCGGGCGCTGAGGCTGCCGAAGCTCTCCGAGAGCACCCGCGTTGCGGTCCCGCCGGCCTGCCGGTGGCCCGCCGCATGGTCCTCGAGCGCGTCCACGAGCCACGTCCACGCCACCCCGCCGAGCATCTCGTCGTTGCCCATCTCCGCGTCCAGGCGGGCCCGGATGTAGGTGACGATGCGGAACGTCCCCTCCCAGACCGGGTTGCCCGCCGGGTCGTGCAGCAGGATGAAGCGGCCGGTCGCGAGTTCGCCGTCGTCGTCCTCCGCCCCGGGCTCGTGGACCTCGGCGGAGAGCGCGACCGCGAACGGCGCCAGCCGGGCGGGCGCCGGGATCTCCTCGAGGCGGACCTCGGGACGGCACTGGGCCCGACGGAGCTGTTCGAGCGCCGTCGTAAAGGCCTGGGGGACCCTCTGCAGGTCGCCGGGTGCGGTCACCCTCCGAGTCTAGGTCGGCCGGGGCGCGGGGCGGATGCGGCGCGCCGTCCTAGTGGCCCTCGACCTCGCGGCGGATCGCCGCCGCGAACGCGTCGATGTCCTCCTCGGTGGTGTCGAACGTGCACATCCAGCGCACCTCCCCGGTGGCCGCGTCCCAGTCGTAGAACCGGAAGGACTCGCGGAGGCGGTCCGCGGCGCCCGCCGGCAGTGCCGCGAAGACCGCGTTGGCCTGGGTCTCCTGGGTGATGCGGACCCCCTCGACGCCGTCGACGGCCCGGCGCAGCCGTTCCGCCATGGCGTTCGCGTGGGAGGCGCTGCGCAGCCACAGGTCGCCTTCGAACAGCGCGACCAGCTGGGCCGAGGCGAAGCGCATCTTCGAGGCCAGCTGCATGTTCATCTTGCGCAGGTACCGCAGCCCCTCGGCCGCCTGCGCGTTCAGGGCGACGACCGCCTCGCCGTACATGAGGCCGTTTTTGGTCCCGCCCAGGGAGAGGATGTCGACGCCCGCCTCGGTGGTGATCTCCCGGAGCCCGACGCCCAGCGCCGCGGCCGCGTTGGGCAGGCGCGCCCCGTCCAGGTGCACACGCATGCCGCGCTCGTGGGCGTGGTCGGCGATGGCCCGGATCTCGGCCGGCGTGTAGACGGTGCCCAGCTCGGTGGACTGGGTGATGGACACGGCCAGCGGCTGGGCACGGTGCTCGTCGCCCCAGCCCCACGCCTCGCGGTCGATCAGCTCCGGCGTGAGCTTGCCGTCGGGGGTCGGCACGGGCAGCAGCTTCATCCCCCCGACGCGCTCGGGGGCGCCGTTCTCGTCCACGTTGATGTGGGCGGTGGACGCGCAGACGACCGCGCCCCAGGCGGGCAGTAGGGCCATGAGCGAGGTGACGTTCGCGCCGGTGCCGTTGAAGACCGGGAACCCCTCGGCCGCCGGGCCGAAGTGGCCGCGCAGCACGTCCTGGAGCCGCTCCGTGTAGGCGTCGCTGCCGTACGCGGTCTGGTGGCCGCCGTTGGCGGCGGCCAGGGCCTCCAGCACCTCGGGGTGCACCCCCGAGTAGTTGTCGGAGGCGAAGCCGCGGACGGAGGGGTCGTGCAGGGGGGCGGTGGTGGTGTTCACGGGCGTCCTTCGGTGCGGGGGCGGTCGGGGGCGGTCGGGAGTGGTGCGGCGGTGGGCGGGGCCGGGCGGGCCCGTGCGCCAGCCTACGCGGGCGCGGCCCGCGGGCAAGCGGCGGACGCGGCGGCGGCCGGCTTCCGGCCGGGCCGGCCCGCCTACGGGACGAGGCTGATGCGGGCGCCGTTGACGTCACCGGCGTCGGCGTCGAAGAGCGCGACGGCGGCGCGCCCGAGGTCGGCCACGTCCGTGAAGCCGGAGAAGTCCCGGTCGGGCGCGGCGGCGCGGGCGCCGTCGTCCACCAGCGCCCGGACCACCCAGATCGCCGCTGCCGCGCGCTGGGGGACCGGGTCCTCCTTGCGCCCGGACTGGGCGGCCCGCAACCCGGCCGCGACGCTGCGCATCCAGCCCTCGGCGGCCGTCTTGGCGGCGACGTAGTTCGCGCCCGAGCCCGTGGGGGAGTCGACGGCGGTGGCGGAGACGATGGCCATGCGGCCCGCGTCGGCGGCGGCGACGTCGTCGTAGAACTCGCGCGTGGTGTGGCGCAGGGTCGTGACCACGTGGGTGTGCAGGAAGTCGTAGTCCTCGTCGGACTGCCCGGTCACGCCCCGCCCGCCGCGCCAGCCGCCGACGAGGTGGACCAGGCCGGCGACCGGCCCGGCCTCGGCGCGGAGGCGCCGGCCCAGGTCCGCGACGGCGGCCCGGTCGGCCAGGTCGGCGGCGAACGGCAGGGCGCCCCCCGCGGACTCCGCGGCGGCGGCGATGCGGGCCTCGTTCGAGCCCACGGTCGCGACGCGGTGCCCGGCGGCCAGCAGTGCGGAGGCGACGGCGATGCCGGACGCCGAGCTGCCGCCGGCGACCACGATGGTCCCGGCGGCGGCCCGGCGCGCGGCGTCCGTGGCCATCTAGGCGGCGTCCCGTGCGGTCTCGCCGGTGATGCCGGCGGTGGATTCGATGACGGTCTTCATCTTCTTGGTCAGCGCCTCGTAGAACATGGACAGCGGGAACTCGTCGTCCATGACCAGGTCGGTCATGGCGCGCAACGGCTCGGTCAGCGGCAGGGCGTCCGGTCCCTTGGCCCACGTGGAGGCCGGATGCGGGGTCACCGTGCCGGAGACCAGCTCGTAGGCGGCGAGCCAGTGCGCGAGCTTGGGGCGGTCGATCGACTTCCAGTAGAGCTCGTCGATCGCGTCGCCCAGCGCCGAGACTACCTCCGGGACCCGGTCCCAGTCGATGGCCAGCTTCGTGTCGGTCCAGTGCAGGACGTGGTGCTGGTGCATCCACGCGAACAGGAGCTGCCCCCCGAGCCCGTCGTAGTTCCGCACTCGGGACCCGGTGATGGCGAAGCGGAAGATGCGGTCGAAGATCACGGCCGACTGGACGAGCCGGGCGTGGCGGCGCGCCTCCGGCGCGGCGTCCTTATCCCGCTCGATCGCGACGCACTCGCGGAACGCCGTCAGGTCGCAGCGCAGCTCCTCGAGGGTGTATAGGAAGAAGGGCATGCGCTGCTTGATCATGAACGGGTCGAAGGGCAGGTCCCCGCGCATGTGGGTGCGGTCGTGGATGAGGTCCCACATCACGAACACCTTCGTGGCCAGCTCCTGGTCGGCGACCATCTCCCGCTCCTCCGGCCGCAGCTCGAGGTTCGTGATGCCGGCCGCCGCCTCGAGCACCCGCCGGTAGCGGGCGGCCTCGCGGTCCTGGAAGATCGCGCCCCACGTGAAGGCGGGAACCTCGCGGAGCGCGACGGACTCGGGGAAGAGCACGGCGGAATTGGTGTCGTAGCCCGGCGTGAAGTCGATGAACCGCAGCGGGACGAACAGCTTGTTCGAATACGCGCCGGCCTCGAGCTCCGCGATGAACCCGGGCCAGATCACCTCCACCAGGACCGCCTCGACGAACCGGTTCGAGGAGCCGTTCTGCGTGTACATCGGGAACACCACCAGGTGGCGGCGTCCGTCCGTGCGGTCCAGCTGCGGCTGGAACGCGACCAGGGAGTCCAGGAAGTCCGGGACGCCGAACCCCTCGCCGGCCCAGCGGCGGATGTCGGCCACGAGCCGGGACAGGTACTCGGCGTCGTGCGGGAAGTGCGGGGCCAGGGCCTCGACCGAGGCCGCGAGCGTCGCGGCGAGCTCGCCGGCCAGGGGGAGGTCGGCGGCCTCCGGGACCGAGCCGTCCTTGGCCTGGATGCCCTGGAAGGAGGTGGCGGCGGCCTTGAGGGCGACCCAGTTCGGGTCAGCCTTCAGCTCGGCGGCGGACACCGGCGGGGTGAGGGTGCTCTGCGACACGGGGAAGCCCCTTTCATCTCGTCCTGCGCGGCACTGTCGGCGGCCGCTGTGGTCTTGGCACCACGCTAGGACGAGACAACGGATGCTCGCGCAAAAACGCCCCGAGCATCAGGGACGCTCATCCTCGGGGGTGGGGGAGACGATGCCAGCGCCAGTGCCTCGCGACGTGGGCGCAGCGGGGACGGGGCGGACGGTGGCCGCGGCCGAGGGGTTGCGGGCGGGCCGGCGGCGCTGCCGGCCGCCGGGTCCGCGCGCCTAGGCCCCGGCGGCCGGACGCAGGCGCAGGGAGACCGAGTTGATGCAGTAGCGCTGGTCGGTGGGCGTCGGGTAGCCCTCGCCCTCGAACACGTGGCCCAGGTGCGAGTCGCAGGCCGCGCAGCGGACCTCGATCCGGCGCATCCCCATCGTGGTGTCGTGCAGGTAGCGCACGGTGCCCTCGGCCTTCGGGGCCCAGAAGGAGGGCCAGCCGCAGTGGGAGTCGAACTTCTCCGTGCTGGTGAACAGCTCGGCCCCGCACGCGCGGCAGGCGTAGACGCCCTCCTCGTGCGTGTCCCAGTATTCGCCCGTGAAGGGCCGCTCCGTGCCCGCCCGGCGCAGGACGGCGAACTCCTCGGCGGTCAGTTCCTGGCGCCACTGCTCGTCGCTCTTGGCGACGGGGCCGGGCGCGTTCGAAGTCTCGTTGGTGTCCACGTCCGGCACAACGAGCGGGAGGGCCGAGTCATTCCCGTCGGCGGGGGCCGTCGTCCGCGACACGCCGTGCGCCCGTTCCGGCGCGGTGATTGGCGGGCGTGGGGGCGCGCTTGGGATGATGTCCCCATGCAACCGTCCGTCCCGCTTCGCGGGGCCGCCCCGCCGGCCCCCGTGGTCCGCTGGGGCGCGCTCGGCGCGGCGGTCGGCCTGGGGGCCGGGTCGTTGCTGGCGGGCAGCGTCTCCGCCCTCGCCGGCTACTTCGCCCGGAGGGTCGTGACCCCGTCCCCGGTGCCCATCGAGGACCTGCCGATCCTGGCGCTCGTGCAGGGGGAGGACGGCCCCGAGGTCATCCTGCCGGCCCAGGGCGAGACCACGACCGAGGGCCGCTACTCCCTGTTCTTCGACGGCGACCGCGGCCACGCGCGGATCGGCCGGATCGTGTCCTTCACCCCCGCCGAGGGCACGGTGTCCCGCGCCGTGGAGCACGTGTACTCCGGCGACCTGTCCCAGGCCGTCCGCGGAAGGCTCTCCGGCGTCGTCTTCGAGACCCCGGCCGACGCCGGCGCCGCCGCCACCGAGGTGCCGATCGAGGTGCCCGGCGGGAGCGCCCCGGCGTGGCTCGTCCCGGGCACCCACCGGGCGGACACCTGGGCCGTGATGGTCCACGGCCGCGGAGTCAACCGGCGCGAGTGCCTGCGCGGACTGGGCGCCGCGGGCCGGCTCGGCGTGACGAGCCTGCTGATCTCCTACCGCAACGACGGGCTGGCCCCGCCGGCGCCCGATGGCCGCTACGGCCTGGGCGCGACGGAGTGGGCCGACGTCGAGGCGGCCATCGACTACGCCGTGGAGCGCGGGGCCCGGGACGTCGTCCTGTTCGGGTGGTCCATGGGCGGGGCCATCAGCCTGCAGGTCGCCGACCGGTCCCGCCACCGCCAGCGCCTGCGCGCGCTGGTCCTCGACGGCCCGGTTGTGAACTGGGTCGACGTGCTCGCGCACCAGGCGCGGGTCAACCGGATCCCGGTGGCGGCCGGGCGGATGGGCCAGTGGCTGCTGGGCAATCCGGCGGGCCGGCGCCTCACCGGAATGGCGGCGCCCGTGGACCTGCGCGCCCTGGACTGGGAGGCGCGCGCGGACCAGTTGCGCACCCCGACCCTGATCCTGCACAGCGAGGACGACGACTTCGTCCCCGTGGGTCCGTCCGCCCACCTGGCGCAGTTGAATCCGGAGCTCGTGGAGTTCGTGCGCTTCAGCCGGGCCGGCCACACGCACGAGTGGAACGTGGACCCGCAGCGCTGGGACGACGCCGTCGTCGGCTGGCTCTCCGCGCTCCTCGACGCGCCGCGCCCCGGCGCGGCGTAGCCGCACCGGCCGGCACCGCTACTGCGCCGCGATGGGCGCGGTGGCCGCGTCCAGCAGGGCCGCGAGGTCCGCCGGGGCCAGCTCGAGGTCCAGGCCGCGGCGTCCGCCGGACACGAACACGGTGGGCCAGGCGAGGGCGGACGAGTCGAGCACGGTCCGGTGCCGCTGCCGCTGGCCCAGGGGCGAGATGCCGCCGACGACGTAGCCGGTGCGCCGCTCGGCGTGCGCGGGATCGGCCATCGCCACGCGCTTGAGGCCCAGCGCGGCCGCGAGCGCGCGCAGGTCCAGGGAGCGGTCCACCGGCACGACGCCGACCGCCAGGGCGGCCGCGCCGGACGCGCCCGTGTCGACGAGCAGCGTCTTGTAGACGCGCCCGGGCTCGACCCCCAGCTCGGCCGCCGCCTCCAGCCCGAACGACTTCGCCGCCGGGTCGTGCGCGTAGGCGTGCACCGTGTACGGGACGCCCGCGGCCTCGAGCGCTGCCGTCGCCGGCGTGCCCCCGGAGGCCGTGCGCCCCCGCTTGCCGCCCACGCGCTAGGCGCCCGCGGGCACGGCCTCGCGCACCTTGCGCTTGATGCGGCCGAGCATCGCCGTCATGCCGCGCATGCGCAGGGGCGTGATGGCCCGCGTCAGGCCGAGCTGGTGCGGCATGTCGTCCGGCACGGCGAGCACCGTCTCCGCGGGCAGCCCGTCGAGGCCCTCGTGGAGGACGCCCGCGAATCCGCGCGTGGTCGGCGCCTCGGGGGGCGCGGAGAAGAACAGGTCCACCCGGTGCTCGGGCGCCGGGCCGACCTCGATCGTGAGGAACAGGGGCGACTGGCACTCCACGACCTGCTCCATCAGCTCCGGGTGGTCCGCGAGCCGCGCCGGGACCTCCGGCAGGGACTCGGAGAACTCCAGCAGCAGCTCGAGGCGCTCCGGCTCCGTCAGGGCGTTGAAGTCGTCGACGATCTCCGCCAGGGCGGCGGGCAGGGGGCCGGCCACGCTAGTTGCCCCGGCCCGCCGGCGCCTCGCCGCGCTCCGTGCCGACGGCGATCGGCACGCGCACGGCGTTGCCCCACTCGGTCCACGAGCCGTCGTAGTTGCGCACCTTCTCGAAGCCGAGCAGGTGGGTGAGGACGAACCAGGTGTGGCTGGACCGCTCGCCGATCCGGCAGTAGGCGACGACGTCGTCCCCCGGCTGCAGCCCCGCCTCGCCGAGGTAGATCGCCTCGAGCGCCGAACGGTCCTTGAACGTGCCGTCCTCCGCGGCGGCCTTGCCCCACGGCACGGACGCCGCGGTCGGGATGTGGCCGCCGCGCAGGGCGCCCTCCTCCGGGTAGGCCGGCATGTGCGTGCGCTCGCCCGTGTACTCCTCGGGGGAGCGCACGTCGATCATCGGCTTGCCGAAGTGGTCCATGACGTCCGGCAGGAAGGCGCGGATCGCGGAGTCGTCCCGCTCGACCGCGGGGTAGTCGACGGGCTCCGGCTGCGGCTTCTCCCGGGTGAGCTCGCGGCCCTCGGCGATCCACTTGTCGCGGCCGCCGTCGAGCAGCCGCACGTCCTCGTGGCCGAACAGGGTGAAGACCCAGAGGGCGTAGGCCGCCCACCAGTTGCTCTTGTCGCCGTAGATGACCACGGTCGTGTCGCGGGTGATGCCCTTCGACCCGGCCAGGGCGGCGAAGCGCGCGCCGTCGATGTAGTCGCGGGTCGTCTGGTCGTTCAGGTCGGTGTGCCAGTCGATCTTCAGCGCGCCCGGGATGTGGCCCGTCTCGTAGAGCAGCACGTCCTCGTCGGACTCCAGGACGACCAGGCCCGGCTCGCCGAGGCGCTCGGCCAGCCAGCCGGTGGAGACGAGGCGCTCGGGGTGCGCGTAGGCGGAGAACTTCGGGTCGGTGTCGGTGGCGATGGCCATGGGTACCTCGTTCACATAGCGGGGACAGGGATCCTTTCCCCCACCCTAGCCAAGGCGGGCCGCGCGTGCCCGCGGGACCCGTCACGCCCGGCCATATTCGTCCCCGGCGGTAGAGTGGGTGCGGCGCGCAGCGCCCGAACACGCCCCCGCACCGAAGGAACGAGCTCCCGCCCGTGGCCACGACCCTCTCCCTTGCCGACCGGACCCCGCAGGTCACCCCCGAGGAACTGCTCGAGGGGTTCCGCCCCTCGTACCGCTTCGGAGAGGTCTCGTTCGACAGCTACCGGCCCGACCCGTCGCAGCCCTCCCAGGCGGCCGCCGTGCGCAAGCTGCGCGACTTCTCCGCGTCGGTCGGCCGGTCCGACGGCGGCTTCCTCGGCAAGCTGTTCGGCGGCAAGAAGCCGAAGGGCAAGGCCGGGATCTACCTGGACGGCGGGTTCGGTGTCGGCAAGACCCACCTGCTGGCCTCGCTGTGGCACGCGGCCCCCGGGCCGAAGGCGTTCGGCACGTTCGTCGAGTACACGAACCTCGTCGGCGCGCTGTCCTTCCGCAAGACCGTGGACGTCCTGAAGGGCTACGAGCTGGTCTGCATCGACGAGTTCGAGCTCGACGACCCCGGGGACACCGTCTTGATGTCCCGGCTGATGCGCGAACTGTCCGACGCCGGAGTCAAGCTGGCCGCGACGTCGAACACGCTCCCGGGCGCGCTCGGGGAGGGACGGTTCGCGGCAGTGGACTTCAAGCGCGAGATCCAGGTGCTCGCGGACCAGTTCGACGTGCACCGCATCGACGGCGAGGACTTCCGCCACCGCGGCCTGCCCGCCGCGCCGGAGCCGATGGCCGATGCGGAGCTGGAGTCGTTCGCGGCCGAGCACCACCCCGACGCGGCGATCGCCGTCGACGACTTCGAGGCGCTCACCGCGCACCTGACCAAGGTGCACCCCAGCCGGTACCGGCAGCTCGTCGACGGGGTCGACGTGCTCGTCGTGCGCGGGGTGCGCACCATCACGGAGCAGGCGCTCGCGCTGCGCTTCGTGGTCCTCGCCGACCGCCTCTACGACCGAGACGTGCCGATCATCGCCAGCGGCGAGCCGTTCAGCCGGCTCTTCACCGAGGAGATGATGGCCGGCGGGTACATGAAGAAGTACTACCGCGCCGTGTCCCGCCTGACCGCGCTCGCGCGCGAGGGCCAGAAGGACGAGGCCCCGCTGCACTAGGCCGCCGCCGTGCCGGGGCCGGCGCGGCGGGTCTCCGCCGCGGGCGGGTCCCGCCGGAGGCCGGGGGACGGAACGCGCCTCGAGTACGGCTCCATGAGGAGCCGCGGCCCGCGAAACCTATAATGTGCTGCACGCCACAAAGGCGCTTCTCTCGTGGCCCCCGGGCTACCGGCAGGAGAAGGGAGGTAGCGACATGCGCGGAAGTCTGATTTGGACGATCGTGGGCATCCTGGCGGCCATTGCCCTGGTCATCTGGATCGCGTCGGCGATCTAGATATCCCACGGACGTAACTTGTCAAGCGGCTGCTTGGAGTGTGGGAGTGTCCTCTGCGGTGTGCCAGGCTGTGGCTTCGTCATAGGTGGTGTGGTGGCGTAGGCAGCCGTGGAGGATGCCCACGAGCCGGTTCGACAGGGCGCGCAGGGCCTGGTTGTGGGTGGATCCCTTGGCCCGTTGCCGGTCGTAGTACTTCCGGGCCCCGGGCGAGTGTGTCAGGGCCGAGAAGGCCTGCAGATAGAGGGCGTCGGCGAGTCTGCGGTTGCGGGCGTGGCGGGCCAGCACGGCCCGTTTCTGGCCGGAGGCCCGGGTGATCGGGCTCATCCCGGAGTAGTTCTTCCGGGCGCGGGCATCGGCGTACCGGTCGGGGGCGTCCCCGAACTCAGCAAGTACCCGGGCCGCCAGGACCGGCCCCAGGCCCGGTTGGCTGAGGTAGATCCCCGCGTCCGGGTGCCGGCCAAAACACCGCTCCACCTGCCCCTGGAGCTGCTCGATCTGCGTGTTCAGGGCCCCGAGCACGGCCACCAGCGCCGCAGTGGCGGCCGCGTGGGCCTCCTGGATGCCGGGCCGGGCGGTGAGCTGCTCCGAACGCAGGGCCTGGACGATGGCCTCGGCCTTGGACTGCAGGTTGCGCTGCCGCCCGCCGCGCACGAGCAGGGCCTTGACCCGGGACACGCTCAGCCGGGCCCCCGCCTGTGGGCCGGGAGCGGCGGCAAGGACGGCCAACGCGTCCGCGCCGTGCAGGTCCTGTCCGAACGCGGCCAAGGCGGCAGGGTAGTACTCGCGCAATCCCGAGCGCAGCACGTTCGCCTGCCGGGTGCGCGCCCACACCAGCGACTGGTGGGCCCGGGCGAGCACCTTGGCCTGTTCGGCCACGTCGCTGTCCGGGACCACGGGGCGGTGCTCGCTGCGGTCCACGGCCACGATCCGGGCCAGGACCTGGGCGTCGCCCTTGTCCGACTTCGCCCCGGCAGTCCCGTACCGTTGGCGGTACCGCGCCGATTGCGCCGGGTTGATCGCGTACACGTGGTAGCCGGCGGCCAGCAGGGCCTGCACCCAGGGTCCGCGGTCGGTCTCGATGCCGACCACCACCTCTGCGGGATCCGCGTCCTCGGGCAGGTGCTCCGCGACCAGGGCGTGGAAACCGGCGATCCCGGCCACGCCTTCCGTCAGGCGCTTGTGCGCCACCACCTGTCCCGCGGCATCGAGAACCGCCACGTCGTGGTGGTTCGCTGCCCAATCGTCTCCAACGAACAACATCGCCGATTCCTCCCCTGTCCTTGGGCCTCCGCTCCGGGCCTCCTCGGGGAGAAAGGCAAACCCGCACGACCTAATGGATCAGTGCTCCCACAGGGCACGACATCCCACCAGAGCTCTGGCCAGCCTTCCTCACCGGCCGACAGCGGCACGATCTAGACCTAGGGCTCAAAAGACCCGGGGACGCAGAGTGCTCAGCCGCCAGCGGCTCGGATACCAAGTCTCACCAATTCAGAGGGACCGGTACACCCCCATTAGGG
>NZ_JBXAEW010000009.1:0-175884 GCF_056782315.1 Arthrobacter paludis
ATCGCGTGGTCAGGCGGCTCCGGGCCGGTTTTCTTGTAATTCGCTCCGGCCCCCTGTGTCCCGGGCAAGGTTCGCGCCGTGCTGGTGCACGCGCACGATGGTCGAGTCGATCGAGGCCACCCAATCCAGGTCGCCCACTTCCTCGGCCCGGGTCTGGACCACTTTGTGCACCCGGTCCCAGGTGCCGTCCTTGGCCCAGCGGTCGAAGTTCTTGAAGACGGTGTTCCAGTTCCCGAACCGCTCCGGGAGGTCCCGCCAGGGGGCGCCGGTACGGAACTTCCACACCACGGCCTCGACCACGGTGCGGCGATCGGCCACGGGGCGCCCGGTTCCCTTGTACGGGGGAAACACCGGACCGATCACTTCCCACACGCCATCGGAGATCAAATCGCGATTAGCCACCAGACCATCGAACCCGATCCTTGCCTCATGACGCTTTAGCAACACACCCTAGGGCGCCCGTTGCGTCGCCGATGCCGCGCGGTCCCCGAGGCCGCTAGCCCACGAGCCGCGAGAAGCGCTCCACCGCCTCCGGCCCGGTGACCTCCCCGCCGAGCAGCGGCAGCTCCACGACGGGCACCCCCGGCAGCCGCTCGGAGAGCGTGCCGAGGTGCGCGGCCTCCGCCGCGTGGCGCTCCGCGAGGAACTCGCCGCGGTCGGCGGGGGAGCGGCGGTTGACGGCCAGTGCGGCCACGTCCATCCCGGTCCCGGTCAGCTCCGCGTGCAGGGCCGCGGACTCCAGGACCGGCATGCGCTCGGCGGTCAGGACGATGACGAACGCCGTCAGCGCCGGATCCGTGATCAGGGAGTGCATCCGGGTGAACAGGGCCTGCCGCGTCTCCAGCACGGACCGGATCCTGGCGTCCCGGGCCTCCTGCCCGCTGCGTGGCCCCTCGTCGGCCCTGCGGGACTCGAGCCCCCGGATCGCGTCCGTGAAGCTCTCCGTCTTGGCCCGCCGGGCGAGCAGCCCGTCCGTCCAGGCGGCCATGAGGTGCGGCAGGTCCAGCAGGCGCGTCGTGTGGCCGGTGGGCGCGGTGTCGAAGACGACGACGTCGTGGCTCTCGAGGCCCTCCGTCGCGATCCCGCTGACGCGTTCCAGCATCGCGGCCTCGTGGGTCCCCGGCGACTGCCGCGCCAGGTCGAAGTACCGGTCGACCTCGCGGTGGAGGTGCTCGGGCATCATGCCCTTGACGGTGTGGGAGACGGCCGTCAGGTGCTCGTCGGCCGTCTCCGCGGGGTCGATCTCCGTGCCGGTCACCCCCGGCGCCAGTTCCACGCGGCCGGAGCCGATCTCCCGCCCCCACAGGTGCCCGAGGTTGTGGGCGGGGTCGGTGGAGACCAGCAGGACGGACTTGCCGGCGCGGGCCAGGGCCGCTGCGGTGGCGGAGGACAGCGTCGTCTTCCCGACGCCGCCCTTGCCGCCGAAGAAGAGGACGCGCCGGTCGGCGAGGTGGTTCAGCAGCATGAGATCGAGTCCAAGGGGGAGCGGTCCATGCCCATCCGTCGGTGCCATTCGTGGAACCGCTCGTAGACCACGGGCATCAGCTCCACGGTGTAGTAGGTGGCGGGGTTGGGCACGCCCAGGGCCTCGGAGAACACCATCATCATGAACAGGTCCTCCTCGTCGCGGCGGGCCCGGGCGAACGTGGCCCGGTAGGGCCCGGCGTAGAAGTCGTGGAGCCCGCGGCCTACGGCCGCAAGCTTCTCCCTCCACGCCGGGACACCCACCGGGCCGGCGTCGTTCGCGTCCGTCATGGTCAGAGGCGCGAGGACGGGTCGAGCTCGTCCGCGTCGTCCTCGGTGACCGCCGGCTCGCGCCGGGCCCGGTTCATCGAACCGACCGCCTCGATGACCACCCACACGGCGGCGACCAGGACGACGGCGTCGAGCACCAGCAGCAGCCAGTTCTGCTGGGCCACGAACTGGCCCATCTGCACGAACAGGGCGTACACGCTGACCACCAGCACGAACACCAGCGGCAGCAGGACCGGCAGGACCGGGCGGCGCTTCTGGATCAGCATGACGGCGATGATGGACAGGGTCAGCGCGGCCAGCAGCTGGTTGGTGGTGCCGAACAGCGGCCAGATGACCATGCCGCCGGAGCCGTCGCCGCCCGCGCCGAAGGCCAGGCCCATGGTGCAGGCCAGCACGATCAGGGTGGAGACCACGGTGTTGAGCTTGCAGCCCATGATCTCGCCGATCTCGGAGACCACGAACCGCTGGAGGCGCACGCCGGTGTCCATTGTCGTCGCGGCGAACAGGACGGCCATGGTGGCCAGGATGGTCGCGGAGAGCGACACGGGGATCCCGAGGCCAGCGTTGATGATCCCGCCGCCGGCGGTGACGAACGCGCCGACGCCGCCCTCGTTGAACGCGGAGTAGACGGCCTCCCAGTCGGCCAGCGTGCGGAAGCCGGCCGTCGTCGCGATGACCGTACCCAGGGCCAGCAGACCCTCGCCGACGGCGCCGAAGTAGCCCACCAGGCGGGCGTCCGGCTCGCGGTCCAGCTGCTTGGAGCTGGTGCCGGAGGAGACGATGCCGTGGAACCCGGAGATCGCGCCGCACGCGATGGTGACGAACAGGAGCGGGAACAGGCTCGGGGTCCCCTCGGGGACGTTCTGGTTCACGGCGGGGGCTACGACGGCGGGGTGCGAGAAGGCGATCGCCAGGTACAGGATGCCCAGGCCGATGAACAGCTGCAGGCCGTTGATGTAGTCGCGCGGCTGCAGCAGCATCCAGACCGGCAGCAGCGACGCGATGCCGGCGTAGAGGAACAGGACCACGATCCAGAAGGCGGTCGCGCTCATGCCCAGGATGGTCTCCGGCAGCACGATCGGGAACGCGTCGCCGACCAGCATGAGGCCGTAGAGGGCGAGCACGCCGACGATCGAGACCAGCGGCAGGTTCCACTTGAGCCGGTAGATCGCCTGCCCGATCAGCAGCGCGACCACGATGGCGCCCCACGTCGGGATGACGGCCGTCGGGGTGGAGACGAGCAGGCCGGCGATGACGACGGCGAAGACCGCGTTGACCATCAGCAGCAGCAGGAAGATGACCACGAGGAACAGGTTCCGGCCGTGCTTGCCGATGTAGCGCCCGGAGAGCGTGCCGACCGAGCGGCCCTTGTGCCGGGCCGAGGCCCACAGGGAGCCCATGTCGTGCATGCCGGCGAAGAACACCGTGCCGAGCGTGACCCACAGGAACGCGGGCAGCCAGCCCCAGATGACCGCGACAGCCGGCCCGACGATCGGGGCGGCGCCGGCGACGGACGTGAAGTGGTGGCCCCAGAGCACCCACTTGTTCGTGGGGACGTAGTCCACCCCGTCCTCGTAGCGGTGCGCCGGGGTGGCGTACGCCGGGTCCAGCTTGAAGACCTTCTGCGAGATGAATTTCGAATAGAGGAAGTAGCCGAGCAGGATCATTGCGACCCCTATGACGGCCAGGACGAGCGAGTTCAAGGTTGCCTCCTTTGTGCCATGCCCTGGTGGGGCCCGATATGGCCGGCCCCCACCCTCCAACCTACCGAGTGGTGGGCCGGATCACGGGAGTGACAGGCGCGGCCACGGCCAACGGGCCCGCCGGAGCGCCGAGCGGGCCGCCCTACGGGACGCGGACGCGGACCAGCCCAAAACGGCGAAGGGTCCCCAGCACCGCCGCCACGACCTCGTCTTCCCTGAACAGGAAGTACTCGGGCAGGAAGCGCAAGGTGGCGAAACCCTGGGCGGCGGCCTCGTTGTTCCGCCGGTCGTCCCGCTGTTTGGCATCGCGGCCCGAGTGGTAGGCGAGGCCGTCGACCTCGAGAATGAGTACGCCGCAGACCAGGAAGTCGACGCGGCCGATCCGTGGCACCTGGACCTGTTCCCGGAACGGGATGCCTTGGCGGAGCAGGAGCAGGCGGGCCGCCACCTCGGGGTACGAGTCCGCTGAGCCAGTGACCAGACGAAGCCGCCGCCGGTGCGGGCCGAGCTTCGGAGCCGACAGCTCCGCCTCGAGCTCGGACCTGCTGATGCCGTGGTGGCGCATCGCGGACTCCGCCACGGCCACGGCATCCAGATCGTCCAGACAGCCCAGGGCATGGACGACGACCGTGCGGACGTCGGCGAGCGGGAGGTACGGGTGGTCCGAACGGACCGGGCCCCGGTGCACCACGACGCCGCGGGCGCGGCCGTGGTCGCAGAGCAGGTGCAGGGGCCGGGCCTGGTTGCCGATCCACAGCCCGTGGTCCCGGGCGGCCGATGCGCACGTCAGCAGGCCCGAGCGTTGGAGGGCGCCGCGGACATCGGCTCGGTGCTGGGGGAGCGCCACGAGTCCACGGCCGGGCCGGACCAGCCCGTCCGCGACGCCCCGCGCAACCTCAGACCGGGCGAACCCGGCGCGCTGCAGGTCCCGGGTCCTGGCGATGCCGCCGCTGCGCACCAGGAAGTCATCGAGGTCCATCTCCCTAGTGGATCGGCTCTGGCGTGGCCGGGCCCGCCGAGTCCATGCTCTGGGGAAAACCCGGGGCGGGGCACGGGCTGTGCAGGCCGCGTGCCCAAGGCCGGAGGGACTGGTCCCCGTGCCGTTCCGGGGCCGTCACCGTGCCTTCCGGTCCCCGTCCTTCACCGGTCCGTCCCGTGCTTTGCGGTCCGCCCCGGCGGCCATCATGCGCACCGTCCCAATTCTTCGCGGGGCAGGGCCGCTTCCGTGCAGATAGCGCTCCACGGCGCCGGTTCGGACGAGAGAACTGGGACAGCGTGTGCGATCAGCAGGCCACGACGTCCCAGTTCAGGCATGGCGCAGGGTCGGGCCGGGCCGCCGGGCCGGGCATCCGGACGTTGAGGTGCAACCACACGGCGGTGGCGCCCGGAGCGATCGTCTGCCCGGCCGATTGCCCGGCCGTTTGCCCGGCCGTTTGCCCGGCCATTTGCTCGGGCGCGTGCGCGGGCCCCTGCCCGGGCCCCTGCGGACCGAGCGGCCGCACCCGGACGGCCGTCGCGCCCGTGTTCGTCACCGCCGCCGAGTACGTGACGGTGTCCCCGGCCTGGATCCCCGGACGCGGCGGCCCGTAGTTCGCCAGCAGGTCCTCGCGCGTCGCCACGACCTGCGCGCCGGCCTGCCCGACCTCCTTGCCCGCAGGCCCGTAGCCGGAATCCGCCTCCTCCAGGACGGCGTGCTCGCCCGTGAAGACCCAGCGGGACGGGGGAGCGGGCGTGATCGAACGCGGCACGACCTCGACCCGCAGCTCCGGGTGTCCGGGCAGGGGCTGCGCCCCGGGAACGGCGGGCGGCTCCTCCGGGGCCGCGTCCTCCCGCGCCGCGCCATCCAACGCCTCCCGCGGCACCCGGGCGAAGGCGATCTCCTCGTACGCGCCCCGCTCGTACAGCACGCCGAGGGCCCCGTCCGGCAGCTCCGCGGCGGTCGAGTACCCGGACGCCCCCGCGCACAGGACCACGGCCCCGGCCCAGGACAGCCCATCCGGGGAGTGCCGCACTACGGTGTTCCGCCGCAGGAACGGGTGGGCGTTGTGCGTGGCCACGAGCCCGCCGCCCAGGGCCGTCACGGAGCCGTTGTCGCTCGGGTCCGGCAGTGCGGGCTCCGGGACGGGGATCCCGAACGTCGCCCCGCCGTCCGCGGAGCGGGCCACGAGCCGGTGCGGCGTCGCGCGGGAGTGCAGCAGGACGGTCCCGTCGGGCAGGGCCGCGACCGAGGACTCGTTCGTGTGCGTCCCGTCCGCGGCGGGGGCCAGCGGCTCGCCGAGTGCCCACGTCTCGCCGTGGTCGTCGCTGCGGGCCACGGCGGCCGCGATCCGCCCCGAGGCCAGCAGCACCACGCAGGGCTGCAGCAGCCGCCCGGCGAACGGACCCGCAGGCACGTGCGTCCCCGAGCCCGACGCCGCGAAAATGCCGCGCACTCCGGGCCCCTTCAGGGAGCCGGTCAGCCGCCGGTGCCGCCACGTGGCCCCGTCGTCGTCGGAGACGGACACGTCCACGTGCTGCGTCCGCTCGGTGCCCTCCTCCGACTCGAAGAAGCCCCACCGCGTCGTCGCCGCGTGGAAGCAGAACACCCGGCCGGTGGCCGGGTCCACGAGCAGGGACGGGTCCCCGTACCCCTCGAGCCCCGGGCCGGTCCGCAGCACGCGCTGCGCCTCCCACGTCTTCCCGCCGTCGCGGCTGCGGCGCAGGACGAGGTCGATCGGCGCCGGCAGGTCGTCCAGCGTGGGCCGGGCGTCGTAGGCGGCCAGCACGGTCCCGGCCGTCGTCACCGCGAGCGCCGGGATCCGGTACTGCCGGTAGCCGCCGACGCCGCGGGCCGCCAGCACCGTCTGCTCGATGCCGTCCGGGCCCACTACGCCTCCAGCGCGTCGACGAACCATCCGGCGATCGAGGCCGGGTGCGTGATCGCCGTCCCCACGACCACCGCGAACGCCCCGGCGTCCAGCGCCGCGCGCGCCTGCGCCGGCGTGTGGATCCGCCCCTCGGCGACGACCGGCCGGCCCAGGTCCGCGGCCGCGAGCTCCTCGATCAGGGCGAGGTCCGGCCCGTCGGTCTTCGGGCGCTCGCCGGTGTACCCGGCGAGGGTGGTGCCGATGAGGTCGGCCCCGGCCTCGGCGGCGGCCCGCGCGTCGGCCAGGGACCCGCAGTCCGCCATGACCCGCGCCAGCGACCCGGCGCGCACGGCCGCCACGGTCTCGGCCAGGGTCCTCCCGTCCGGCCGCTCCCGCCGCGTCCCGTCCAGCGCCACGACGTGCGCCCCGGCGTTGGCGACGGCCAGCGCGTGCGCCACGGTCGGGGTGATGAACACGCCGTCCCGCCCGTCCTTGAACAGCCCGATCACCGGCACGTCCACCGCGGAGCGGGCGGCCTGGATGTCGGCGAGCCCCTGGACGCGCACGGCCGCGGCCCTGCCGATGACGGCCGACGCGGCGACCTGGGCCATGGTGCGCGGGTCGCGCATGGGCTCGCCGGGGTAGGCCTGGGCGGAGACGACCAGCCGGCCGCGCAACGCGGCGAGCGCCTCGTCGGTGAGCAGCATGGGTTCCTTTCGGGGGATCGTGGGGGAGGGGACGACGGCGGTGCGCGGCTACCGTGCGGGGCCGGGGCCGGTGCCGCGCAGCACCAGCGACGCGGCGCCGACGGTCGGGGCGTCCGCGCCGAGGACGGCGGGGACGGGGCGGGTGGCGCGCAGCGCGGGGATGGTCTCCGCGGCGTAGGCCTCCAGCAGGGGCCCCCACCACAGCGGCCCGGCCCCGGCCAGCCCGCCGGAGACGACGACCGTCTCCGGGTCGATGGCGTTGGCGAACCCGCCGAGCGCGGACCCGGCGGCGCGGGCGGACACGGTCACGGCCTCGAGCGCGGCCGGTTCGCCGTCGCGGGCGCGGGCGAGGACCTCGCGGGTGTCCGCGCCGGCCCCGCCGAGCCGCAGGTGCAGCCGGTGCAGGGCGGGCCCGGACGCGATCGCCTCCAGGTGCCCGGTGCCGCCGCACGTGCACGGCAGGCCCGCGGCGGCCGCGGAGGGGACGTGCCCGAAGTGCCCGGCGACGCTGTGCGCCCCGAACAGCGGCCGGCCGGCGACGAGCTGGGACCCGCCGATCCCGGTCCCGAACGCGATCAGCAGCGCCGACCCGGTCCCGGCGGCCGCCCCGAGCCAGGCCTCGCCGAGCCCGTGCGCGTGCACGTCGTTGACGGCCTCCACGCGGGGCACGGCCCGGCCGAGCCGGGACAGCAGGCCCGCGCGCAGGTCCGTGCCCGTCCAGCCGGCCAGGTTGTTGGTCGCGTCCTCGACGCGGGCGGTGGCGGGGTCGACGACGCCGGCCGTGCCGAGCCCGAGGCCGGCCAGGGCCAGGGAGCGGCGGGCGGCGTCGGCGGCGAGGCGCTCGGCGAGGGCGGCGATCCCGTCGAGCATCGCGTCCGGGCCCGCCGCCGCCGGGGTGGGGGCGGAGAGCCGGGCCAGCACGGAGCCGTCCGCGCCGACCAGCGCCGCGGCGGTCTTGGTGCCGCCCAGGTCGACGCCGATCGCCGCCGCCGGCCCGGCGCCCGGCCCCCCGCCGCCGTCGTCGTGACCCATCGCTACAGCAGCCCCGCGTCCGCCAGGAGGCCGCGGATGCGCGCGGCCTCGTCCGAGTTCAGGGCCTCCATGGGCGTGCTCATCGCGTTGGAGCCGATCACGCCGAGCTCCACGAGCGCGGTCTTGAACGCGCCGAGCCCGCCGGCGCCGCCGGAGACGCGGGCGGGGTCCGGGACCTCGACGATCCGGAACAGCTCCACGAGCCGGTCCTGCTCCTTGCGCGCGACCTCCCAGTCGCCCCCGGCGGCGGCGTCGAAGAGGCGCCGGTACCCGGCCGGGTCCACGTTCGCCAGGCCCGGGACCAGCCCGTCGGCGCCGGAGAGCAGGGCCGCGTCGCAGACCACCTCGTGCCCGGTGAACAGCGAGAACCCGTCGATGCCGCGGGTGAGCAGGCGCAGCTGCCGGAACGCGATGTCGTTGCCGGAGGAGTCCTTGACCCCGGCCAGCGTGCCCTCGGCGGCGAGCTCGGCGACCAGGGCCGGGTCCAGCTTGAGGTGGGTGCGCACCGGGATGTCGTACGCGAAGACCGGGACGTCGACGGCGGCGCGCACGGCGCGGAAGTGCCGGAGCACCTCCCGGCGGTCGGAGATCGCGTAGTAGGGCGTGGTGACGACGACGCCGTCGGCCCCGGCCGCCACGGCCCGGCGGGCCTCCTCGATGACGCGGGCCGTGGTCTGCTCGTTCGCGCCGACCAGCAGCGGCACGCGCCCGGCGGCCGCGGAGACGACGGCGGCGAGCACGTCCCGCCGCTCGGCGTCGGTCAGGTACGGGGTCTCCCCGGAGGAGCCCAGCGGGAACAGCCCGTGCATGCCCCCGCGGATCAGGTGCTCGACCACCGCCTCCACGCCGGGGAGGTCGACGGCGCCGTCGGCCGTGCGCGGGGTGACGACCGGCGGGACGACGCCGGTGAAGGTGGGGGCGGTGGTGGTCATGCTTCCTCCGGGTGGTTGGCGGGCGCGTCGAGCAGGCTCGGGGCGGCGCCCAGCAGGGTGCGGGTGTAGTCGTTGGTGGGGCGGTCGAAGACCCGGGCGGCGTCGCCCTCCTCGACGATCTCGCCGTCGTTCATGACGCAGATGCGGTCGGAGACGTAGCGGACGGTCTGGATGTCGTGGGAGATGAAGACCATCCCCAGGTCCAGCCGGGCCTTGAGGTCGCTGAGCAGGTTGAGGACCTGCGCGCGCACGGACACGTCGAGGGCGGAGGTCGGCTCGTCGGCGACGATCACCTCCGGCTCCAGGGCCAGGGCCCGGGCGATGGCGACGCGCTGGCGCTGCCCGCCGGAGACCTGCGTCGGCGCGACCTCCGCGGCGGAGCGGGGCAGGCCGACCAGCTCGAGCAGCTCGTACACGCGGGCCGTGCGGCTGGCGCGGGTGCCGATCCCGTGCACGGCCAGCGGGTCCGTGAGGATGTCGTGCACGGTCATGCGGGGGTTCAGGGCGGTGGCCGGGTCCTGGAAGACGATGGACACGGCCCGGCCGAACTCCTTGCGCCGCTTGCCGTGCGCCGCCAGCTCCCGGCCGCGGAAGAGGCGCTGGCCGTGCGTGGGCTCCTGCAGGCCCACCAGCACGGAGGCCAGGGTGGACTTGCCGCAGCCGGACTCGCCGACGATGCCCACGGTCTCGCCGCGGCGGACCGCGAAGTCCACGCCGTTGACGGCCTTGACGATCGTGGGCCGGAACAGCTTGCCGGTGCGCGCCCGGTGGTGGACGTGCACGCTGCGCAGCTCGATGACCGGCGTGGACGACGGCGCCGCCGCCCCGGTGCCGGGTCCGGGGTGGGCCGCGGCCTCCCGGGCGCCGGCGGCCGTGCCGCCCGCGGCGTCCGACGCGGCGTCCCGGCGTTGCTGCGTGCCCATCATCGCTGGCCTCCTTCGGCCCCGGCCCCGGCGAGTTCGCGCTCGGCGGCCGCGTAGTAGTGGTCCTCGTCGGCGACGCGCACCAGGGACAGCGCGCGCAGCGGGTCGGCGCCGGGGTCCAGCGAGCGCGGCGCGAACCGGTCCCCGGCGGCGAAGTCGCGCGGGCTGGGCACAGCGCCCGGGATCTGGTGCAGCCGCCCGGAGCCGGACTCGATGGAGAGCACCGCTCCGAGCAAGCCGCGCGTGTACTCGTGGCGCGGGTCCGCCAGCAGCGGGGCGGTGGCGCCGGACTCGACGACCTGCCCCGCGTACATGACCGTGATGCGGTGGGCCAGCGAGGCGACGAGCGCCAGGTCGTGGCTGACGAACACCATGGCGAAGCCCAGCTGCTCGCGCAGCTCGTTGAGCAGGTCCACGACCTGCTTCTGCACGGTCACGTCCAGCGCCGTCGTGGGCTCGTCCGCGACCACCAGCTTGGGGGAGCGGGAGAGGGCCATGGCGATCAGCACGCGCTGGCGCTGGCCGCCGGAGAGCTCGTGCGGGTAGGACTTCAGCGTCCGGCGGGGGTCCAACTTGACCAGGCGCAGCAGCTCCTCGGGGCTGAGCCGGCCGCCGCGGCGGGTGAGCTGCTCGAGCTGGTCGCGGATCAGCATGGACGGGTTCAGCGAGCTGAGCGCGTCCTGGTAGACCATGGCGATCTGGGATCCGCGCAGGCCGGAGTAGAGCCTCTCGCGGGTGGCGGCCTTGCCGTCGGCGGGGAGGAGCTCCTTGCCGCCGAAGCGGATGGAGCCGGTGACCTCGGCGTTCGGGGCGAGCAGGCCCATGACGGCCAGGGACGTGATCGACTTGCCGCACCCGGACTCGCCGACCAGGCCCATCGTCTCGCCCTCGCGCACCGTGAAGGAGACGCGGTCGACGATCGGGGTGTCCCCGTAGCGGTCCGGGAAGCGGATGGACAGGTCCTCGACCTCGAGGATCGGGGCGGCGCCCGGGTCCGCGCTCAGGCGGTCGGTGCGGGACGTCTCGGCGGCGCGCAGCCGCGCCAGGTGCTCGGCGAGCTCCGGCGGGGTCGGGGCCGGGCGGGCGACGGCGTCGCCCGCCGCAGTTCCGGCCGCCCCGGCGCCCGGACGGCCCGCGCCGGCCAGACCGGCGGCCGCGGCACCGTCGGCGGGGTGCGCGGGGGCCGCGCCGCCGTCGTGCCCCTCGACCCCGTCCAGCTCGTCGCGCTCGGCGACGGAGGACTGCTGGACCGTGGTGGCGACCGTGCGGGACGGGGCCTCGGCGCGGTCCTGCAGGGTCACGGGCTTGCGCAGGCGGGGGTTGACCATGGCGTCGGTCAGGCCCTCGGCGAGCACGTTCAGCGCGAGCACGGTGAGCAGGATGAACGCGCCGGCGAACGTCGTGGCCCACCAGGCGCCGTTGAGGACCAGGGTGCGGCCGTAGGAGATCACGTTGCCCCAGGACGGCTGCGGGTCCTGCACGCCGGCCCCGAGGAAGGACAGGGAGGCCTCGAAGATGATCGCGTCGGCCACCATGACGGTGGCGAACACCAGCACGGGAGCGGCGGTGTTGCGGACGATGTGCCGGACGAGGATATGGAAGCGGCCGGCGCCCAGGACGCGTTCGGCGCGCACGTAGTCCTCGCCCCACTGGGCCAGGACGTTCGCGCGGACCACGCGGGCCAGCTGCGGGATGTAGATGACGGCGATCGCGACGATGATGACCGGGACCGTGTTGCCCAGCGTGGCGAGCAGGACGGCGGCCAGGGCGATGCCGGGGAAGGCCATGACGACGTCCATGACGCGCATGGTCCCCTCGTCGACCCACTTGCGGCCGGTCGCGGCGATCGAGCCGAGCAGCGCGCCGACGAGGATCGCCAGGCCGACGGCGCCGAGGCCGATCAGCAGGGACGTCTGGGCGCCGAAGAGGATGCGCGAGAGGATGTCGCGGCCGAGCCGGTCCGTGCCGAAGGGGTTCTCGGCGCTCGGGGGCTGGGCGGGGATGCCGGTGGCGAGCGGGTCGTGCGGGGCCAGCGCCGGGGCGAGGACGGCCGCCAGCGAGACGAGGGCGAGGAAGGCCAGGGCGAGCTTGGAGCCGGTGGGCAGGGCGCGGAGGGCGATGCCGGGGCGGCTGAGGCGGTCAGCGAGTCCGTACCGCATGGGTCACACCGTCCTGATTCGGGGGTTGATGAGCACGTAGAGCAGGTCGACGGCGATGTTCACGAGCACGAAGGTCAGCGCGATGGTGAGCGTGACGCCCTGGACCAGGTTGACGTCGTTGTTGGTGATGCCGTTGAGGATCAGCTGCCCCATGCCGGGCAGGGAGAAGATCATCTCGATGACGACGGCGCCGCCGAGGAGGTAGCCGATGCGCAGGCCCAGGACCGTGACGGGCGTGATCAGCGCGTTGCGCAGCACGTTGCGGCGGATCACCTCGGTGCGCGGCACGCCGTTGCCGATCGCGGTGCGGACGTAGTCCTTGTCCATCTCCTCGACCATGGAGGTGCGCACCACGCGGATCAGCGACGCGCACACCGGGATGGCCAGCGCGAGCGCGGGCAGGGCCAGGGACCGGAAGTAGCCGGCGGGGTCCTCGGCCAGCGGGACGAACCCGCCGGAGGGGAACAGCGGCACGCCCAGGGCCAGCCACTGGATGAGCAGGATGCCGAGCCAGAAGCTCGGGGTGGCGACGGCGGCGATCGAGAACACGCGGATCAGCTGGTCCGGCCAGCGGTCGCGGTGGAGCGCGGCGGCGACGCCGAGCGTGAGGGAGAGGACGACGGCGATGGCCACGCCCCAGAACGTCAGCTGCAGCGTCAGCGGGAACGCCCCGGCGATGATGCCGGAGATCGGCTGGGCGGGCGGGGTCGTGGAGCCGAAGTCCAGGACGAGCAGCCGGGCCAGGAAGGACAGGTACTGGAGGGGGAGCGGGTCGTTCAGGCCGCGCTCCTCCCGGTACCGCTCCTTGGCCGCCTCGCTGGCGCCCTCGCCGAGCGCGATGGTGGCCTGGTCGCCGGGGGAGAACTGCAGGACCAGGAAGACCAGCAGCGTCACGCCGAGGATCATGAAGGGCAGGGCGGCCAGGCGGCGGCCCAGCAGTCTGAGGATGTTGCCCACGTCGGGGGTACTCCCTTGCAGCGTCGGGGCGGGCGGATCGGTGGGGGTGGCCGCGCCCCGGGCGGGGCGCGGCCACCGGGCCGCCCGGCGGGACCGGGCGGCGGCGCGCTAGGCGCGGGAGACGTCCACGAAGGACAGGCCGGTGGTCGGCAGCGGCTTGAAGCCCTGCAGCGCGTCCGGGTCCCAGGCGGTGGGCAGCTTGCGGTGGAAGATCGGGTACAGCGCGGCCTCCTCGGCCACGGTGTCGATGACCTCGTTCCACGCGGCCTGGGCCGCCTTGGCGTCCTTGGCGCGCACGGCCTCGTCGAGCTTGGCCTGGACCTGCTTGTACTCCGGGGTGGTGTGCCAGCGGAAGCGGTTCTTGGGCCAGACGTCGCCGCGGTACCACCAGGACAGCAGCAGGTCCAGGTCGTTGCCGAACACGGACGGGTCGCCCGGGGCCGCGACCACCGTGAACTTGCCGGTGTCGACGTTGTCCGCGTACAGGGCCCCGGACTGGAGGCTGCGCAGCGTGGCCTTCACGCCCGGGATGTTGTTCCAGGACTCGACGAGGACCGGGGCGACGTCCTTGACCCACGAGGTGTCGGTGGTGAGCAGCTCGAACTCGAGCTTGTCGACGCCCGCCTCCTTGAGCAGGGAGGCGGCCTTCTCCGCGTCCAGCGTGTAGACGGTGGCGGCCTCGTGGTAGTTCGGGTGCTCCTTCTGCACGAAGCTGGTCGCGGCGGCGGCGTTGCCGAGCAGAGCCCGGTCGATGACCGCCTGGGTGTCCAGGCCGTAGTGCAGGGCCTGGCGCACGCGCTTGTCGTCGAACGGCTTCTCGGCGCAGTTGAACATCAGGAACAGCAGGCCGAAGGACTGCACGGCCTCGACGGTCGCGTTGGCCTGCAGGCGCTCCATGTCCAGGTAGGGAACGTCCTCGATGGCCTGGACGCGGCCGGACTCGACCGCCGTGACGCGGGCGGCGGCGTCGGAGAGCAGGAACCAGGTCATGCCCGGGGCCTTGGCCGGCATCGGGCCGTTGTAGTCCGCGAACCGCTCGAAGACGATCTTGTCGTCCTTCACGGCGGAGACCAGCTGGTAGGGGCCGGTGCCGACCGGGTTGGCGTCGAAGGAGGCCTGGTCGGCCTCGACCAGCTTCTTCGGCACGACCTTGACGATGCTCAGGCGGTCCGCGAACAGCGCGAACGGGTACTTGAGCTTGAAGACGACCGTCTTCTCGTCCTTGGCCTCGACCGAGTCGATGAACGGGATGAACTGCGCGAACAGCGACGCGTTGTCGGTGTCCAGGACGCGCTCGAACGAGTAGACGACGTCGTCGGTCGTGACGGGCTCGCCGTCGTGGAACGTCGCCCCGTCGCGGAGCGTGATCTCGTAGGTGGTCGGGTCGACCTCGACGGGCTCGGCCGCGGCCAGGGCCAGGTAGCGCTCGCGGGTGGCCGGGTGCAGCTCGGTCAGGCCCTCGAACACGTGCAGGTTGGCGGCCATGGGCGTCGCGCCGGACGCCGTCATGGGGTCGAAGCCGGTGGAGAGGGCGTAGGACATGCCCGCCTCGATGGTCTTCGTGCCCGCGCCGGCGGAGGAGCCGCCGGCGGCGCCGGACTGGCCGCAGGCGGACAGCGTCGCGGCGACGCCGCCGGCGGCGCCCATGGCGCCGGCGAGCTTCAGGAAGGAACGCCGGGAACTGGCGCGCCCGAGGAGCTGGGAGTTCATGGTTCGGTCACCTCGATGTGATGGAACGAGTGGTGGTCGGATGTAGGATGTCCTATGCCTCGGCTACACTGTAGGCGGGGTCACACGAGGGCGTCAACCACCTCACACCGGAGGCGCCCGCAACCGACGCACCGACGGAAGGACCGACGCGATGGCCGACCAGGACAACGGCTCCCGCAGGGCGCGGGCCAACGCGGCCGCGCGCTCGCAGGCGCTCCAGCACGACATCATGGAGCTGATCATCGAGCGCGGGCTGGGCCCCGGGGACCCGCTGCCCACCGAGCACGAACTCGTCGAGGAGCTCGGCGTCGGCCGCAACACCGTGCGCGAGGCCCTCAAGGTCCTCCAGGCCGTCGGCATCGTCGACGTCCGCCACGGCTACGGCATGTTCGTCGCGCACAAGAAGCTGGACGGCATGGGCGCCGCCCTGGAGTTCCACGCGCGGCTGTCCCTGGGCCGCTCCGGCCACGAGGCCGTCGAGCTGGTCGACGTGCGCCAGGCCCTCGAGTCGGGGCTGATCGGGCAGGCCATCGACGCGATGACGGAGGACGCGCTCGCCGAGGTCCTGGCCGCCGTCGAGGACATGGAGCGACTGGCGGCCGAGGGCCGGCCCATCGCGGAGGCCGACGAGCGCTTCCACCGCAGCCTCTACGTCCCGCTGGAGAACGGCCTGCTCACCAACCTGCTCGGCGTCTTCTGGTCCGCGTACAGCCGGCTGCACGAGCAGATGGGCCCGAGCAACGCCCTCCTCGCCGAGACCGCCCGCGAGCACCGGGCCATCTACGACGCCGTCGCCGCCCGGGACAAGGACGCCGCCCGGGCCCTCATCGCCGGGCACTTCGACGGGATCCGCGGGATGATCGGCGCCACCGTCGGCGCCCCCTAGCCCCATCCCGGGCCCCCACCCAGGCGGAGGGCCCGAGGTGTTCACCGCGCCCCGCAAGCGGCGTAGGCGCGCCAGCGACCACCACACCGCCCTACTGTGCGGGGGCCAGGTCCCGCGAGCGGAGGAAGGCGGCGGATCCCGCGGCCGCGAGGACGGCGACGGCCAGCATCCCGAGGACCGCGGCCGCGTCCATGCCTTCGACCGGCATGGCGGGCGAGTGCCTGAACGGACTCGTGTTCTGCAGCCACGCGGGGATCCCCAGCAGGTCGCCGAACTGGCCCAGCACCAGGGCCAGGACCAGCGCGCCCCACGCGAGGGGGACCGAGTGCCGTGGAACCGCCGCGAAGAAGACGGCCGCCGCCGCGGTGACGACCAGGGCGGCCGGGACGTGGGCCAGGGCGGCGACCACGAGGAGGCCCGGCTCTCCGGCCGGTCCCGAGGCAAGGCCCAGGGCCGCGGCCGTGGAGCCGGCCACCGTGGCGACGAGGGCGACGCACAGCCCGGCCACCGCCAGGTTCGCGCCGAGCCAGGCCGTCCGCGGGCGCGGGACGGCGAGCAGCAGGTCGGCCCGGCCCTCGGATTCCTCGGAATGCATCCGCAACACGGCCTGGATACCGGCGGCGGCCGCCAGCACGCCGGCGATGCCCAGCAGGGCGGTCGCGAGGAGTTCGGCCGCCCCGGCCCGGCTCCCGGGAACGAGCCGGCCGATCAGTTCGGCCAGGGACTCGTTCCCTGCCGTGGCGTCCTCGGCGACCGGCCCGAACCCGCCGGCCATGGCCCCCACGACGGCGGCGCCCGCCGCCCAACCGGCTGCCGGCGCGCGGTGGAGCCGCCACGCGAGGCCGATCAGGGAGCGGCCGCCCGGCCCGGCCTCCGGCCTGCCCGGGCGCGCCGGGAACAGGCCCGCGCCCAGGTCCCGGCGCGCCCGGAGCAGGAGCGCGACCACCGAGAACACGACGGCGGCGGCGACCGGCACCAACAGCGCCCCCGGGTCGGGGGCCGCGAACGGGCTGGAGCGCTGGCCCCAACCGATGGGCGAGAGCAGGGAGGGCCACGCCGGCTCGACCCGGGTCAGGGCGCCGTCGGGCCTGCCGAGGGCGTCGCCGATCCCGCGCAGCAGGTAGCCCGCGCCCACGAGCGCGGCGCCCGCCCCGTTGGCGCCGCGGCCGGTGGACGCCACCTGGGCGAGCAGCGCCGAGGCGCCGGCAAAGACCAGGCCGACCGCCCCGACGGCGGCGCCCGACAGCAGCGCGCCCGGGAGGGGGAGGCCACCCGCGGCGAATCCCGACGCCGACGCCGCGGCGAGGAGGACACACGCCCCGGCCGCCAGGACGAGCGTCGCGCCCAAGGACGCCGTGCGGGGAAGCGCACCGGAACCTGCCAGTTCCGCCCGGCCCAGCTCCTCGTCGGCGCGGGAGTGCCGAACGACGAGGAAGACCGCCATCAGCCCGGCGAGGACGGCCATGAAGGCATAGCCCTGGAAGAACACGATCGCGCCGGTGCCGGTCCCGTCCGGGACTCCGCGCAGGAACAGGAAGGCGGGGTTCGCGGCGGCGACAGCGACGATCGCGGCCCGTTCCCCCGCCTCGCCGAATTCCGCCGCCACGGCGGAGCTCGCTGCGAGGCTGAGCAGGAAGACCCCGGAGGCCCAGAAGGCCAGCTGCCACCGGTCGCGGCGCCCCTGGGCGCGGAGCAACAACCCGAAGCCGGCCATCAGTCCGCCTCGCCCGGAGCCGCATAGTGGCGCAGGAAGAGCGTCTCCAACGACGGCGGCGCCGCCGACACGGAGTCGACCCCCTGTCGCGACAGCGCGGCCAGGACCCGGTCGAGGTCGGCCGGCTCGACCTCGAATTCGACCGAGTCTCCGTCGATCCGCGGCATCCGGGCTCCCTCGAGGGCCGCCACACTCGCCGTCGCGCCGGGCGCCGTGACGCGGAACCGGGTACGGCGCAGGTGGCGCAACGCGTCCAGCGTCCCGGTTTCGACGCGGGTACCGGCGCGGATGATCGTGACCCGGTCGCACAGGCGCTCGACCTCGCCCAGGACGTGGCTGGAGAGCAGGACCGTGGAGCCCTCGCGGCGCACCCGCAGGATGTGGCGGCGGAAGACCCCGTCCATCACCGGATCGAGGCCGGAGCTGGGCTCGTCGAGCAGGTAGAGCGCGGCCGGCCGCGCGAGGACGGCGATCAGGGCGACCTTTTGGCGGTTTCCCTTGGAGTAGGTGCGGCATTTGCGCCGTGGGTCCAGCTCGAACTCGTCGACGAGCTCGTGGCGGAGCCGCCGGTCGGCACCCCCGCGC
This sequence comes from Arthrobacter paludis, assembly GCF_056782315.1. Taxonomy (NCBI): domain Bacteria; kingdom Bacillati; phylum Actinomycetota; class Actinomycetes; order Micrococcales; family Micrococcaceae; genus Arthrobacter; species Arthrobacter paludis. The sequence continues at coordinate 17,910 of NZ_JBXAEW010000009.1, forward strand.
AGTCCGGTGAGCAGGTCGATGACCTCTCCGCCGCTGAGGTTCGGCCACAGGTTGACGTCCCCGGGGAGGTAGGCGACGTCGCGGCGGACCTGCACGGGATCGGCCCAGGGGTCCCGGCCCAGGACGCGGACGCTCCCGGAGGTCGCGCGCACGTGCCCGAGGAGGATGCGCAGGGTCGTGGACTTCCCGGCCCCGTTCGGGCCGAGGAACCCGTGGATGTCCCCGGCGGCGACCTCCAGGTCCAGCCCGGCGAGGGCCTGGGTGCGCCCGAAGTCCTTCGTGAGCGCGGCCGCGCGGATGGCGGGGGGTTCCTGGGACATCGCCGGACCTCCATTCAGGTGTTTCCGGTCAGCGGCCCGGCGGCGCGGGAGGCGTCCCGTCCAAGTCGGCCTCGATGATCCCCAGCGTCACCGCAGGGCCGTCTTCGGCGCGGACGAGCGCGCCGATCCGGGCGGCGTTCTCCCGCAGGGCGAGTGCTTCGGAGACGGCCCGGGAGAGCCGGTCCGCGGTGAGCCTGCGCTGCGGGACGGGTGCGGGGGCGAGCCCGCGGGCGGCCAGCTGGCGCCCCCAGAAGGGCTGGTCCGCCACGAACGGCACGACGACGGAGGGGACCCCCGCAGCGGTCGCGGCGTGCGCGGTCCCGGCGCCGCCGTGGTGGATGGCGACGGACGCCAGGGGCAACAGCGCGCCGTGGTCGACGTCGGCGACCTGGAGGACGTCGGGCCCCGCCTGGTCCGGCGGCAAGGAGAGTCCGCCCCACCCGGTCGCGATGAGGGCGCGCAGGCCGTTGGCGCGGGCGGCGCGGACGACGGCCCGGGCCCGGGCCTGGGCATCGCCGGCCGCCATCGACCCGAACCCCGCGTAGAGAAAGGGCCCGGCCTCGGCGAACCTGCGGACATCCACCGGAAGTTGCCGCGGACCGCGCTGCGTCCAGGCCCCGGTCAGGTGCGTGCTGGCGGGCCAGTCCCGCGGCCGCGCCAAGAGGTGGGGGCTCGCCGGGACGAACGATCCCGCCGGGGGCGGCACGGGCGCGGGGACGAGCCCTGCCGCGCGCGTGGCCTCATCGACTTCGCGCCGGAAGGCGGACCCGGCGGCCTGCGCCAAGCGGTAGGTGAGGCGGTTGACTGGCCCCGGTCCGGACCACGGGATGCCGGGCGCCGGGAACTCGCGGGTGGGGGTCCACGCGGGGACGGTCTCGACCCAATAGCAGGGAACGCCCACGTGCGCCGCGCCCAGTGGCGCGTTCAGGACCTTGGGGTGCGCGAGCACGACGTCGGGACCCCAATCCACGATGAGCCGCAGGGCACGGTGGAGCATTCGGGACATGGCGGCCCGGATGTGGGTGCGGAAGGCGCGGAGGGCCAGGAGCGGGGAGATGCCCTGGGACTCGATGAGCGGGCGGAAGTCGGTGTCCAGGCTGGCCGCATCGAGTCCGTCCAGGTCGGTGCCCGAGTTGTCCGGCACGCCGAGGCGAACCGTGTGGCCCGCCTCGAGCGCCCGCCGGGCCAGCGCTGCGAAGGGCTCGACGTCTCCGCGCGTGCCCGCGGTGATCAGCAGAATCCTCACGCCGTCCCTCCGAAGCCGGTGCCCCTGACTCCGGGCGTTGGTACTCGTTTACACCCGTCGGAAGGCGCCGTCCAGAGGCCGTTTCCCTCCCGCGCCCGCTAGACGAGCGCGGCGAACGCCTCCGCGTCCCGCTTGGCGCCCTGGACCAGGATCTCGTCGTCGTCGTACAGGACGGTCTGCGCGGTCGTGTGCTGCCAGCGCCCGCCCTGGCGCCGGACCGCCACGACGGTGACGCGGTGCTTGTCCCGCAGCCCCAGCACCGCGAGCGGCCGGTCCTGCGCGAAGGCCGGCGGGCGGGTCTTGACCAGCACCAGGTCCTCGTCGAACTCGACGTAGTCGAGCATCCCGCCGCGGAGCAGGTGGGCCACGCGCCGGCCCATCTCGTGTTCCGGCCGCACGACGTGGTGCACGCCGAGCTGCTCGAGGATCTCCGCGTGCGGCTCCGAGATCGCCTTGGCCCAGATCCGTGGGCCGCCGAACTTCAAGATCCGGGACGTGGTGAGGATCGAGGCCTGGATGTCGGAGCCGATGCTGACGACGACGACGTCGAAGTCGGGCACCCCCAGCTGGCGCAGGACCTCCTCCTTGGTGGAGTCGGCACGGACCACGTGCGCGAGGACGCCGTTGAACGACTGGACGATCTCCTCGTTGGAGTCGATGCCGAGGACCTCCATGCCCTGCGCCTGCAGCTCCTGGGCCAGGGATCCGCCGAAGCGGCCCAGGCCGACGACGCAGATCGAGTGGGCCGGGGCCTCGGGCTCGCCGGCGCGTTTGAAGAGGCGTTGCTTAGCCAATGAGCGGCCTTTCCTTGGGGTACTCGTACAGGGGCTTGCGCTGGCGCAGTGCGAGGGCGGAGCCCAGGGTGATGGGGCCGAGGCGGCCGACGAACATCAGGATGATGAGCACCGCGTGTCCCGTGGCCGGCAGGTCGGCGGTGATGCCGGTGGACAGGCCGACCGTGGCGAAGGCGGAGACCGCCTCGAAGAGGACCTGGTCCAGCCCGGCGTCGGAGACGAACATCAGGACCATGGTGGCGACGGCGACCAGGGCGATGGCGAGCAGGACGACCGTGATGGCCTGGCGGTGAATGGAGCGGCCGAGCCGCTTGCCGAAGACGTTGACGGCGGCGCCCCCGCGCAGCTCGGTGAGCATGATGAAGAACAGCACGGCGAACGTGGTGACCTTCAGGCCGCCGGCCGTTCCGGCCGGGCCGCCGCCGATGAACATCAGCATGTCCATTCCCAGCCACGCCACGGGGTGCATGGCGCCGATGTCGATGCTGTTGAACCCGGCTGTCCTCGTGACGGAGGACTGGAAGAACGAGGCCAGGACCTTGTCGCCGGGGGAGAGCGGGCCAAGCGTGGCCGGGTTGGTCCATTCGACGGCGGCGATGAAGACCGTCCCGGCGGCGAGGAGGGCGCCAGAGCCGGCCAGGACCAGCTTGGTGTTCATGCTCCACAGGGCCGGGGCCCGCAGGCGGCGGCGCAGTTCGAAGAACACCGGGAATCCGAGGCCGCCGAGGATCAGCCCGGCCGCGAGCGTGAGGCAGATCCAGGGGTCGCCCACGAAGTCCATGACGCTGTCCGTGTAGAGCGCGAATCCGGCGTTGTTGAACGCCGAGACCGCGTGGAACACGCCATGCCAGACGGCCTGTCCCGGCGGGTATCCGTAGCCGAACGCGAAGCGGGCCGTCAGGGCGGCCGCGAGGAGGAGCTCGATCGTCAGGCCGACCTTGAGGACGCCGAACACGACGGTGCGGACGTCCCCGGCGCCGGCGGCCTTCGTTTCAGTCGCGGCGCTGATGCGGGCCCGCAGGCCGAGCCGGCCCGCGATTAACAGGCCAAGCAGGGCGCCGAAGGACATGACGCCGAACCCGCCGAGCTGGATCAGGACCAGGATCACGGACTGTCCGAACGCCGTCCAGTAGGTCGGCGTGTCCACCGTGACCAGCCCGGTGACGCACACGGCTGACGTCGCGGTGAACAGGGCGTCGAGGAAGTCCGCGCCGCCCGGTCCCTGCTTGGACGCCGGGAGCATCAGCAGCGCCGTGCCGGCGGCAATGGCGGTGGCGAAGCCCAGGACGATGGCCTGCGGAGGGTTCGGGGCGATGCGGCGCAGCGCCCGCGCGGCAGCTCCGGCGGGGGTGGCGACGAGTGCTGTGGCGTGGGCGGTCCCGTTCAGCGCCGTCCGCAGGGGACTGCGTCGGCCGGGGCGGCGCCGCGTCACGCGGGGGGCGTGTGGCACGACGGAGAGCGTAGCACCGCGCCGCGACGGCGGAACCGGTGATTCGTGCCACATGGGCCGTGGCGCGGGGGCGCGTGGACCGGGGCGCCCCGTCGGATGACGCTGCGTATTTGACAATGGTTCGCAATAGTAATGAGAATCATTCGCATGCAAACCACTCGCGTCCTTTCCCTGCCTGCGGCCGTCGCCGCCGCACTCGCCCTGTCGTCCTGCGCCGGCTCGTCCGCCGGCCAGGCCCCCTCCGCCGACGACGGCGGGACCGGCGAGCCGTTGTCGGTCAAGGCGTCCTTCTACCCCCTGCAATACGTGGCCGAGCGCGTGGGCGGAGACCTCGTGGAGGTGGAGTCGCTGACCCCCACCGGAACGGAGCCTCACGACCTGGAGCTGGCCCCCGCCGCCGTCGAGGGCCTGCGGACGGCCGACGTCGTCGTGTACCTCTCCGGGTTCCAGCCCGCCGTGGACGAGGCCGTGGCCCAGGCGGCCCCCGGGCGCGTCCTCGACGCCGTGCATGCGGGCGTGGAAGGCGAACCGGCCCACGCGGCCGACGAGCATGGGGCCGCCGGCGACGGGCACGCCGAGGATGCCCACGCCGAGGACACGCACGCCGGTGACGCCCATTCCGAGGACGCCCCTGCGGACCACACGGAGGAGTCCTCCGAGGCGGCGGGCGACGACGGCCACGGGCACGAGGGGGCGGACCCGCACTTCTGGCTGGACCCGGACCGGCTGGCCACCGTCGCGGTCGAGGTCTCCCACGAGCTCGGCGAGGCCGACCCCGCCAACGCCCAAGCCTACGCCGAGAACGCCGAGCGGCTCGCGGCGGAGCTGGACGCCCTGGACCGCGAGTTCGCCGCGGGGCTGGAGACCTGCGACCGGAGGACCATCGTGGTCTCCCACGACGCGTACGGGTACCTCGCCGACAAGTACGGCCTGAAGCAGGCCGCGGTCGCCGGGTTCGAGCCCGACACCGAGCCCTCGCCGGCGCGGCTGGCGGAGATCGGCAGGATCGTCGAGGCCGAGGGGGTCACCACGGTCTTCTCCGAGACGCTGGTCAACCCGAAGGTCGCCGAGACCCTCGCGGCCGAGCACGGCATTGAAACGACGGTACTGGACCCGGTGGAAGGGCAGGTCGATGAGGACACCGACTACCAGCAGGCCATGCGCGACAACCTCCAGGCCCTGCGCTCCGCGCTCGGCTGCGCCTGAGGCCGTGGGCGCGCCCGCGGCGGTCGTGGAGGCCCGCCACCTCGGGGTCGACCTCGGGGGCGCCCCGGTGCTCCGCGGCGTCGACCTGAACATCGCCCCGGGGGAGGTCGTGGCGGTGCTCGGCTCCAACGGGGCCGGCAAGTCCACGCTCGTCAGGACGCTGGTCGGGCTCTACCCGGCCGCCACCGGGCGGGTGGCGCTCTACGGCGCCGACCCCGCCGGCGCGTCCGGGGCGGTTCCGTGGCAGCGGATCGGCTACGCCCCGCAGCGCACGGGCGCGACCACGGGCGTCCCGGCCACCGCCCTGGAGGTCGTCGCCTCCGGCCTGCTCCACCGCCGCCGGCTGCGGACGGCCCGCGGGGCCCGCCGCCTGGGCCTGGAGGCCCTCGAGCGGGTGGGGTTGGCCGGGCGCGCCGGGGAGAGCCTGCACGTCCTCTCCGGGGGCCAGCAGCAGCGCGTGCTCATCGCCCGGGCGCTGGTGCGGCGACCGGACCTGCTCGTTCTCGACGAACCCCTGTCCGGCATGGACCGGGAATCGATGGAGGCCCTGGCGGGTACCCTCGCCGCGCTGCGCGCCCAGGGCGTGACGGTGGTGGTGGTCCTGCACGACCTCGGGCCCCTCGCGCCGCTGATCACCCGCACCGTCGTCCTCCACGAGGGGAGGGTCGTCCACGACGGCCCGGCCCCGCCGGCGGAGTCCGGCGGGGACGCCGCCGTCGACCCCCACCCGCACCCCGCCGCGCCGGCGCCAGGCCCCGGCGCGCCCGACCTGCAGAGGCAATGGTGATGCCCCCGTGGACGCACTGACCGCGATGCTGGCCAGCCCGCTGATGCAGCGCGGGCTCGTCGCCGCGCTCCTGATCGGCCTCGCCGCCCCCGTGGTGGGGACGTACCTCGTCCAGCGCCGCATGGCGCTGCTGGGCGACGGGATCGGCCACATGGCCCTGACGGGCGTGGCCATGGGCTGGCTGGCCGGTGCCGCCGCCGGCGCGGGCGAACGCGACGCGCTCGCCGTCCCCGGGGCGGTCGTGGCCTCCGTGGTCGGGGCCGCGCTCGTCGAGACGGTCCGCACGCGCGGCAGGACCAGCGGCGACGTCGCCCTGGCCCTGCTCTTCTACGGCGGGATCGCCGGCGGGGTCCTGCTGATCGGGATCGCCGGGGGCACCTCGGCGAACCTCACCGGCTACCTCTTCGGCTCCATCGCCACCGTCACGGGCGCCGACGTGTGGCTGACCGCGGGGCTGTGCGCGGTCATCCTGGCCGTCGGCATCGGCCTCCGGCCGGCCCTGTTCGCCCTCTGCCACGACGAGGACTTCGCGCGTGCCGCGGGGCTCCCGGTGGCGGCCCTGAACCTCCTGGTGGCCGTGGTCGCGGCCCTGACGGTGTCGGTGTCCATGCGCGTCGTCGGGGTGCTGCTGGTCTCGGCGGTGATGATCGTCCCGGTGGCCACGGCGCAGCTCTTCGCCCGGTCCTTCGCGGCCACCATGCACTGGGCCATGGGGTTCGGAGCGGCGGTCTGCGTGACCGGGCTCTCGGTCACGTGGTTCCACCCCCTCTCGCCCGGGGCGACGATCGTGGTGCTCTCCATCAAGCTCTACGTCGTCGTGGCCGCCGTGGCGTTGCGGCGGAGGCCCGCGGCCGGGGCATCGGCGCGGACTGCGGCTCCCGCGGCCGCCGCACCCGCCGCGCCCGCCGCCCCCGCGGGCCGGGGAGCCTGAGATGCGGACCAGCCGCCAGCGTGCCGTCGTCCTGGACCTGCTGGAGGGCAGCGCCCAATTCCTCGGGGCGCGCCGGGTCCACGGGCTCCTGACCGGCCGGGGCCACGGGGTCTCGCTGGCCACCGTGTACCGGACCCTGCACGCCCTGGCCGCCGACGGCGAACTGGACGTGCGGCAGACGGGGCAGGGCGAGCACCTGTACCGGCGCTGTGCCCGCCGGGACCCCCATCACCACCTGCTCTGCCGCGGCTGCCAGACCGCCGTGGAGCTGCCGGGCATCCCCCTCGAGCAGTGGGCGGCCCGCCAGGCGCGGGACCACGGGTTCACGCGCATCAGCGCCGTCGTCGAGCTGGAGGGCGTGTGCGCCACGTGCGACCAGGCGGAGGGCCGGGGGAAGGCCCGGACGGAGGGCGGCCGCCCGTGAGCGCCGGCTGGCCGCCGCTGCTGGCGCGCATCCCGGGCCACGGGCGGTTCGTCGTCACGGCCGACGCGGCGGAGATGATCGGCGCGTTCGGCGGAGTCCTGCATTGCTACGAGGGTCCCGGGGGCTGCCGCAAGCGGGGGCTGTACTTCTCCCGGACCCCGGCGAAGAAGGCCCTGGACTGCGCCCTCGAGGCCGGCGGGGGAGCGGAGGCGGGCCGCGCTGCGGAGCTCCGCCTCAGCGTCAGCGCCGCCCTGGCCGGGCTGGTCGACGGCGCCACCCTGGACTTCCGGGCCCACACCGGGCGCCAGCGGTTCGTCTGGTCCAGCATTCCGGCGCTGAGGACCCCGCCCTGCACGTGCCTGCGCTCGGTCGGCGCGCCGGCCGGCAAGCGCTCTCCCTGCCTCGACGACTGCAACCTCACGTTCGACGACCTGTAGCGGCCCGGACCCGGCTCCGGAATTTTCCCGGTTTCGGTCCAATCCGGGCGGGGCGCGGCTCCGAATGTGGAGTGCAACACCTCCGATGCACGCACACTCCGGGGCGGCTCCAGACGGGGCGGCCCCACCGAGGAAGGGAAGTATCCATGAGGAAGCTCCACCTGCTGGCCGTTCCGGCCATGACCCTGGGAATGCTCGCCGCGACGGCGGCCGGGGCCTCGGCCCAGACCGGGTCGCATTCGTTCCAGGCCGAGCTCGAGGCGCTGAATGGAAGCGGCGCCACCGGCTCCGTGATGGTCTCGCTCGAGGGCGACCAGGCCACCGTCACCCAGGAGGTCAGCGGACTGGCCGAGGAGTTCAACGGCGACCCGTACCCGCACGTCCAGCACGTCCACATCACCACCGACACCCAGGGCATGTGCCCGACGCCGGACGCGGACGAGAACGGGGACGGCATCGTCGACACCGTGGAGGGGATCCCGGCCTACGGCAAGGTCGCCACCACGTTCACCAGCGAGGGCGACACCAGCGCCAAGGCCGCCACGGACCTGGCCGTCGCCGGGATGGGAGGAAGCTACACGTATGAGCGCACCTTCACCATGAACGCGGAGACCGTCGAGGCGATCAAGGCCGGCAACGGCACCGTCGTCGTCCACGGGCTCGACCCCGCCACGCTGAGCGAGGAGGCCGCCAACGCCAAGTCGAACCTCGTCCCCGAGCTGCCCCTGGCGGCCACCGCCCCCGCCCTCTGCGGGACGCTGGCGGCGTCGCAGATGGACATGCCGGCCGGCAACCCGGAGACCGGCGGCGGCAGCACGGCCGGGATGGACTCCGAGGCGATCGCCCTCGGCGGCGGCCTCGTCCTGGTCGCGGCCGGTGCCGGCGCCTACATGGTCCGCCGCCGGGCCGGCCAGGAATAGTCACCCGCAGGACGACACCGGAAAGGAACCGCGCCGATGCGCTCTGACGCGAACAAGAAGGACAGGGGCAGGGCGCTCGCCGTGGCTGCCGTTGCCGCAACGGGGCTCGTCGGCACGGCGCTCATCGGGGCCGGGGTGAGGGGGGAAGAGCCTCCCCCCTCGCCGCCGGCCTCCGCAGCGGTTGCGTCCCCGGCGGGCTCCGCCGGGCCGCAGCCCCCGGTCCCCGCCGACCCGCCGCCGACGGCCGACACGCGGCCCGGCGCCAAGGCTGCGCCCAAGCCCCCCGCGGGCACGCCTGCGGCGGAGGCCCCGCAGCCCGCGCCAGAGGACCTGCTCCTCGGGCCGTCCCAGCCCACCCGGCTCACGATCCCCTCGATCGACGTCGACACCGGCCTGATGAACGTCGGGCTCCAGTCCGACGGGACGATCGGCGTCCCGCCCCTCACGGCGGATGCGCCGGCCGCGTGGTACGAGCGCGGCCCCAGCCCCGGCGAACGGGGCCCGGCCGTCATCCTCGGCCACGTCACCGCGCTGGGGGACCGGGGCCCGGCCGTGTTCTTCAAGCTCGGGGCCCTGCGCCAGGGCGACCCGATCTCCGTGACCCGCGCCGACGGCCGCGTCGCCGTGTTCACCGTGACCAGAATCGTGCAGACCCCCAAGCCGGAGTTCTCCACCCTGGGCACGTACGGGAACACCGACGGCGCGGAGCTGCGGCTGATCACCTGTGGCGGGGAGTTTAACGAGGACACGCTGCGGCACGCGGACAACATCGTCGTCCACGCGAAGCTCACCTCGACCCGCACCGCCTGACGGCCGGTCCCGCCGGCCGGGTGCCGGCGCGCGGCGTCGGGCCGCGCCTACGCCGGCGGCGGCACCAGCCGGCCGTCCGCGTCCAGCAGCACCGGCGCCGGCGCGCCCGGGCGCAGCGTCCCCGCCCACCCGTGCCCGGCGGTGTCCAGGCCCAGGGCCCGCGCCGGCAACGCCGTCGCCGCCTCCACGGCGGCGGCCAGCGGCACCCCTGCGGCCACGGCGCGGGCGACGGCGGCGTCCATCGTCAGCGTGCTGCCCGCGATCGCCCCGCCGCCCGCGAGCCGGGCCACCCCGCCGGACACCTCCACGTCCAGCTCCCCGAGCCGGTACGCGCCGTCCCCGCACCCGGCCGCCGCCATCGCGTCCGTCACCAGGGCCACCCGTCCCGGGGCCAGGGCGAACAGCATCCGGACCAGCGGCTCGTGCACGTGCACCCCGTCCGCGATGAGCTCCAGCGTCACGTGCGGGGAGTCCAACGCCGCGGCGACCGGCCCCGGCGCCCGGTGGTGCAGTCCGCGCATCGCGTTGAACGTGTGCGTCAGGACGGAGGCGCCGGCGTCGAACGCGGCCTTCGCCGTCGCGTAGTCGGCGTCCGTGTGCCCCACCGCCACGCGCACGCCCCGCGCGGCCAGGAACCGCGTCGCCGCGAGGCCCTCGTCCAGCTCGGGTGCGAGCGTCACCTGCCGCACCAGCCCGCCGCCGGCCTCCAGGAGCGGGGCCAGCGTGGCGGGCGTCGGCGCGACGAGGTGGTCCGGGTGGTGGGCGCCGCGGTGCGCAGGGGACAGGCACGGCCCCTCCAGGTGCGCGCCGGTCAGCAGCGGGGACCCGAGGCCGGCGAGCCCGCGCAGCGACGCGGCCAGGGCGGGCAGCGGGTTCGCGACCAGCGACGCCACCAGAGCCCCCGTGCCGCGCGCCGCGTGGGTGGCCAGGACGGTGTCCGCGCCGCCGTCGTCCTCGAAGGCCGCCCCGCCGCCCCCGTGGCAGTGGATGTCCACGAAGCCCGGCACCAGGTACGCCCCGCCCGCGTCCACGGTCCGCTCGGCCGCGTGCCCGCGCCACCCGTCGCCGGTCCCGGCGGCGGCGATCCGCCCGTCATCGACGAGCGCCCACGTGGGCCCGGCCAGCGGGGCGGCGGAGTGGATGAGCGTGCTCATGCGGTCCTCTCGATCGTGGTCTCGTAGCCGTAGCGGTCGCCGCGGTAGAGCGTCTCGGTGTGCTCGACGGGACGCCCGCGCGCCGTGAACCCGGTGCGCACCACGCGCAGGGCGGCCGCGCCGACGGCCTGGTCCAGCAGCCGCGCCTGCCCGGCGTCCAGGTTCGCGGCCGTGATCGACTGGGCGGCGCGGACGATCCGGTTCCCGTGCGCGGCGAGCTGGGCGTCGAGGGAACCGGCGGGGTCGGGGAGGGCGCCCCCGAGCGCGTCGGGCGCCAGCCGCGCCGTCTCCAGCGCCAGCGGCGCGCCGTCGGCCAGCCGCAGGCGGGACAGGAGCACGACGGCGGCGCCCGGGTCCAGCCCCAGCGCCCGGGCCGTGTCCGGCGGGCAGGGTTCCTCGCGGCACTCCAGCGGGGTGGACGACGGCGCCAGCCCGCGCTCGGCCATGTCCTCGGAGAAGCCGGTCAGCCGCAGGGTCTTGCGGATCTGCGAGGGGTCGGCCGCGTACGTGCCGGAGCCCTGCACGTGGTAGACGAGGCCCGCGCGCTTCAGCTGCGCGAGCGCGCGGCGGACGGTCTCGCGGCTGACGCCGAACTCGGCCTGGAGGTCCCGCTCGGTGGGCAGGGCGTCGTGCGGGCGCAGCGAGGCGCGGACCCGTTCCTCGAGGGCGGCCGCGACGACGGCGTACTTCGGGGCAGTGGTCCGGACTTCTTCTGGCTGCTGGTCGTCCTCCGGATGCGGCATGGCATCCAGTATGACCCAAAGATGCCCAACTTCATGCCAGCCCAGACCCAACTTCGAAGGAGCGACCCCTCTTTTTGGTCCGGACCAATCGGACTATGCTGGGAGCATGGAAATCATCGTCCTGCCCGACGCCGACGCCGTCGGCCGCCACGCCGCGTCCCTCATCGCCGACACGATCGCCGGGAAGGACGAGCCCGTCGTCGGCGTCGCCACCGGCTCGAGCCCGCTGGCCACCTACCGGGAGCTCGCGGAGCTGGTGCGCGGGGGGCTGGACGTCTCGCGGACCACGGCGTTCGCCCTGGACGAGTACGTGGGCCTGCCGGCGGGGCACCCGGAGAGCTACCGCTCCGTCGTCGACCGCGAGGTGACCCGGCCGCTGGGCCTGGATCCGGCGCGGGTCCACGTCCCCGACGGGGCGGCCGCGGACCTGGGGGCGGCGTGCGCGGCCTACGAGGACGCGATCGCGTCGGCCGGGGGCGTGGACGTGCAGCTGCTGGGCATCGGGGCCAACGGGCACATCGGCTTCAACGAGCCCGGCTCCTCGCTGGGCAGCTCCACCCGGGTCAAGACGCTGGCCCCGCGGACCCGGCAGGACAACGCCCGGTTCTTCGGCGGGGACCCGGAGGCCGTGCCCGTGCACTGCCTGACCCAGGGCATCGGCACCATCCTGCGCGCCCGCAGCGTCCTGCTCGTGGCGTCGGGGGAGGCCAAGGCGGAGGCCGTCGCCGCCATGGCCGAGGGCCCGCTCGGCGCGTTCTGCCCCGCGAGCGCGCTGCAGCTGCACGCGGACGCCACGGTCGTCGTGGACGAGGCCGCCGCGTCCCGGCTGGCCCTGCGCGAGTACTACGACTTCGCCCGGGACCACACGGCGGACCTCGCCGGGTAGCCCCAGGCGGGGCGCTTAGGCCGCGGGCTGAGGTGCGGTCGCCGGGTTCTCGGACCGGGCGCCGCCGACGCGGAACCGGTACGCCGTCCCGTCGTCCTGGACCACGAAGGTGTCCACCTCGCTGCGCGACCAGTGCAGGATCATCAGGTCGTAGCGCTCGGCGATGCGGACCAGGGTGCCGAAATCCGGCACGTCGACCACGGGGCTCTGCGGAGCGTGGGCGGTCGGTTCGACGGCGATGATCCGCGAACCCCACCGGCGTCGGATGGCGGCAACCGCGTCGGAGGCGGCCTCGGCGCGGCGGCGCCGCCCGAGGAGGGCCAGCAGGGCCAGCGCCCCGGCGGAGACCGCCAGCAGCGCGGGTGCGAGGAGGCGGGCGGCGCCCGAGGTCAGGCTCCAGCGGCCCAGCGTGAGCGCGGGGGATCCCTCAGTGGCAGCCGACTCCTCGTCGGTGACGGACAGGGACGCAGGGTCGGAGACGGAGAGCTGGAGGGGGCTCATGGTGAGCTCGAGGGCCGGAGCGAATTCGGAGCCGCCGGAGGCCACGGTCGGGACGACTTCGACGGTGACGGGGTTGGTCGGAAGGCCGGTGACCGCGGCGGCGCGGTCCACGCGGTGCTGGATGTCGGCAAGGTCGAGGCGGACCGTCCCCTCGAGCCCGGTTCCCTGAGCGGGTGTCGGCCCGCCAAGGGGGATGCTCGTGCGCCAGCCGCCCGGCGTCGAGACCTCGGCGGCGACCGTTACGGTGCCCTCTGGACCCGTGTAGGAGTAGTGGACATCGACCGCCTCGGTGACGTTGCGGAAGACCGGCTGGGGCGAGCGGACGGTCGTTTCGTCGTAGGCGGGGGTCCGGGGAACCTCGGCCGTGTAGGAGAAGTCGACGCGGCCGCCGTGCCCGGGGACCCCGGAGGGGCCGGCTGGAACGGACCACGCCCAGGCACCGAGCGCCACGGCGAGCAGGCCCGTCGCCATCGCCCCGGCGGTCCAGCCGCGCAGTGGGGCGTCCAGCAGGCCGGGAGAAGCCGGGGCGACGCCGGGGGTCTTGGAGTGGCGGGACATCGGCTTCCTTCTGTCGGTCCGGCGGCGCCGGCGTCGGCTGGTCGAGCGCGCCGTCCCGCCCAGAAGGGCGAACGCGGCGAGGCCGAGCATGGGAGGGGAGGTGGCGACGGCGAGGGCGTCGCCGGCCCGGGGGAGATGGACGACCGCCTTGCCAATGAGCTCGTCGGCGGAGGGGCGGTCCACGTCGAGGGAGACGTTGTTGTCGCCTTTGAGCGTGTAGGCGTCGGCGTCTCCGCCGACGATGCGGTGGAGGGCGATCTCCCCGCTGGATTCGACGTGGTAGGCGACGATGTCGCCGCGCGAGTAGCGCTCGGCCCGGGACAGGACCACCAGATCGCCCTGGTGGTACACGGGGTTCATGCTGACGCCGTAGGTCCTGACGAAGGCCGCCTGCCCGCTGGCCAGGAGCACCGCGGCCACGGCCCCTGCCAGGGCGGACAGCACGAGCAAGAGCGTGAGCGTGCGTCGGGCGAACCGCTTCATGGGGGCTCCTTTCCGTGCCGGACCTAGGCTGTGGACGGCGGCGCCCCTTGGTGGGCGGCCGTTGGGGTGCGGCCGCCCACCGGAGGGGCGCGGGGCGAGAGCCCCTCGAGGGACTACTCGGCGACGGTGACGGCCAGGCTGGTCAGGCCGGTGTAGCCGGTCTCGGTCGTGGCGGGAGCGAAGGTGCACTCCGAGGCGTTGGCCGACACCACGGTGCAGTTGAACGAGCCGCCGGAGCCGCCGGTCGGCGCCACGGACACCGTGCGGCCGTCGGCCGTGTCGGCGAAGGCGAGGGTGATGGAATTGACCTCCGTCTTGGTCGTGGAGTCCGTGAATCCGTAGGAGACGCCGGCCAGGGTCGCGCCAGTCACCGACTGGGACACCGTGCCGCCGATGAACTGGCTGGACGGTGCGGTGGTGGCCAGGCCCGTCCCGGTGAAGGCGGCTCCTCCGGCCAGGGCGACGCCGGCAACGGCAGTGGCGGCGAGGATCTTGTGGGAAGTGCGCATGGTGCTCTCTTTCGGAAGACCGGGAACCGGGGGTGGCTCCTCGAGTGGGGGGTGGTTGGGCCGTGGCCCGGGATCCGCCTCGCGGCCCGTGCATCGTGGGCCTGCGGCGATGTTTCGAGACTACGGACGGCGGGCCGCACCGGGACCGGGGCTGGGGCATTCCTGCTGCTCTGCTCGGCGCGGCCTGTGGGCTTGTGCCGAACCTGTGCATCCCCTGCCCTCCTGTTGTGCCGGGGGTGCGCTCCCGCTGTGCCTTCAGGCGGCCCGCTTGACGCGTGACCGCGTTCACACCAGACTGGCATCGGATGTCCTACCTCTTCCCATGACCGTCCAGCACGGTGCGCCGCCTCAGCGCATCCGGAAAGGCCAGAGAAGATGAACACCCCCATCACCGCACTTCCCCCTGCCCGCCGCCGCCCCGCCCTGAAGCGGGCCGGCCGGGTCCTCGCCGCGGCCGCCACGATCGGCCTCGCCGTCCCGCTCGCGCTCGCCGGCCCCGCCACCGCGGCCACGAGCGTGCCCGGCGCGGATCCGTTCGCCGCCCCCGGCGACTACACCGAGCAGAACCTCGGCGCCGACCGCACCGCGGAGAACTTCTTCTACCGCATCCCCGCGCTCGTGCACCTGGGCGACGGCGTCGTCCTCGCCTCGTGGGACGCCCGGCCGGGCTCGGCCGCCGACGCCCCGAACGCCAACAGCATCGTCCAGCGCCGCAGCACCGACAACGGCAAGACCTGGGGGCCGATGACCACCATCGCCGCCGGCCACGTCGGCGACGCCGACACCCCCAAGTACGGGTACAGCGACCCCAGCTACGTGCACGACGAGGAGACCGGCACCGTCTTCGCGTTCTTCGTCTACTCCAAGGACCAGGGCTTCCACGGCAGCGAGTGGGGAAACGACGACGCGGACCGGGACGTCATCAGCGCCGCCGTCGTCGAATCCACGGACGGCGGCGCGACCTGGAGCGAGCCGCGGCTGATCACCGACGTCGCCAAGCCCGGCGCGGACAAGACCGCCGACCCGGGCGACGTCCGCTCCACGTTCGCCACCTCCGGCGCCGGCATCCAGCTCAAGTACGGCGAGCACGCCGGCCGGCTCATCCAGCAGTACGCGGGAGTCGTCAAGCAGGCCGACGGCAGCACCCCGATCCAGGCGTACTCCGTGTACTCCGACGACCACGGCAAGACATGGCAGCGCGGCGAGTTCGTCGGCACCGGAATGGACGAGAACAAGGTCGTCGAGCTCTCCGACGGCCGGGTCATGATGAACTCCCGCGACTCGAGCCGCAGCGGCTTCCGCAAGGTCGCCATCTCCACCGACGGCGGCCACAGCTACGGGCCGGTCCGCATCGAGCGGCAGCTGACCGACCCCACCAACAACGCGCACATCACCCGCATGCACCCGGACGCCCCGGAAGGCAGCGACGAGGCCGCGAAGCTCCTTTACACGGGCGCGAACCACCCGACCAGCCGCGAGAACGTCTCCGCCCGCGTCTCCTGCGACGACGGCCGGACCTGGCCCGGCTCGCGGACCATCAGGCACGGCTTCTCGGCCTACTCCGTCGCACAGGCCCTGGACGACGGCCGCTACGGCGTCTTCTACGAGGGCAGCTACACCGACGACATGGTGTTCGGGCAGTTCGGCGAGGACTGGCTGAACTACGTCTGCGCCCCGCTGGCCGCGGATCCGCTGGCGCTGGACGCCGGCGCGACCGCCACGGCGAAGGTCACCGTCACCAACCAGGAGGCCGCGGCCCTCACCGGGACGCTGACCGTCGCGGGAACGGGCTGGAAGGCCGGGACGGCCGAGGTCAGCGTCGCCGCCGGCGGCACCGCCACGGTCGAGGTCCCGGTCACCGCGCCCGCCACGGCCAACGGCGAGGCCGCGCTGCAGGCCGTGTTCACCGCCGCCGACGGCCGCGAGTCCCAGGGCCGGATCACGGCGCAGGTCGACGGGCGGGAGATCGTCGGCCTGGACATCGCCGGGAAGCGCGGCGACGCCGCGCGGGACCTCGCCGCCGACCCGTACGCGGCCGGCGAGAAGGTGCCCTACACGTTCAGCGTCACGCACACCGGCAACGTCAACCAGTGGGTGGTCCCGACCGAGGGCAACTTCGCGCCGTTCGCCGCGGCCCCGGTCGGCCAGCCCGCCCCCTCGGGCAACTGCCGCTGGTCCAACCTGAGTCCCGGCGCGTCCTACGACTGCACCACGCCCCGGCACACGGTGACCGAGGCCGAGCACGCGGACGGGTTCTTCGTCCCGAGCACCGTCTGGACCACGGGCAAGGTCCCGGAGTACACCACGGTGGCTGAGACCTACGAGGTCACCGGCGACGAGGTGGACCTGCGCGAGCGCCGGCCCGCGGTCACCGCGACCGCCGGCGCCGGGCGCTACGCGGACACCGACGGCGACGGCCGGGTCTCCGCCGGCGACGAGGTCGCCTACCCGGTGACCGTCGCCAACTCCGGCAACGTGCGGCTCACGGATGTGGCGGCCGACGGCGGCGCCCTGGCGGGCGAGCTCGCCGTCGAGGCCGAGGCCACCGGGACCGTGGTCCACGTGGTCACCGCGGCCGAGGCGACGTCCCGCACCGTCGCCGCCGGCAGCGTCGACGTGACCGCGGAGAACGGGTCCCTGGCCACGGGGGCGACGGCCGAGCTGCCGGCAGTCCAACTGCCCGAGGGCAACTCCACCGCGTGGTGCGCCGCCTCCGCCGCCGGTGGGGCCGGCGCCAGCGAGTGCGGACCGGTGCGCGGCTAGCGCGGCACAGACGCCACCTGCCCCCGGCTCTTCGGTCCGCGCGCCGACCACGGCGCGCGGACCGCAGTGGCGGCCCACCTGCGCATCATGGTTACCCCATGGTTTTGCCTGTTACCTGTTGCATGCGGTCGGAGCCCATTGGCCGGCCGCAACCACTTGGAATCTCTCGAGGTCCACCCCGGATACCGAGGACCGAGGACAGGAGCAGGCCATGAGCGCCACTGTTGAAGTGACCCCCGCACTCCACGCCGGCACCGCCACCAGCCCCCTCGACCCCCAGCGCCTGCTGCAGGTCCGCAAGGCCTACACGACCCGCTTCGCCGCCGGCGCCATCGAGGCCGACCCGACGGGGTTCAGCCTCCTGACCGGCTCCGGCGTGGTGCCGCGCGCCGGCGACCTCGTCCTGGCCCGCGTCACCGAGATCGGCAAGCACACCCGGCTGGAGAGCCCGGTCTCCCGGCGCCAGCTGCTCTTCCCGGGCCAGGAGATCCTGGTCGCGTACGGGCACCGGTACGCCCCGGACCAGTTCCTCGCCCACGTGCCCGGGTCGCTCGAGCCGTGCCACCTGGTGGCGGGCGGCGGCGTTGCGGGTCTCGTCACGGCGATGCACGCCTCCATGGAGGCCCCGACCGGGATCGAGCCGCTGGGGCTGATGGCCGACGCGGACGGCGCCCTGAACCTGTCCGCCTTCGCGCCGCTGTCCGACGCGACCGGGGCACTGGCCCGGGAAGCCGGCCCAGACGGGCCGCGTCCCGTCGTGCTCGCCGTCCTGGGCTCGTCGATGAACTCCGGGAAGTCCACGGTTCTGGGTTGCCTCGTCCACGGGTTGTCCAACGCGGGCCTGAAGGTCGCCGCGGGCAAGGCCACCGGCACCGGGGCCGGCAACGACCCGAACCTGTTCCGCGACGCCGGCGCGGTCCGGGTCATCGACTTCACGGACTTCGGCCACGCCACGACGTTCCGTCTGGACTATGCCCGCGTGCGGGCGCTGCTGGGAACGCTCGTGGACGAGCTTGCCGCGGGCGGCCCCGACGCGGTCGTCGTCGAGATCGCCGACGGGCTCTTCCAGGGCGAGACGCGCCGGCTGCTCAACGACCCCGTTTTCCACGCCGCCGTCGACCACGTGCTGTTCGCCTCCCAGGACGCCCTCGGCGCGACCGCGGGGCTGCGCATCCTGAGGGAGGCCGGCCTGGCAGTCGCCGCGGTCTCTGGTCTGCTCACCAACTCCCCGCTGGCCGCGGCCGAGGCCAGCGGCGAGTTCGATGTTCCGCTCATCAAGACCTTCGACTTGTGCAGCCCGGACACCGCGCTCGGCCTGCTCCCGCGGCATGCCGCCGGGGAGTGCGTGCGCGGCCAGTAGTTCCCCCCAGGCCTACTGGCCGCGCAGTCTTTGGCGGAGCGCCCCTAACCGCGCAGCTGCTCCGATGCCTCGCGCTCGAGCCGGAGCGCGAGCCTTCTCAGCCGCTCCACGGCGTCGCGGCCCAGCGGGTCCATGCCGGAGAGCATGTCCCGCACCCGGTCCCAGCCCTGGGTGCCGGCCACGTCGACGGCGCGGTGGATGCGCGACGCGTAGGAAGCCAGGGCCTCCTCGTCCAGCAAGGAGGCCGCCGAGCGCAGGGACAGCGTGGCGTCGAGGGCCGCGGCGGTCTCGTGGCGCCAGATGGACGCGGTGATCCGGGCGCGGCGCGAGGGCCAGAGCCGCACGAACGACTGGGCGACCTCGGCGGTGCGGGCACAGCCGAGCATCTCGACGAGACCCGCCACGCCCACCGGCAGGGCCTCCTCGCCTGCCCGCCCTGTGTCCGGCCCTTCGGCATCCATGGAACAAGCGTGCCGCTCGTGGGCGCCGAAGCGGCCTAAGGAACGGGCAATCTCCGCTCCAGAATCGCCAAAGTCCGTGTTGCCATGGTTTGACCGGATCTTGTGTGTAACCACTGTGGAGCCTTGATCGGGATGGGGGGACATTGGTGGTCCCACGCCGCAGTCAGAAGCCGGCGGCAACAGGTGGCCGCGCCGCCGTCATGGAGGAGGCGGCGCGGGCACCGCCCCGGGGGAGGAAGGCGCCGGGCTGGGCGTCCGCAGCGGCCGCCGACAGGGTCAGCGGGTGGCGGGGGCGCAGCGGTAGCCGACGCCGCGGACCGTCTCGATCCAGCGCGGCGACTTCGGGTCCTCGCCCAGCTTGCGGCGCAGGTTGCCCATGTGGACCTCGACGGTGCGCTCGTCGGCCCGGGAGACCCAGGTCCCTTCGTCCGGGTCCTCCCCGCGGACGGCTCGGGCGAGGACCTGCTTCGTCAGGACGCGCCCGTGCCCGCCGAGGATCGTGGAGAGGAGCGTGAATTCGGTCGGGGTGAGCCGGACCGACTCGCCCTCGAGCTCGACCCGGTAGGTCTCCGGCGACACGAACAGGCCGTTGTGCGCGAGGTCGCCGGTCCTCGATTCGGCGGCGGGATCAAGGGACTTCGATGCGCCCGCCCAGGCCGGGACGGCAGGGATGGATTCCGCGGGGATCGCCCCTCTGGCTTTGGGTGCCTGGTGCAGGGCGGAGCGGCGCATGATCGCCTCGACGCGGGCCCTGAGCTCCCGGGGGCGGAACGGCTTGGTGACGAAGTGGTCGGCCCCGCTGTCGAGTCCCATGACGGTGTCGAGTTCGTCCGAGCGGGCGCTGAGGATCATGATCGGAACGGTCGAGTGCTGGCGGATCAGCCGGGCCGTCTGGAACCCATCGATGCCGGGCAGGCCGAGGTCGAGGGTCACCAGGTCGGGCGACTTGGCTCTCACGAGCTCGACGCCCTCCATTCCGTCCTCGGTGGCGTGCACGGTGAAGCCGGATTGCTCGAGGATCATCTCCAGGAGCGTGCGGATGTCGTCGTCGTCCTCGACGACGACCGCTACCCGAGAGTGCATGACGCCCGCCCCTTCCGCCGAGCATGGTCCACCGGTGGCGACAATGAATGTGAAGCATGTCTCACCAAATATTGAATCACAACGTCCCGTCGATTCGGCCCCGTTGTGGGTCCGCTGTGGAAATCCTGCGGGGCCGCGGGCACGCCCGGCCTGAAGCCAATTCGTGACGTTCCAGCCGGCTTCGAAGCCGCACCTGACGCGGGACGTTCCGTGTTTTGTGGCGCACCAAGGGGCGAATCGATGCCCGTCCGTGACAGGAGGGGCATCCCGGCCCGCCTATGATTGACCCCGATGGCACGACTCTTTGGCACGGACGGCGTCCGTGGAACAGCGAATGAACTGATCACGCCCGAGCTCGCGATGAAGCTCGCGCAGGCGGCCGCCGTCGTCCTGGGCTTCAACCAGGTGCCGGCGGGGAAGCGTCCTGTCGCGGTGGTCGCGAAGGACCCGCGCATCAGCGGCGACTTCATTGGCGCCGCGATTGAGGCAGGCCTCGCCGCGGCCGGCGTCGACGTCTACGACGCGAACACGCTGCCCACCCCGGCGGCGGCGTTCCTCGTCGCG
Source organism: Arthrobacter paludis (assembly GCF_056782315.1). Classification (NCBI taxonomy): domain Bacteria; kingdom Bacillati; phylum Actinomycetota; class Actinomycetes; order Micrococcales; family Micrococcaceae; genus Arthrobacter; species Arthrobacter paludis. The sequence goes on from NZ_JBXAEW010000009.1 coordinate 38,300, forward strand.
GACCTCGACGCGGACTTCGGCGTGATGATCTCCGCCTCGCACAACCCGGCCCCGGACAACGGCATTAAGTTCCTGGCCCGCGGCGGGCAGAAGCTCGACGACGCCCTCGAGGACGCGATCGAAGCCGAGATGCTGAACGAGCCGCGGCGCCCCGTCGGCGGCGAGGTCGGCCGCGTGCGCCGCTTCGCCGACGCCGAGGACCGCTACGTCGTGCACCTGCTGCAGACCATGACGCACCGCCTCGAGGGCCTGAAGGTCGTCCTGGACTGCGCCCACGGCGCGGCGAGCGGCTGCTCCCCGGAGGCGTTCAACGCCGCGGGCGCCGACGTCGTCGTCATCGGCGCGGAGCCGGACGGCGTGAACATCAACGACGGCTACGGCTCCACGCACCTGGAGAAGCTCCAGGCCGCCGTCGTGGAGCACGGCGCGGACCTCGGCATCGCACACGACGGCGACGCCGACCGCTGCCTCGCCGTCGACCACGAGGGCACCGTCGTGGACGGGGACCAGATCATGGCCGTCATGGCCGCCGCGCTCAAGGAGCGCGGCGCACTCAAGAACGACACGCTCGTCGCCACCGTCATGTCGAACCTCGGCCTGAAGCTCGCCATGAAGGCCGAGGGCATCACGGTCCGCGAGACGTCCGTCGGCGACCGCTACGTGCTCGAGGCGATGCGCGCGGAGGGCCACAGCCTGGGCGGCGAGCAGTCCGGCCACGTGATCTTCTCCGAGCACGCCACCACGGGCGACGGCGTGCTGACCGGCCTGCAGCTGGCCGCGCGCGTCGCCGGCACGGGCCGGTCCCTCAAGGACCTGGCCGCGTGCATGACCGTGCTGCCGCAGGTGCTCATCAACGTGCGCGGCGTGGACAAGGCCGCGGTGCAGGAGAACGCCGCCGTGGCCGCCGCCGTCGCCGAGGCCGAGGCAGAGCTCGGGGCCACCGGCCGGGTGCTGCTGCGCCCCTCCGGCACGGAGCCGGTGGTGCGCGTGATGGTCGAGGCCGCGGACCCGGCGACGGCGGACGCCGTCGCCAAGCGGCTGGCCGCGGTCGTGGAGACCGAGCTGGCGCTGGCCGCGTAGAGCCGTAGAGGACGACGGCGGGGCGCGCCGTGTTTTCCGGAGTCCGGATTTCAGACATCTACGCGCGGGTCAACCAGCGTGGACCAGAGTGTTGAGATGCTGCCCCGTGTGCCTACAATGACAAGATCCCGCTCAATACACCCTGCGGGCCAATAGCGTCAAACAACCGATCTCCCTTAAGAGGCAAATCGGTTGTTTGACGAATGAGCAGATAAGGGGGTAAGCGTGAGCGACACCTTGAGTCAGGCACTTGACGTTGTCAAACGCGCCGGAATCTATGTGGCCGGCGGAAATCTCGGTGAGTTGGAGCTGACCACCCCTGACGCGGTGGCAGTAAGCCGAGAGATCACCTTAACAGACGGTATCGTGACACCTCAGAAGCTAGCCCGCTCGCGGGGAGCCGAGGCTGGGCGACGGATGCACGTGGCCCGCGGAGCCGACCCCCTCGTCGTGGAGCGGGCTCGGGCAGGTCAGATCGACCTGATTACTCTTCAGCCGCCCGTCGTCTTCCTTCTAGGGCGCGAATACAGGAGCCCGGAGGAACCGGGACCTCAGGGCAGGCCATCGAGGGGCGGTCGGCGCCAGAGCTGGCGCCGCTGGGCCGTCATGCGCGTCCTGCTCCTCTCAACTGAACCCCGCCGCCAGCAGGACATTGCCGATACCGTGGGAGCCACGCCGCAGGCCGTATCGAAGGTAGTGCGGTCGTTCGGAGACGCGGTCGCGCACACCGAAGGCGGGTGGATCACCGCGGATGCCCGGGCGCTACTGGCGGCGTGGGAGAGCGAGTATCCCGGCCCCGGTGGCTTGGAGACGAACTGGTACCACCTGGATGATCCCTTAACCCAGGCGCAGCAAGCCATGGCTTTGGCCAAGGACGTCGACGCTGATCCGCTCATATCGGGCGACGTCGCTGCCGACACTTTTGCGCCGTGGAGATTGCCGCAGTCCGCCGTTCTCTACCTGCGGTCCCTCGTGGACCTTGCGGAGGAAGGTTTCACGCCTGCGCCCGAGGGCCAAGAAACGCTGCGCGCGGTCGTACCAGCGGATCCGACCGTATGGGCAACGGCGGAGTGCGGCGCGGCCACCGGCGAACGCCGGTTGGCGGATCCGCTACTCGTCTTGTGGGAAACGACGCACGGCACCGGCCCAGACACAGACGAGGCAGCCGAGCGGTTGCGGATCCACATCCTGGAGAGACACCGTGCCGCGGCGTAGCATCACGACCTTCTCAAGCAGCAAGGCAGCGGACTTGGGGTTCCGCGGTCTCTCCGACCTTGCCGACGTAGCCGGCGACGCCCGGTACAGGATTGTCGGTGGCCATATGGTCCACCTACTGCTTCTGGTTTACCCGACTCCTCGCGCCGTACTTCGTGCCACTGCTGACACCGATGCCGCAATGGACAAGGTGGTGGTAGCGGGGCCGGAGCTGCACGAGCGTCTGCTGGCGAAGGGCTACACAGCAATGTCCGGCAACCGGTACGAGCTCGAGTCCGTGGGCGCCGAGCCGATCACCATCGACATCCTCGTGCAGTCGACAGATCCCGGAATGCGGCTGAAAGAGGAGACTCATGGCGGCCGCCGCTTCGACGCGCTCCCGGGCCTCAACCTTGCCATGAGTGCAGAACCCCTGTGGGTCGATGCCCAAATTCATCTTCAAGACAGTGAAGAAATCCGGTTCGTCGTACCTGTCCCGGACGTGGAGCCAGCCGTGGTGCTCAAGGCCGCCGCAGTTGAGTCCCGCATAGTGGTGTAACGCGCGGTGGCCGTTCTCGTCCGTGGGGACGAAAGTGCGGCCACCGTGTGATCCTTCGAGGAATCTCCTACAACCCACTCGAACGGAGTCACCACGATGACCGCACCCCATATTGTCGACCCTGCCGGCCTGCTCACGGAAGCCCTGTCCGAGGCCTCCCCTGACCTGATGCGCAACCTGCTGCAGACCATGGTCAACGCCCTGCTCTCCGCCGACGCGGACGCCGTTGTCGGCGCCGAGTGGGGCAAGGCCTCCCCGGGCCGGTCCGCCCAACGCAACGGGTACCGGCACCGGCCCCTGGACACCCGCGTCGGCACGATCGACGTGGCCGTGCCGAAGCTGCGCCAGGGCACCTACTTCCCCGAGTGGCTGCTCGAGCGGCGCAAGCGCGCCGAGTCGGCGCTGATCACCGTCGTTGCGGACTGCTACCTCGCCGGGGTGAGCACCCGGCGCATGGACAAGCTCGTGAAGACCCTCGGGATCCACTCGCTCTCCAAATCCCAGGTCTCCAGGATGGCCGCGGACCTGGACGAGCACGTCGAGCAGTTCCGCCACCGCCCCCTGGGCGGGGCCGGACCCTTCACATTCGTCGCCGCCGACGCGCTGACCATGAAGGTCCGCGAGGGCGGGCGCGTGGTCAACGCCGTTGCCCTGGTGGCCACCGGCGTCAACGGCGACGGGCACCGCGAGGTCCTGGGCCTGCGCGTGGCCACCTCCGAGACCGGGGCGGCCTGGAACGAGTTCCTCGCCGACCTCGTCGCCCGCGGCCTGGCCGGGGTCAAGCTGGTCACCTCCGACGCCCACCCCGGGCTGAGGGAGGCGATCGCGGCGAATCTGCCCGGAGCCGCCTGGCAGCGGTGCCGCACCCACTACGCCGCGAACCTGATGGCCACCACGCCCAAGAGCATGTGGCCGGCGGTGAAGGCCATGCTCCACAGCGTCTACGACCAACCCGACGCCCCGGCCGTGGACGCCCAGTTCGACCGGCTCATCGAATACACCCAGGACAAGCTCCCCGCGGTGGCCGAGCACCTCGCCGCAGCCCGGGAGGACATCCTGGCCTTCACCACCTTCCCCAAGGACGTCTGGACCCAGATCTGGTCCAACAACCCCGCCGAGCGGCTCAACAAGGAGATCCGCCGCCGCACCGACGCCGTCGGGATCTTCCCCAACAGGGAAGCCATAGTCCGCCTCGTCGGCGCCGTGCTGGCCGAACAGACCGACGAATGGGCCGAAGGCCGCCGCTACCTCGGCCTCGAGGTCCTCGCCCGCTGCCGACTCACCCCCGTCGGCGATACCCGAAACGAGGTGGACGAAGACCCAGAGCTCGCACTGACCGCCTAACCAACCAACACCGAAGGAGCACCACGCCCTACACCACTACCGGGGACTTGACCGCCGCCGCGTGGCGTGCTCGGGGAACCGCGAAGGACCTCCACGATCTCCTGAATCTCTTGGAGATCGCATATCAACACGGCCCTGATCTCGTCTCATGGGGTCTGGGCGACGTGGACCAGGCAGCTAGAGGGTCACGGAAAGACGCTGCTGCGATCTTGTACCAACTGGTCGAGACCATCGAGCGGGGGCGGCTTGGTGCTGTCGGTGTCGGCGTGAACACGGTTCGCTTGGCTGCCCTCGTGCGTGGTCTGGTGAAGGACCCGAAACGTCTCCGTCCGTAGACTCTGTCTCCTGGGGTCGGCGAGCAGCTGGACGGCCCGCTCCCGCGGCAAGGCGATCTCGATTGAGACGGTGTACTTCATGGCGGAGCGCTTCAGGCTTCCTCGCGTCAGGGATGGACGCCGCGGTTCACGACGGTCTGAGATAGGCGTCGATGGCTTCGCGAATGATCTCGGACTGGCTCACGTGCTTGCGTCCGGCGAGGCGGCGCACCTCAGTCATGATCGCCGGATCCGGCCTGACCGAGACCTGCTCCGCCGCGCTCGACCCGAGGGGTGGACGGCCTCGGGATCCCCGTCGCAGCCGCTCGGGCGAGTAGCCGGCTTCTGCCTCGTCGGCCCAGACGGCAATCATCCCGTCAGTGAAGCGGACGCCGTTGATCGTCTCCTGGTCGCCCATGGGAATAGCGTAGGACGAAAATCGGGCTGGCGGGAGGCGCGCCGAGACCGCCGGCAACGAACAGCGGCGCCGGCCCCCGTGGGGGACCGGCGCCGCGTGGTGGACGGGAGGGCTAGGCGCGCGGGGTGCGCAGGCTGTCGCGGATCTCGGTGAGGAGCGCGACCTGCGGGTCGACGGCCTCCTCCTCGGCCTCGACGATGCCGAGGCGGCGGTTGCGGGCCTCGATCATCCGGTTCATCGGCATGACGACGACGAAGTAGATGGCTGCGGCGATGAGCAGGAAGTTGACGAGCGCCGTGAGGAACACGCCGAACTTCACCTGGCCGAAGACCAGGAAGTTGTCGAAGTTGGGGGAGCCCACGAGCATGGAGATCAGCGGCATCAGCACGCTGTCGACGAGGGCCTTGATGACGGCACCGAACGCGGTGCCCATGACGACGGCGACGGCAAGGTCGACGACGTTCCCCTTCATGATGAAGTCCTTGAATCCCTGAAGCATGAGGCTTAACCTAGCGCGCGCGAGGGGGATTGTGGACGGAATGGTCCATGAACGCTGTGTGGCCTTTTTCCTAGCGGAAGGCGCGTCACGAACCGGGCCCCCGCCCGTCGGCGTCAGATCTTGCGCAGCAGCACCCGGTGGATCGAGTGGTCGGCGTCCTTCGTGAGCACGAGCTGGGCGCGGCCCCGGGTCGGCAACACGTTCTCCCGCAGGTTCGGCTCGTTGATGCTGCGCCAGATCCCCAGCGCGGTCTCCACGGCCTCCGCGTCCGTCAGCGTGGAGTAGCGGTGGAAGTAGGAGGCGGGGTCGGCGAACGCGCCGTCGCGCAGCCGCATGAACCGCTTGACGTACCACTGCTCGATGTCGGCGCCGCGGGCGTCCACGTAGACGCTGAAGTCGAAGAAGTCGCTCAGGGCGACGCCCGCGGTCCCGTCCGAGCGGACCTGCGCGGGGGCGAGGACGTTCAGGCCCTCGACGATCAGCACGTCCGGCCGGCGCACGACGATCTCCCGGTCGGGGACGATGTTGTAGGTCAGGTGCGAGTAGTAGGGCGCGCGGACCTCCTCGGCCCCGGACTTCACCTCCGCGACGAAGCGCAGCAGCCGCCGCCGGTCGTAGGACTCGGGGAAGCCCTTGCGCTGCATCAGCCCGCGCTTCTCCAGGACCTCGTTCGGGTAGAGGAACCCGTCCGTGGTGATCAGCTCGACATTGGGGGTGTCCGGCCAGCGGCGCAGCAGCTCGCGCAGCACGCGGGCGGTGGTGGACTTGCCGACGGCGACGGACCCGGCCACGCCGATGACGAACGGCGTGCGCTGGGTCGACTCGCCGAGGAACGTGCTGGTGGCCTGGTGCAGGTGCGCCGCACCCTGGACGTACAGGTTCAGCAGGCGGGAGATCGGGAGGTAGATGTCGCGGACCTCGGCGAAGTCCAGCGACTCGCCCAGGCCGGAGAGGCGGGCAAGGTCGTCCTGGTTCAGGGGCTGCTCCAGCGAATTGGCCAGCCGCGCCCACGTCTGGCGGTCAAGCTCGACGTAGGGCGTCATCCCGGCATCGTTGCCCCGCGTTCCACTCACCGTCCGCATTCTGCCAAGCGCCGGTGTGGTTTCCCAAACACGTGTCCCGTGACACGGGTGCGCGGACCTTAGACTGGTGCGCATGTGTGGAATCGTTGGCTATGTCGGCCGTCCCGAGCTCGCCGGCGCCCATGGCGCCCTCGACGTCGTCCTGGAGGGCCTGCGCCGGCTCGAATACCGCGGGTACGACTCCGCCGGCGTCGCCGTCCTGAACGGGGACGCCGTGGAGTCCCGCAAGAAGGCCGGCAAGCTGGCCAACCTGGTGGGGGAGATCGAGTCGTCGCCGCTGCCGGAGTCCATGACGGGCATCGGCCACACCCGCTGGGCCACCCACGGCGGCCCCACGGACCGGAACGCGCACCCGCACCTGGCCGACGGCGGCCAGCTCGCCGTGATCCACAACGGGATCATCGAGAACTTCGCCGACCTCAAGGCCGAGCTCGCCTCCCGGGGCCACGTCTTCGCGTCCGAGACCGACACCGAGGTCGCCGCCGCGCTGATCGGCGAGCTGTACCGCGGCAAGGCCGCCGCGGACCTGACGCTGGCGATGCAGCTGGCCTCCCAGCGGCTCGAGGGCGCGTTCACGCTCCTCGCCGTCCACGCCGAGGCCCCCGGCACCGTCGTCGCCGCCCGCCGCAACTCCCCGCTGGTCGTCGGCCTGGGCGAGGGCGAGAACTTCCTCGGCTCCGACGTCTCCGGGTTCATCGACTTCACCCGCCGCGCCGTCGAGCTCGGCCAGGACCAGATCGTCACCATCACGCCCGAGACCCACACCATCACCGACTTCCACGGCAACCCCGCCGAGGGCCGGGAGTTCACGGTGGACTGGGACGCGGCCGCCGCGGAGAAGGGCGGGTTCGACTCCTTCATGGAGAAGGAGATCCACGACCAGCCGGCCGCCGTCGCCGACACCCTGCTGGGCCGCTCCAACGCCGAGGGCCGCCTGACCCTCGACGAGCTGCGCATCGACCCGCAGGAACTGAAGAACATCTCCAAGATCATCGTCCTGGCCTGCGGCACCTCCGCCTACGCCGGCTCCGTCGCGAAGTACGCGATCGAGTCCTGGTGCCGGATCCCGGTCGAGGTCGAGCTCTCCCACGAGTTCCGCTACCGCGAGCCGATCGTGGACGCCTCCACCCTGGTGGTCTCCATCTCCCAGTCCGGCGAGACCATGGACACCCTCATGGCGGTGCGCTACGCGAAGGAGCAGGGCGCCAAGACCCTGTCCATCTGCAACACCAACGGGTCGACCATCCCGCGCGAGTCCGACGCCGTGCTCTACACGCACGCCGGCCCGGAGATCGCCGTCGCCTCCACCAAGGCGTTCCTGGCCCAGATCACCGCCACCTACCTGCTGGGCCTGTACCTGGGCCAGCTGCGCGGGAACCTGTTCACCGGGCAGATCCGCGACATCCTCGCGGACCTCGGGGCGATCCCGACGAAGATCCAGGACGTCCTGGACCGTTCGGAGGAGATCAAGGACCTGGCCCGCTCGATGGCGGACGAGTCCTCCGTGCTGTTCCTGGGCCGCCACGTCGGCTACCCGGTGGCCATGGAGGGAGCGCTGAAGCTCAAGGAGATCGCGTACATCCACGCCGAGGGCTTCGCGGCCGGCGAGCTCAAGCACGGCCCGATCGCGCTGATCGACGACGGCCAGCCGGTCTTCGTCGTCGTGCCCTCCCCGCGCGGCCGCCACTCGCTGCACTCCAAGGTGGTCTCCAACATCCAGGAGATCCGGGCCCGCGGCGCGAAGACCCTGGTGGTCGCGGAGGAGGGTGACGAGGCCGTGCGCCAGTTCGCCGAGTTCGTCTTCTACGTCCCGGAGACCCCGACGCTGCTGATGCCGCTGCTGGCGGTCGTGCCGCTGCAGATCTTCGCGTGCGAGCTCGCCACGCAGAAGGGCTACGACGTGGACCAGCCGCGCAACCTGGCGAAGTCCGTCACCGTCGAGTAGCGCTCACGCTCCGTTCCGTTCGGCCAAGCCGCCCACGTAGGCGGCCTGGCCGGCGTGCTGTGTGGCGTCGTTCAGGACGCTGGCCAGCCGCACCGCGACCGTGACGTGGGGGTCCCACCGCTCGTCGCAGATCGCCGTGTAGTCGCCGCCGTCCAGCCGGCCCAGCAGGGCCAGCGTCCGCTCGTGCACCGCCGCGTGGTATCCGACCAGCAGCGCCGGGTCGACGGCGGGGAACGCGGAGACCTCCTGCAGGGACTGCCCGAACCCGAACGTGCCGGAGTCGTACGGCAGGCCGAAGCGATCGGCCCAGCCGGCGTGCCAGGCCTGTCCCGGCGGGGCGTCCCACTCGCCGGGCCGCGGGGGAGCGGCGCCGTCGAGCACGTTCCCGATCCCGGCGACGTGGTCGTCGTTGACCCGGGACAGGTGCCACACCAGCCACGCGATCGGGTTCCCGCCGCCCGGCGGCTGCCACAGCAGCCGCTCCGGCGGATTGCCCGCCACCACGTCGTGCACGGTCTCCCGCACCCGCTCGAACCCGTCGGACAGCACCTCGCGCGCCAGCTGCGTCTCCATAGGGCAGTCCTAGGCCATCGAGGCGCCGGAGGCAAGGGTCGCTTCCCCTTCCCGCGGCGCCCCGTCGACTGCTAGCATTATGCTGTCAGGCTTGCCGTCAAAGAGAGGAGACCCATGGCCACCGTGACGATTCGCCATCTCGACGACAACGTGAAGGCCGCGCTCCAGCGACAGGCCCTCTCCCACGGCCGCTCCATGGAGGCGGAGGCCCGGACGATTTTGGCCGAGTCGGTCCTCGGGTCCGGTCCGGTGGACCATGGGCTGGGGGACCGGATCCGGCGGCGATTCGCGGCGGCGGGCGGGTTCGACGTCGCCGAGCGGGAGCCCGACGACGCCCGGGCGGTCGATTTCGGATGATCCTGCTCGACACGAACGTCGTGTCTGAGCCCATGCGCCGGGTCCCGGACGAGGCCGTCCTGCGCTGGTTCTCCCGGCAGGACGCCCGGAACCTGTTCATTTCCGCGGTGACGGCCGCGGAACTCCTGGCCGGGGTGGCCGCCCTGCCGCCGGGGCGGAAACGGACCGCCATCGCGGATGCGGTGGCGGGGACACTCGAAGAGGATTTCACCGGCCGCGTCCTGCCGTTCGACGGCGGCGCCGCCCTGGCCTACGCGGAGGTCTACGCGGCCCGAAAGCGCCGCGGGGCTCCCATCCAGACGGCCGACGCCATGATCGCGGCCACGGCGCTCGCCGCCGGGGCAGCGCTCGCGACCCGGAACACCGCGGACTTCGTCGGTGTCGGCGTCGAGCTGGCCAACCCCTGGGTGGACTGAGCTGTCGGCCCGTCCCGTGTCGAGGGCCACGCGCCCCGCCGACTAGACTCGGAGGCATGATTGTCGGCATCGGCGTGGACGTGGTCCAGGTGTCCAGGTTCAGGGAGCAGCTCGAGCGCACGCCCGCGCTGCGCGAGCGGCTTTTCGTGCCCGAGGAGCGGCCCCTGCACGTGCGCTCGCTCGCGGCCCGCTTCGCGGCCAAGGAGGCCATCGCGAAGGCCCTCGGCGCGCCCGTCGGCATGAACTGGCAGGACTGCCGGATCGCGGTTGACGACGCCGGCGACCCGCACATCCTCATGGAGGGCACCGTCGCGGAGGCGGCCGAGCGCAAGGGCATCGAGACGTGGCACCTGTCGATGAGCCACGACGGCGACCTCGCCACCGCCATGGTCGTCGCGGAGCGCGGCGCATGATCCCCGCATACACCGGCGCGCAGATCCGCGAGGCCGAGCGGCCCCTGCTGGAGGCCGGCCGCGGCCCGGAGCTGATGCGCCGCGCCGCCCACGGCCTGGCCCAGCACACCATGGAGCTGCTGCGCGCCGAGCGCGGCCGCGTCTACGGAACCCGAGCCGTCGGGCTCATCGGCACCGGCAACAACGGCGGGGACGGCCTCTACGCGCTGGCGCAGCTGGCCCGCCGCGGCGTCGCCACCACCGCGGTCCTGATGGGGGAGAAGGCCCACGAGGGCGGGCTGACCGCCCTGCGCCGCGCCGGCGGCCGCGTCGCGTTCTTCCGCGCCTCCGGGGCCCGCCGCCGGGCCGGCGCCGCCGGCTACGAGCAGGAGCTGGCGGCGGCCGACGTCGTCATCGACGCCGTGCTCGGCACCGGGGCCCGCGGGGGAGTGCGGGTGCCGAAGCTGCCCGCGGGCGTGCTCGTCGTCGCGTGCGACCTGCCCTCCGGCGTCAACGCCGACACCGGCGAGGCGCCCGTCGGCACGCCGCGCGCCGACCTCACCGTCACGTTCGGCGCCCTCAAGACCGGCCTGACGGTCGGCCGCGGCCACCTGCTGGCCGGGCGCGTCGAGGTCGTGGACATCGGCCTGGGCCGGCACCTGCCCGCCCCCGAGCTGCACGTGCTCGACGGCGGCGACGCCGCACGGCTGCGCCCGCGGCCGGAGCCCGGGGACCACAAGTACACGCGCGGCGTGCTCGGCCTCGTGGCCGGCTCCGAGCAGTACCCGGGCGCGGCGCTGCTGACGGCGACGGCGGCGGTGGAGACCGGGCTGGGGATGTTGCGCTACGTCGCCCCGGACGCGGTGGCGGGCCACCTGGTCGGCGCCGTGCCCGAGGCCGTGCGGGCCGACGACGGCGGCGCCCACGTGCAGGCCTGGACCGTCGGCCCGGGGATCGGCGACGACGAGGCCCAGCTGGCGCACGCCCGCAAGGCCATGGCCTCGGGCCTGCCGTGCGTCGTCGACGCCAGCGCCCTGCCGCTGCTCGAGCCGGGCCGTCCGACCGGCAAGCTGGTGCTCACCCCGCACGCCGGGGAGCTCGTGGACCTGCTGGTCCGCACCGGGATCCGGATGGACCGGGGACGCGTCGAGGCGGACCCGGTGCGCTGGGCCCGCTGGGCCGCCGTGGGCTATGGGGCCATCGTGCTGCTCAAGGGTCCGGCGACCGTGGTGGCCGGCCCGGACGGCTACGCCGTCGTGGTCAACCACGGGACGGCCGACCTGGCGACTGCCGGCAGCGGGGACGTGCTCGCCGGGATGGTGGGGGCGTACCTGGCGACCGGCGGGAAGACCGGGACCGGGCGCGGGCAGGTCGACTTGGTGGCAGCCGCTGCCGCCGCGCACGCCGCGTCGGGGAGCGCCCGGGCATCGGGGATGACCGGGGCATAGTCCAGCCGCGGCTCGCCTCGGGACGTTTCGGTTTCACCCGAGACAAGCCCAATTGGTAGGCTTACGACGTTTTGTCGCGCAGGGGATGCGCGAATTCACTGGGAAGACCGCAGATCCTTGGGGGGGAAATGAGCGTGCCCGTGCGCCAAAATGAAGACCGTACCGTCTCGGCTTTCGATGCCTGGACGCGCCGGGAACGCATGTGGCTGCGGTACCTCAAGGTTCCGGTCGACGCCCTGATCTGGCTTCTGGCCATCGTCGTCGCCGCCTGGCTCCGCTTCGAGCTGGACTTCTCCCGCATGGACCTGGGCGCGGTGCTGCCGTTCGCGTTCGGGACAGCGCTGCTCTACGTCGTCGTCTCCTGGGCCGTCTCCGTCTTCGCCGGCCGCTTCCGCTACGGGACCTTCGAGGAGGTCCGCGTCCTGGCCGTAGTCTCGCTGCTCGTCGGTGCGTTCTCCACGCTCGTGCTCCTGACCTTCGGCCCCGACTGGAGGGTGCCTCGCAGCACCGCCATGATCGCCACCCCGATCGCCTTGGTCGGTATGGGCGTCGTGCGCTACTTCGTCCGCACCGCGCTCGAGGCGCGGATGAGGCCGGGCAGCGGCGCCAAACGCACCATCGTCTACGGAGCCGGGCACCTCGGCGACACCGTCCTCCGCCGCATGCTCACGGACGGCGACTCCCAGTACGTGCCGGTCGCGCTCATCGACGACAACCCGCAGAAGGCCCGTCTCGTCCTCCGGGGCGTCAAGGTGCTCGGCCGGTTCGGGGATCTGCAGCGAGTCGCCGAGAGGACTGCCGCCACGGATCTCGTCGTCGCTATCGGCCGGGCCGACGCCGCGTTGGTCCGCGAAATCGCCGATGCTGCACGGGAGTCTGGCCTGAACGTCATGGTGCTCCCTCCGCTCGAGGAGCTCCTCGCGGGCAAGACCAGGCTCTCCGACCTGCGGAACATCTCGATCGAGGACCTGATCGGCCGACACCCGGTCGACACCGAAGTGGAATCCATCGCCGGCTACCTCGCCGGCAAGAAGGTCCTCGTCACCGGCGCCGGCGGCTCGATCGGCGCGGAGCTGTGCCGTCAGATCACCAAGTACGCCCCTTCCGAGCTCATCATGCTGGACCGCGACGAGACCGGGCTCCAGGGCGCCCAGCTCGGCACCCTCGGCCACGGCCTGCTCCACACGCGCGACGTAGTCCTCGCCGACATCCGAGACGTCGACGCCCTCACCGAGATCTTCGAGGACCGTCGCCCCGACGTCGTGTTCCACGCGGCCGCGCTGAAGCACCTGCCCATGCTGGAGCAGTACCCGGACGAGGCGTGGAAGACGAACGTCATCGGCACGCTGAACGTGCTGCGCGCGGCCCAGGCCATCGACGTGGAGACGTTCGTGAACATCTCCACCGACAAGGCGGCCAATCCCACGAGCGTGCTCGGCCACTCCAAGCGGGTCGCCGAAAAACTCACGTCCTGGATGGCCGGCGCCACGGGCAAGCCGTACATCTCCGTCCGCTTCGGCAACGTCATCGGCAGCCGGGGTTCCATGCTGCCGACGTTCCGGTCCCTCATCGAGGCCGGCGGCCCGCTGACCGTGACCCATCCGGACATCACCCGCTACTTCATGACCATCCCGGAGGCGTGCCAGCTCGTCGTGCAGGCTGGCGGCATCGGCAGCGCGGGCGAGGTGCTCATCCTGGACATGGGCGAGCCGGTCAAGATCCTCGACGTGGCCCAGCGGATGATCGAGATGTCCGGCAAGGACGTCGAGATCGTCTTCACGGGCCTCCGCGAGGGGGAGAAGCTCCATGAGGAGCTGATCGGACTCGGGGAGACGGACACGCGTCCGTTCCACCCCAAGATCTCCCACGCGCAAGTGAACCCTATGGCGCCGGCCCGACTTGATCTGGATGGGTGGAAGGCCCGCCTGGCTCGCGAGATTCCGACCGACACGATCCGGCGGGTCGACGCGCCGGGCGACACGGCGCCCACCCATGGCGTCGCATAACCGCGTCGTGAATCGGGATCCGCAGACAGCAGAGGAGGCGCAGCAGTGAAGATCGGCATCTTGAGCCAGTGGTACGACCCCGAACCGGGGCCGGCCGCGCTGCCGGGCGTCCTCGCCCGCGAACTGGTGAGACGCGGACACGCGGTGCACGTCCTCACCGGATTCCCGAACTACCCGACGGGCGAACTGGCGCCCGGGTACCGCCTGCGTGCCCGCCAGGAGGAAACGTCCCACGGCGTGCGCATCACACGGACGTATCTCTGGCCCAACCACGGCCTGTCCGGTCTGGGCCGCATCCTGAACTACGCGTCGTTCGGGTTGAGCGCTGCGTTTCTCGGACAGCGCGCACTCCGAGACATCGACGTGCTCTGGGTCAACTATTCGCCCGTGACCGTCGGGCTGCCGATGTTCATCCGCCGTGCCAAGAGGACCCCCGTGATCAGCGAGGTCGCCGACCTCTGGCCGGACACGATGCTGGTCTCCGGGCTCTCCGGCTCGGGACGACTCGCATCCATGGCTGGCCCGTTGCTGCACGCGTGGACCAATGCCATGTATAGGGCGTCCCATTTCGTAGTACACATCGCCCCCGGAGTCGGTCCGATTCTCCACGCGCGTGGTGTCCCCGTGGAGAAGACCAGGTTTGTGCCCAAGCCCGCCGACGAGGAGCACTTCCACGATCGCGGTACCTCTCGGCGCGGGGAGTTGGGCCTCGGAGAGGACGACATCGTCCTCCTTTATGCCGGAGCCATGGGCGCTGCACAGGACCTCGGAAGCCTCATCCGCGCGGTCCAGCGGGTCGAGGATCAGCGCCTGAAGGTCTTGCTGGCAGGTTCCGGAACCGAAGAGGACGCGCTGCGCGATCTCGCGGCGAGAGACAAGCGCATCGCATTTCTCGGTCGACAGCCCATGGAACGCATGGCTGATCTTCTCGCGACCGCCGATGCCGCCTTCATCGGCCTCGCGGACCACCCGCTTTCGGGTGTGACGATGCCCAGCAAGACCCAGACCATCCTCGCTTCGGGCACGGCGGCCTTCGTGGCAGCCAAGGGGGACGTGGCTCGTGTGGTGTCCAACGCCGGCGCCGGCCACGTCGCCGAGGCGGGCAACGTCGAAAGCATCGCCGAGGCACTGCGCGCCTGCCTCAGGGACGGGCGGTCGGGCCTTGGGGCGAAAGGCCGCAATGGACGCGTCGAGTACGAACGGCACTTCAGCATTGAGGCCACCACGGACGCCATCGAGTCCCTCCTGGAGGAGGCGGCGCGCCGCCAGGGTTCCGGCGGCGGGAGACTCCTGCCTCAAGACGTGGATACCGTCGCGGAGCTGCATCGGCAGGCATTTCCCGGCTTCTTCCTGGCCCGCTTGGGGCTTCCGTTCCTCCGCGAGTTCTACCGGGGTTTCATTGGCGACGCCACGGCGGTCACGGCAGTCGAGCGCGACGGCCAAGGCAGGCCGGTTGCCGTCGCCGTCGGGAGCACCGATCCCCGGGGCTTTTTCGGACGGTTGCTGAAGCGACGCTGGCTCGGGTTCGCTGCCGCGAGCCTGCGCTATGCGATTAGCGATCCCCGAGCCATTCCGCGCTTGATGAGGGCTGTCGCCTACCGGGGCGGCAGCGGCCCTGGGGATGACGGTGCCCTGCTCAGCTCCATCTGCGTCTCCCCGCATGCGCAGGGGACCGGCAAAGGCCGGCAGGTCCTTGAGGCGTGGACCCGCCAGGCCGCCACCGCCGGCGCGGGCAGGGCCTTCCTGGCAACGGACGCGGACGCCAACGACCGTACCCGGGCGTTCTACGAGGGCCAGGGATGGGTGTTGGAGAAGACGTACACGACCGCTGAGGGACGTCACATGGCCCAATACGCCGTGCAACTCACGCCACAGGCGGCGCCGCTGACCCAGGAGACAGGACACTAGATGGAGCAGCCCCCGTTTCTTCCCTTCGCGCTACCAGACATCACGGAGCGCGAAATCCAAGCCGTGGTGGAGTCCATGCGCTCGGGCTGGGTCACCACGGGACCCCGGACCGCGCAGTTCGAGCGCGACATGGCCGCCTATCTCGGGGATCCCGACCTGCACTGCGTGGCCGTGAACTCGGCAACGGCCGGACTGCACCTAGC
Organism: Arthrobacter paludis; assembly: GCF_056782315.1. NCBI lineage: Bacteria > Bacillati > Actinomycetota > Actinomycetes > Micrococcales > Micrococcaceae > Arthrobacter > Arthrobacter paludis. The sequence continues at coordinate 54,038 of NZ_JBXAEW010000009.1, forward strand.
GGTCGAGGCGCTGGGGCTCGGGCCCGGGGACGAGGTCCTGGTCCCAACATGGACCTTCACCTCGACAGCGGAGGTCGTCCGCTACGTGGGCGCCACCCCGGTGTTCGTCGACATCGACGAGACCACGCTCAACATCGACTTCCGCCACGCCTCGTCACTGGTCACGGAGAGGACGAAGGCCATCATGCCAGTGCACTTCGCTGGCAATGCCATCGCCGCCTCCAAGATTGCCGACTTCGCCGCCCGGCACGGCCTCCGGGTCGTGGAGGACGCGGCACACGCCTTCCCGGCGACGAACGGTCCCAGCATGGTGGGCAACAGCGACAGCGACGCGGTCGTGTTCAGCTTCTACGCGACCAAGACGATTACCACGGGCGAGGGCGGCATGCTCGTCACCCGTGACGCGGACTTGGCGCAGCGCGCCCGGACGATGAGATTGCACGGGATCAGCCGCGACGTGTTCGCCCGCTACACCTCGAAGGTCCCGGGTTGGCGCTACGAGGTCGTTGCGCCCGGCTTCAAATACAACATGACGGACATGGCAGCGGCCATGGGCAGCGTGCAGCTGGAGCGTGCCCGGGAGATGCGCGACCGACGGCGCGACATCGCCGAACGGTACTTTGAAGCCTTCGCCGGGCTCCCTCTCACGCTCCCCGAGCGAGGCCACCCGTCCGGGCACAGCTGGCACCTGTTCGTAACGCGCCTCGATGCCGAAGCGCCCACAGGCCGAGACGGCTTTATCGAGGGCATGTCCGAGCACGGGATTGGCACGAGCGTGCACTTCATCCCGCTTCACCGCCATCCGTACTGGAGCGAAACGTTCGGGCTCGACGCGGCGGAATTCCCAGCAGCCGAGAGTGCCTTCGCTTCGTCGGTGAGCCTGCCGCTGTTCTCGAGCATGTCGGACGACCAAGTGGAGCGCGTCGTTTCGACCGTCGAGCGGGTGCTGGGGGCGTGATCAAACGGTTCTTCGACGCCGCCGCCGCCGGTGTGGGCCTGGTTTTTTCCGCCCCCGTCTGCCTCGTGGTGGCTGTCGCGGTCAGGGCGACCTCGCCTGGGCCCGTGCTGTTCCGGCAGGAACGCGTCGGGCTGCACGGCGAGACGTTCCAGATCCGCAAGTTCCGCACGATGCGCGCAGGCCATGCTGGACCGTCGGTCTCGACGACCAGCGACAGCCGCATCACACGTGTTGGCCGGCTCCTCCGCAGGACCAAGCTGGACGAGCTGCCGCAGCTGCTGGATGTCCTAGAGGGACGGATGTCGCTCGTTGGCCCGCGGCCCGAGGTTCCTGAGTACGTTGACCGATGGCCGGACGAGTTGCGGGCGACGATCCTCAGCGTCCGGCCGGGCATCACGGACCCGGCGTCGATCGACTACCGGAACGAGGCGGACGAGCTCGAGCTCGCTGCCGATCCGCAGCGCCACTACGTGGACGTGATCCTGCCCCGCAAGGCACAGATGTATGCCGAGTACGTCCGGAACCGAACCTTCGCCGGCGACCTCCGCATTCTCTTCGCGACCCTGAGGAGCGTCGTCGGTGACTAGCGCAAGAGAGAGCGGCAGGCAGCACGTCGAGATAGGAGAAGAAGTGAACGACCAGGACACGAAGGTGCCCGTCCCGGCCTCGGTGCTCATCACCGGTGGAACCGGCAGCTTCGGGCACCGTATGGTGCGGCACCTCTTGGACTCCGGGTGCGAACGCATCCACGTCCTCAGCCGGGACGAGGCCAAGCAGGACCAGATGCGCCACGACCTCGGTGACGAGCGCATCCGATATTTCCTCGGCGACGTGCGTGACCTTGCCAGCGTCGTCCCGGCCACCCGCGGAGTGAGCCACGTCTTCCATGCCGCGGCGCTGAAGCAGGTCCCTTCGGCGGAGTTCTTCCCCATGCAGGCGGTGAAGACGAATGTGCTCGGTAGCCAAAACGTCATTCGGGCCGCGGAGCAGGAGGGCGTGACGTCGGTCGTCTGCCTGAGCACCGACAAGGCCGTCTACCCGGTCAACGCCATGGGTATGACCAAGGCCCTCATGGAAAAGGTGGCCCAGGCGCACGGGTTGGAGAACCCGAACGCGAAGACCACGGTCTCCTGCGTCCGCTATGGCAACGTCCTCTACTCTCGCGGAAGCGTCGTTCCGCTCTTCATTTCCCAGCTCAAGCAGGGCAAGCCGATCACGGTGACGGACCCCAACATGACCAGGTTCATGATGAGCCTCGACCAAAGCGTGGACCTCGTGGCCTACGCCTTCTCCCACGCGGAGCAGGGCGACCTGTTCATCCGCAAGGTGCGGGCCTGCACGATCAAGGACCTGGCGGCGGCCGTGTGCGAACTCTTCGACCGGCCTGCGGACCTGTCCGTCATTGGAACCAGACACGGCGAGAAGCTCTCCGAACAACTGGCGACCCGCGAGGAGCTGGCCCGCGCCGACGACCACGGGACGTACTTCCGAGTGAAGGCGGACAAGCGCCAGCTGAATTACAAGGCATTCTTCGAGGAGGGCGAGCAGAAGGTCAGCGTGTACGACGACTACGATTCGCACACGGCCGACCGGATGGACATCGCGGAAACCAAGGAACTCCTGCTGACCCTGCCGGAGGTCCAGCGTGAGCTGGAGAACTGGGGGAAACGGTGAAGGTCCTCCTGACTGGTGCTAGCGGCTTTCTGGGGTGGCACACCCGTCTGCTGGCCTTCGCCCGCGGGCTACCCGCCCCGGTCTGCGTGTCGCTTCGCGACGGCTACGACCCCGGACGGTTGGCCACGGCCGTCGCGGAATCCACCAGGGTCATCCACATCGCCGGCATCAATCGTGCGGCCACCGACGAGGAGGTCGAGACCGGTAACGAGGACCTGGCCCAGCGGCTCGCCGATGCGCTGGGGGCGGCACCGGTCAAGCCCGCGGCCGTCGTCTATGCGAACTCCATCCAGGCCGAACTGGACAACCCGTACGGACGCGGCAAGCGGCGGGGCGCCGATGTGCTCCGCGCGGCATGCCGCGAGTCGGGAGTGGAGTTCATCGACCTGCGGCTTCCGAACCTGTTCGGGGAGGAAGGCCTGGCGCACTACAACTCCGTCGTCGCGACGTTTGCCCACCAGGCGGCCGCTGGAACGGAACCCACGGTCACCGGCGACCGGAAGCTGCGGCTGATGCACGCCCAGGAGGCAGCCCGCCTCCTTCTGACTGCGGAGTCGAGCGAGGACCTCCCCGGTGCCCGGACCGACGAGACGGGTGTCGCCGACCTCGCAGAGACGATGGTGTCCTTCCATCGGCTGTACGCGTCGGGGGAGATCCCCGATTTGGCGGAGCCGTTCATGCGGGACCTGTTCAACGCCTACCGCTCCGCGTCTTTCGCGGTCCGGCCGGTTATCCGGTTCGACCTGAAGGCCGACCAGCGCGGCTACCTCGTCGAGACGGTCAAGAGCCACGGAGGCGGGGGCCAAACGTTCGTCTCCACGACCAAGCCCGGCGTGACACGAGGCGACCACTATCATCTGCGGAAGCTCGAGCGCTTCATCGTTCTCGAGGGCGACGCCACGATCCGCCTGCGGAAGATGTTCACCGACGAGGTCCTCGAGTTCCCGGTCTCGGGCGATGCCCCCGCGGCGATCGATATGCCGGTGGGATGGACCCACAGCATCACGAACACGGGGGACCGGGACGTGTTGACCCAGTTCTGGACCAACGAGATCTTCAACCCCGACGACACCGACACCTTCTACCAGAAAGTCCTGACACCGTGACCCTGCGCCGCAAGCTGAAGGTCGTGACCGTCGTGGGCACGCGGCCGGAGATCATCCGACTCGCCTGCGTGATCCACCGGCTCGAGGAGGCGACCGAGCACGTCCTCGTCCACACGGGTCAGAACTACGACTACGAGCTCAATGAGGTGTTCTTCGAGGATCTCGGTCTCCGCCGGCCGGACCACTTCCTCAACACCGATACGTCGTCGCTGGGCAGCGTCCTCGGCGACGTGCTCAAGGGAACCGAGCGGGTACTCCTCGAGGAGCGCCCCGACGCGATGGTCGTCCTTGGCGATACCAACAGCTGCGTCTCCGCCCTCATGGCCAAACGACTCAAGGTCCCCGTGTACCACCTCGAGGCGGGCAACCGCTCATTCGACCCGAACGTGCCGGAGGAGATCAACCGGCACCTGGTGGACCACGTCAGCGACTACAACCTGGTGTACACCGAGCACTCCCGTCGGAACTTGCTCGCAGAGGGTCTGCATCCGAAGAACATCCTTCTCATGGGCTCGCCGATGGCCGAGGTCCTGGCCCAGTACGACGGCGCTATCCGGGCGTCCGACGCCCTTTCGCGCCTGGACCTCACTGAAGGTGGCTACCTGCTGGCCAGTGTCCACCGCGAGGAGAACGTGGACCGGGAGGACCGCCTGCGCCAGGTGCTCGCCTCCCTGCAGGCGGTTGCCGAGGACCAGGCGCTGCCGATGCTCGTCTCCACGCACCCTCGCACGCGGCAGCGGATTGAACAGTTCGGGCTGGATCGCGGGTCACGACTGCGCCTGCACAAGCCTCTCGGCTTCCTCGACTACAACCGGCTTCAGCTGGGTGCCCGTTGCGTCGTCTCCGATTCGGGAACCATTTCCGAAGAGTCGACGATGCTCGGTTTCCCGGCGGTCACCCTCAGGGACGCCATCGAGCGACCCGAGGCCATCGACACGGGCGGAATCATCACCACCGGGCTCGATCCGGACGACGTCGTTGACGCGGTCCGGCTGACCATTGAGCAACATGAAGGGGAGGGCAGGGCGACGGTGCCTGCCGACTATCGGATTGGGGACTCTTCCCGCCGCGTAGTGAACTTCATCCGCTCGACCGCAGGAACGCACCATGCGCGACACGGAATCAGGAAATAGGCGATCATGACATCCAACGGCAACACCGAAGTCGTCGCTGACGTCGCCGGCGCAGTGGGCGGCGGTGCGGCTCGTCTTCTGCGGGAACTAAAGAAATACCTGTCCTCGACGGACCAGGAGATCCACCTCATCGGCGACGGGCGTCGCTTGACCCCGAGCTGGCTGCTTCGCCGCGAGTTGATCGCCCCGCGAGCGGCCCTTCACCTGTCGTTGAACAACGCAGGCTTCGTGGCACCCTTCGGCACTAGCGTCACGCTGCTGCGCAACATCCTTCACTTCGCGACGCCGAGTGACCTCGAGCGCATCGGTTTCACTCCGTCCCGCGAGCTGCAACTGCAGATCCCGCTGGTTCGAGCCCTGGCTCGGCGTTCAGAGACCCTCGTCGTGCCATGCACGCGGATGGGCGAGCAGGTGGCCGACCTCGCGCCCTACCTCTCGGACAGTTTGGTCGTGCGCTTCCATCCGGTGGCGAAGCCAGCTTGGGCCGGGAAGCTTCCCGAAAGCCCACGTGATGTGCTCGTGCCGATCGTGCCCCAACCGTACAAAAACCTTGACCAGCACCTACCTGAGTTCCTGACGGCGACCGAGGACATGGCGGGAGACCCTGTCAGGCTTGTTGTGCCGGCAACGCCTGATGCACTGCCGACCCTCGCATCCCACCCGCGCATCGAGTTCATCGGGCCGCAGACGTCCGAGGCGCTGGATGCCTGGTGGAGGCGGTGTGGAGCCGTGTTCTTCCCGGTTGAGTTCGAATCGTTCGGATACGCGCTCGCCGAATCGCGCGTTTATGGGCGGAGCATCGTTGCCCAAGACACTGCGCAGAACCGCGAGATTGCTGGGGCAGCGATTCGTCCGTATGCCCGGGGCGACCAGGACAGCCTACGAACGGCCGTCGAGGAAGCGGTTTCGTCTGTCCCCGAGCCGGACCCGTCCGCCTTCGATCCCGCATCCTACTTCGCTTGGCTTCTTGCCGGGCCCCAGCCCGGGCCCACCTGTTCAGTTTCGAAAAGGACAACCGCATGAACATGACTGTAATCATCGGCCAGGGATACGTGGGTTTACCGCTCGCGCAGGAGGCGGCCGCCGCGGGGCTCGACGTTGTCGGGCTGGACCTGAGCGGTCCCGTCGTGGAGGGCCTCAACAGCGGCCGGTCCCACGTGGACGACATCTCGGATGCTGACGTACGCAAAATGCTGGCAGCTGGCTATACAGCCACCACGGATGCGAGCGTCATCGCCGAGGCAAGCCACGTAGTCATCTGTGTGCCTACGCCGCTTGGAGACGATGGGCGCCCGGATCTACGAGCCGTCATCGGCGCGAGTGAATCGATTGCGGCGCACATGGTGCCAGGGACGACAGTCGTACTGGAGTCCACAACGTACCCCGGGACGACAGAGGATGTTGTACTGCCACTCCTCCAGAAGTCCGGGCTCCAGCTCGACGTCGACTTCTGGCTGGCCTTTTCGCCTGAGCGCATCGATCCCGGAAACTCGACGTATGGTCTGCGGAACACGCCAAAGGTGGTTGGAGGTGTCACTACTGCCTCGACGCAGAGGGCAGTTGGCTTCTACTCCCGGGTCGTTGACACGACAGTCCCAGTCCGCGGGGCAAAAGAAGCCGAAACCGCGAAACTTCTCGAGAACACGTATCGACACATCAACATTGCGCTCGTGAACGAGATGGCAAAGTTTTGCCACGAACTGGATATCGACCTCTGGGACGTGATCGACGCGGCTAAGACGAAGCCCTTCGGCTTCCAGGCGTTTTACCCGGGTCCAGGGGTCGGTGGGCATTGCATCCCGATCGATCCGAACTACCTCAGCTACGAGGTCGAAAAGAGGCTTGGCTACCCTTTCCGCTTCGTGGAGCTGGCTCAGGAAATCAATAACTCTATGCCTCGGTACGTCGTTACGCGCATCCAGGATCTCCTAAACTCGGCGGGCAAGTCCCTTAAAGGGTCCAAGATCCTTCTGCTCGGCGTGACGTATAAGGCGAATATTGCCGATCAGCGGGAATCTCCTGCGACGCCCATTGCTGAATTGCTATGCGCAAAGGGCGCCGTTCTCGAGTACCACGACCCGAAGGTCAGACAATGGTCACTAAACGCCGGTGATATTCGCTGCGTCCCGGATATGGGAACTGCTGTGCGTACGGCGGACATTGTTGTTCTCCTCCAGGCGCATAAGGATTACGTAGCGACGCCATGGAGCGAAGAAGCAAAGCTTATATTGGACACGCGGGGCGCATTGCGGCGTCAAAATAGCGCGGCTTCGGATATCTCGAATGTCGTCGCACTCTGAGGCGTCGATAAGCTGCGGATATCGGAAACGTTGATGCTGACACGGGAATTGTCGCGTGCCATCATCATGCTCGTGCGCTCGCGGCGCAGTCACGGCGTGTTGGCAACGACGTTCGTTGCCGGTCTCGGGAATCTTATTTTCTCCGTTGCCGTGGCGCGACATACGGGACTCTCAGAGCTAGGTCAGTTCGCAGTGGCCTTCGCGGCGTACTTGTTCCTTACTGGTCTAGTTCGGGCCTGTATCAGCGAACCGCTGGCGGCGACTCTCCCATCACGGGATTCGATAAGCCTGCACAGCGCGTCGGTCGCACTACTTGGATTGGCGGGCAGCGTTGTTTGTTTGATAGGCGCCGCTGCACTTCAGTCCTCCTACCTAGTGTGCGTAGCTGTCGCGACACAGGGTGTCGTGCTCGGCGACTACATGAAGTATTTCGCTGTCTCCTTTGGGAGAACCCGCGTCGCTCTTTTGCTTGAGGTTGGAAAGTTCATCGCTTCGATAGCGGCTGCCCTGGCCTTGGAACTTGGATGGCTAGGTGGAGCATGGGCGTTCGGTATTTGGCTTGGAGCCCAAGCCTTGCTCGCATATGTAGTCGGGATCTGGAGTTACGGATTTTCACTTCGGCCGCGCTGGATTTCGGACAACATCACCGCTTCAACCAGCACATCCTTTGGACTCGATTTCTTGCTTGGCTCTGGAACAGGAAACATAGCGACATTCGCGCTTGGTGGGTTGGGGCTTAACTCGATAAATGGAGCGCTCCGAGGCGCTGGTACATACTTTGGCCCGGCTACACTCCTCGTTGGAATGGCGAAGTCGTTTGCTGTGCCGTTCTTGGCGAAGTCCAGCCGAATTCGAAGTGCGAGCACGAGTTCGATCGCAGCGACACTGTCACTGATGGCGTCGACGGTGGTGGTTTTGTTTGTAATGCTTGCGCTGCCGGATGTGGTGGGTGAATTTTTGATAGGCCAAAGCTGGCCACACGCGCGGTCGATATTGCTACTGATTGCGCTCGAGATTTTCTTTACTGGTTTGGCGTCAGTGCCATTTGCGGGACACAGGGTCTTGCTTGCGGGACGCCGGACACTCCTGATCCGCTCGTGGCTAGCTCCGGCTCGGCTGGCGCTGATCCTGATCGGTTCACTGACATTTGGAATAGTTGGCGCGGCAGGGGCGATGGTAATTATCGGGGCAGTTAGCTGTGTTGTCTGGTGGGGCAGTTACTATCAGCTGATTCAAATTAGGGGGAGTGAAGGTGAAGGTCGGGCAGATCGGACTCGGTGAGGCAGGCAATCTTGGGGATGACCTCATTTTAATTGCGGTTGCGCAAGCGGTCTCGCGTGCCATCCCGGATGCATCGATGCGCTTTACAAGCTATGGACAAACCTTGCCCTGGTATGAAATTGGAAGACGCTTTGGTTTCTCGCTTGTGCCGACGCCAGTTAAGACACCCCAGGGGTTCGGGCGATTCACGAAAGCGCCGAAGCTATTTCGGGATGTTGATTTCGTGGTTTTCGGTGGCGGGGGTCTCCTGCAAACCTCCCATCACCCTGAACGGCCCTATTTGTGGCTAAATTATTTACCGCGTGGCGTCTACTCGCTGGCCGTTGGCCTTGGGATTGGACCGTTGTCGACAACATGGGTGTCGAGGCTGCGCAAAATGGGACAACCGTTTAATCGGTGCGTCGTGCGCGATCCGGGATCTCTGATGGTCGCTCGCGAGGACTTGAAATGGAGTCCAGAACTCGCTTCGGACTTCGTTGACGAGGACTTCCTGGAGCCGTTCTTGGGACCCCGAGGCCAAGCCAAAACATCAACGATTGGTATCGCCCTGCGTGCATGGCCGGGCCTCTCCATCGAAACGGTGGTGGCGGTTATCCGCAACTCCATGTACCGATACCGCTGCGATCGAGTGTGTTTCTTCGTTCTTGAATCTGATCGCGGCAGAGGCGCGGATGTCGACTTCTCCCAACGGGTCCGTGAGCGACTGCGCGACGTCGAGTCTGAACTTCTGGTGTATACAGGCAGGAACCTTTTAGAGTTCGTCGACGCGATGCGTGGAGTCGACATAGCTGTCTCAATGAAATTGCATTCAAGCGCTCTCTGGCGGGCAATGAGAGTTCCTCAAGTGCCGATCGTCTACGCTCCGAAGGTCGCCGAGCTTTTCGGTCTCAGCTATGCGGGGTTGAAAGTTTACGACTCGATTGTTGTGCCGCCGGCGCCACCTAGTACGACTGCGCGAGCAGCTGATGTACTGTCAAATGCGCTGAAAACGGTTTGGGAACATCCTCAACCTGGGCGGAAACCTGGGCGGAAACCTGGGCGGAAACCTGGGCTTGGAACTTGGGCCGCGGCACGGGGTGCACTCGGAACGACAGCCTTCGCGATCACCAACAGGGCGAGAAAGACTAAGGCTCATTCACTATGACTGTTTTGCGCAACGTGCGAGGAGAGTTTCGATTTACGCCGGGGAGAGTCCTCCGGGCTGCGAGGCGCCATACGACGAGCGTGAGCTATTCTCAGTGGCTGAAGCTCCGCAACAGACTTTCGAAGAAGAGCATCATTGATCCGAACGGTACCTGCGATGTGGCCCTGACTTCACATGGCTCTCGTCTGGACCGCGTGTTTATTGCTATTGAATCGATCGGCGCGGGTTCTGTGCGGCCGCGATCCATCACGCTCTGGCTGGATGGCGAATCTCTGCCGCCTATCTTCGCGGACGCGCTGCAGCGACTTGTCTCCCGTGGTTTGGCGATCAGGACTTCAGGTGGCTTTTACGGGCCGCATACGAAGTACTTCCCACACTGCCTGCAGGCTCCAGATCCAGCGCTTCCCCTCGTCACAGCCGACGACGATATCCTGTATCCACGCTGGTGGCTGGCGGCCCTACTAAAGGCGGCCGGCGACGGTCAGGAGGACACCGTCTACTGTCATCGAGCCCATCGTATTTCGATGACCGATGCCGGGGAGATGCAGCCTTACAACATGTGGGTTCCTTCTCAGGGGCTAGAGGCAAGTCCGCTCAACTTCGCCACGGGTGTGTCCGGGGTTATCTACAACTCTCGATTCCAATCGATGGTCCGGGCCCACGGTAAGGCGTTTGAACGAAAATCTCCGAAGGCCGACGACGTATGGCTGCATTTTCTAGCTGTTTCAGGTGGATTTAAGGTTGCGCAGGTAAGCCGCACTCCGCGGGACTTTTGCACCGTTGCAGGGACACAGGGCGATTCACTGGCGACGCATAATGTCGTCGATTACGCGAACGACCTGCAAATTCAAGCGACCTACACCGCAGACGTGCTCAATGTATTGCAAGCTGCCAGCCGACCCCATGCATAATCTCAGGTCTTTGAAAACCGCTAGAGATGTAGCGGGCCAATCGCCCGCGCTGGGCTGGCTCCGCACCTTTCCCGTCACGTGGCTTGTTCTTGCTCCATACGTCGCACTTTTTGTGCCACTGGCGGTCGGCGGGGCAAACACAGAGATGCCGTTTTTATTGGTCACGATGGGGGTCGCGGCTGGGACAGCTTTCGTGGTCGAGTTGGCTATTTCGCTCGTTTCGCCATCTGTGTTCGGTGTTGCGCGGTCTTCCCGTGTGCGGAGTTCTGGGCAGTTTTCCTGGCTTGGCAAAACTGCGATCATTTTGGGTACGATCGCCGGCAACTTCAGCGCCTTCAGTGGTATCGGCACCATCGAGAGCCAAGTAAAAGAGGCTTCGTCGGGGGGAGTGCTGGGATCGATTGCATCGCTATTGACTTATTACCCCTTCATCGGGGTTTTGATGCTTGTCTATGCTGCGAAGACGGGCCAATGCGAGAAGAAGTCTTTCTGGCGGTGGATACTTTTCGCTGTTGCCGGGCAGGCTGCCTATGTAGTTCAGCTCGGTATCACTATCCAACTGTGGCGATTTGTAGCAGCCCTTGCGTGTGTCCTACTCCTCTTTGGATTACTTAGGATCAAGCATGCGATCGCGTTGTTCTTGATAGTGCTGACAGTTTGGCCCCTCGTATTTGATCTTCGAAACGAGCACCGTCGAGAAAGCGGCATCTGGGTGGACCCGTCTGTGAGCGCCTTCGACCGTCTCCGTTATGACCTGCAGATCACGGAGGGGGCGAAGTACGAGCCAGGACGAGGTGTCGGTCAGGTCGAGGGGATTGAAATCGTCAGATATGGATTAGTCCCGCGAGCATTGGACCCGGAACGCGACGAAGTCTCCACGGGCAAATTGATTAACGAACACTTGCTTCATGGTGACCCCCGTTCGTCTTATACGTTCCTCCCAGTGGCCACCACGTACGTGCTCTCGGGGGCAGGAGGGGTCGTTGCTCTGTACGCTTTTTGGGCGGCGACAGTCGCCGTGCTCATTAGGGTCAATCAAGGCCGGTTGTCGGGTTGGCAAGTTGTCATTCTCGGGCTGATCATCTTCGAGCCGCTTGGATGGCTCAGTGTGCATCCGGAATCGATGATTTCCTTTTTGCAGAACGTCGTGACGCTGATCCCTCTTGCGGGATTAGCGTGGGCGAAACTCATAGCGAACAGGTTCCGCTAGTCGTCTTCGTTCGGCATCTACTGTGGAGGCGACTCAAGAATTGCGGAAGACGGAACCTAACGATGATTCACGGTGAGCTAACGCGCAGTCGTGGCGGACTTCAACGCGGCTGTGCCGAGATCAATCTTGCGAATGTTCGCCATAACGTGAGGCGCGTGGCCGAGTTAGCAGCACCTGCTGCGCTGATGGCCGTAGTGAAGGCCGATGCCTACGGGCATGGTGCCCTGCGTATTGCCCGTGTCGCACTTGAAGCCGGGGCTTCTTGGCTTGGAACCGCCCTCATTGAGGAAGCGCTGAACCTGCGTCGGTCCGGTATCGAGGCTCCCGTTCTGGCCTGGCTCCATTCTCCGGAAGCCCCGTTTGCGCAGGCGATCATTGCTGGCATCGATCTTGGTGTCTCTGGTTGGGAGCTCGACCGGATCGCCGCAGCCGCCCAGGAGGCCGAACGGCCTGCCCGGGTCCATCTCAAGATTGACACGGGTCTGGGCCGCAATGGTTGCATGCCGGCCGACTGGGAAGACTTACTGGACCGGGCCTCCGCCTTCCAGGACGAAGGCCTGTTGCGAGTCGTCGGGGTCTTCACGCACCTCGCTGTCGCCGACGAGCCAGACCGTCGGGAGACGGACGAGCAGCTCCAGGTATTTCGCGAGGCCGTGGCGCTGGCGGAGAACGCGGGATTCGACCTCGAGGTGCGCCACGCGGCCAATACCCCCGCCATCCTCTCCCGGCCGGACTCGCACTTCGACCTGGTCCGGCTCGGTCTGGGCATGTACGGGCTGAGCCCCTTCGCGGGCCAGACTGCGGAGGACCTCGGACTACGTCCGGCCATGCGGCTCTCCGCGCGGGTCGCCAACGCCAAGCGCGTCCCCGCTGGCCATGGAGTGTCATACGGCCTGACCTACCGCACGTCGGAGGAGACGGTCCTGGCATTGATCCCGCTGGGATATGCGGACGGTGTGCCGCGTCCGGCCGTGGGCGGGCCCGTCCTGATCAATGGCAAGACGTACCGCAGCTGCGGCCGGGTCGCGATGGACCAGTTCGTCGTCGACGTCGGACCCGACGTCGATCCCGCTGAGCTCGTCGGAGCCGAAGCCGTGCTCTTCGGGGAGGGCGGCCCCTCGGCCACCGACTGGGCCAACGCCTCGGGGACCATCAACTACGAGATCGTCACGCGCATCATGCCGCGCGTTCCGCGCCGTTACGTCGAGGGAAGCTGGGGCGAGGCGGGTGAGTAGCGCCGTGGATACGCCAGATTGGACGGTCGAGGTCCGGACGGCGGGAGCCGAGGAAACGCGCCAGTTCGCCGAGCGGTTGGCGACGTCCCTGCGCGCCGGCGACCTTCTGGTGCTGAGCGGGGAGCTCGGGGCCGGCAAGACGACCTTCACGCAGGGGCTGGGGGAGGGGCTCGGGGTGCGGAGTGGCATCATCTCGCCGACCTTTGTCCTCGTCCGCCAGCACCCGTCTCTGGTGGGCGGGCCCGCGTTGGTCCACGTTGACGCGTACCGGCTGGCCTCGGCGGCGGAGCTGGACGACATCGACCTCGAGGCGACCGCCGCGGACTCCGTCACCGTCGTCGAATGGGGCCGGGGCAAAGTGGAGCACCTCACGGACTCCCGGCTGGAGATCGACCTGCTGCGGCGCATCGGCGACGCGCCCCAGCCGCCGGACCTTGACGAGGACGACGAGCCGCGGATGATCCGGATCAGCGGATACGGTCCGCGCTGGGCCGATGCGGATCCCGTGACACCCGAGGAGGGGCCCGGGCCCGCCGCGTAGACTGGCCGTTAGTCCAACAGCCCGGAAGGTCCGTCATGCCCGAGAAGAAGCGCCGCCCCGTCCTGATCACGGTGGTCACCCTCCTGGCGCTGGTCGTCGTCGCCGGCGCCGTCGCCGGCGGCTACCTGCTGAGTTTGGCCTCGAGCTTCGAGAACAAGTCCCAGAGCATTCCCTCCGCCTTCCCCGCCGAGTCGGCACGTCCGCAGACGACCACCGAGTCGGAGGACGCCGTGAACATCCTTCTGCTCGGCAGCGACTCCCAGGGCGGGTCCGGCGAGACGGAGAACCTCGAGGGCGTGCCCAACGCAGGACGCTCGGACACCATGATGCTCGTCCACATCCCCGGGGACCGCAGCGGCGTCTACGTCACCTCGATCGTCCGCGACACCTGGGTGGACATCCCGGACCACGGCGAGCACAAGATCAACGCCGCATTCTCCCTCGGCGGCGTCCCGTTGGCCGTCCAGACGCTCGAGTCGATGTTCGGGACCCGGATCGACCACGTCGCCTCCGTCGACATGGAGGGCTTCAAGGGGCTGACCGACGCACTCGGCGGCGTCGACGTCAACGTCCCGGTCTCCTTTTCGAGCGCCGGCTACACGTTCGAGGAAGGCGTCCAGCACATGGACGGCGACGAGGCACTGCGCTTCGTCCGCGAGCGCAAGTCCTTCTCCGACGGCGACTTCCAGCGCGTGCGCAACCAGCAGGCGTTCATCAAGGCCGTGCTCGGCGAGGTCCTCAGCCGCGAAACCATGACCGACCCCGGCAAGATCGCCGCCGTCGTCAACGAACTCTCCCCCTACGTCTCCCGCTCCGAATCGCTCGGTGCCACGGATATCGCCGGTCTGGGCGTCTCCATGGCCGGCGTCCGCAGCGACGACGTCCACTTCTTCACCCTCCCGACCGCCGGGTTCGGGAGGTCCGCGGACGGCCAGTCGATCGTGCTGCCCGACGAGGGGGCGATCGCGGCCTTCGGTGAGGCCCTCCAGGACGATACGGTGGCGGAGTTCGTCGCCGAACGAGACCTCTAGGACATCCCATGCGCGTATTGGTGACCGGCGGCGCCGGCTACATCGGATCCCACACGGTCCTGCTCCTGCTGCAGGCCGGACACGACGTCCACGTCGTCGACAACCTCGCCAACTCCTCGGCCGAGGCCCTGCGCCGCGTCGCCGAGCTCGCCGGCCGGGAGGCCGCACTGCACCGGGTTGACCTCCTCGACGCCGACGGATTGGCCGCGGTCTTCAACCGGGCCCGGCCGGAGGCCGTCGTGCACTTCGCCGGGCTCAAGGCCGTGGGCGAATCGACCGCGGAGCCCCTGCGCTACTACCGCAACAACGTCGGCGGGACGATGACCCTGCTCGAGGTCATGGAGGCCGCCGGCGTGCGGACGCTGGTGTTCAGCTCCTCCGCCACCGTCTACGGCGAGGCAGGGGGCGTCGTCGAGTACACGGAGGGCCTGCCGCTGGCGGCGGCCAACCCGTACGGGCGCACGAAGATGCACATCGAACAGATCCTGGACGACGTCGCGACCGCCGACCCGCGCTGGGCCGTTGCGAAGCTGCGCTACTTCAACCCTGTCGGCGCGCACGACTCCGGCCGGATCGGGGAGGACCCCCAGGGCGTCCCCAACAACCTCATGCCCTTCGTCGCCCAGGTCGCCGTCGGGCGTCGCGACAGGGTCCGGGTCTTCGGCAACGACTATCCCACGCCCGACGGGACGGGCGTGCGCGACTACATCCACGTCATGGACCTGGCCGCCGGGCACCTCGACGCGCTTGAGCACCTGGCCCAGCACGGCGGCCTCCACGCCTGGAACCTCGGCTCCGGGCAGGGCTCCTCCGTGCTGGAGGTCATCGCCGCGTTCTCGCGCGCGGCGGAACGCGATGTGCCCTACGAGATCGCCGACCGCCGCCCCGGTGACCTGCCGGCCTACTGGGCCGACCCGACCAAGGCCCGCGAGGAGCTGGGCTGGAAGTCCGAGCGCGGCCTGGAACAGATGGCGGTGGACGTGTGGAGGTGGCAATCCGCCAACCCCCACGGCTACGCCCCGGCGGAAGAACCGGATGCGCCCCATGGCGATCCCGACGGTGCGGGCGCCGCGTCCGACGGGGTGTCCGGCCGGCCCGTGAAGCGCCGGGAGCGGTAGATGCTGCTGCTCGCCATCGACACCTCGGCCATCGCGTCCGCGGCGCTCCTGCGGCACCGCGGCCACGGCGGGGCCGAGGTCCTGGGTTCCTTCGCCTCCCGCGAGACGAACACGCACTCCGAGGTGCTCGCTCCCGCCATCGACGGGCTCCTCCGCGAGGCCGGCGTCGCCGGGACGGAGCTCGACCGCATCGTCGTGGGTGTGGGGCCTGGCCCGTTCACCGGCCTGCGCGTCGGCATCACCACGGCCCGCACGCTCGGGTTCGTCTGGGGCGTGCCGGTCGACGGGATGATGAGCCTCGACGCCGTCGCCGCCGATGTGCTGCTGCGCGGCGAGGCGGCGCCCGGGGAATTCACGGTCGCCACGGATGCCCGCCGGCGCGAACTCTACTGGGCCCGCTACGACGCCGCCGGCACACTCGTCCGCGGGCCGCAGGTCGGCCCGGCCGAGGACGTGCCCGCCGGCCCGGTCTACGGCGCCGGGGGCGGGCTGTACGCGGACCGGCTCCGGGCGGTCGGAGCGGAGCCCGTCGAGGCCTTCGCGGCCGCGCAGCCCACGGCGGCCGCGCTCGGGCGCGCCGCCGCGGACGCGATGGCCGCTGGCCGGGACTTCCTGCCGACCGTGCCGCTCTACCTGCGCGAGTCGGACGCCCAGGTGCCCCGACAGATGAGCAGTCCGGGCGCATGAGCCAACGGCTACCGGACGGCGTCGCCGTGCGCGGCATGACCGTGGCCGATATCCCGGCCGTGTGGGACCTGGAGCGCGCGCTCTTCCCGGCGGACGCGTGGCCAGAGTCCATGTTCCACGACGAGCTGGGCCAGACGGACACGCGCCGGTACTGGGTCGCCGAGGCGGACGGCCGGATCGTCGCCTACTGCGGCCTGATGTGCGTCCTGCCGCTGGCCGACGTCCAGACCATCGCCGTGGTCCCGGAGTTCGAGGGCCGCGGCATCGGGTCCGCCCTGCTCGGCGGACTCGTCGACGAGGCCCGGACGCGGGGCGCCTCCGACGTCCTGCTCGAGGTGCGGGCCGACAACCCCCGGGCCCAGGAGCTGTACCGGCGGTTCGGGTTCGAACACATCCACACCCGCCGGAGCTACTACCCGGGAGGCGTGGACGCCCTGATCATGAAGAAGGACCTCGCGGCGCCGGGGGAGGCGGCTTGAACGTGTCGATGAGGTCCTGGGCCCACTGCGGCGCGGTGTCCCCGCAGTCGGAGGCCAGCGCCGCCTTCGCCAGGGCCGCCACCTCGTAAGTCACCTCCCGGATGCGCGACAGTGGTGCCACATCCCGGTCCATCGACACCATCCGCACGTCGCCGCCGTGGCAGCGCTCCACCAGCAGGCGCGAGCGGGTGATGTGGGCATCGAAGGTCATCACGGCCACGGAGTCCCAGCCCTCCTGCGCGGCCATCCGGCTCAGCGCCATGGCCTCGCCCTGCGTGGTGTTCGGGTCCGGCGTGAAGCAGCGGACCGCGTAGTCGGGCCTGGGAAGGCACTCCGGCGGCGCCGTGGGCGGAGCCGGCTGGGCGACCGAATAGACGACCGCCGGGGCCACGCCGTCGGCCATCATGGCCTCGGCGGCCGCGAAGCGTTCCGGGGCGCTCGCGAGCACGACCAGCGCATCGACTCCCTCGGGATCGTCGAGGCGGGGGGGTGAGTATCACCGCCGCCGTGGCGAGCGCCGTCAGCACGGCGGCGCCCAGTCCCGCGCCGAGCGCGCGGCCGGTGATACGGCCTACCCGGCCGCGACCGCCCACACCACGGCCACCAGGACCGCGGCCGCGAGGGCCGTGACCGCGACCGTTCCCCAGAGTCGTCGTTTGGCTTGTCGTTGCTTCATCTCCGCGTAGTGGTCCTGCATCGCGTCTCCCCCGTGGACGGTGTCGCGTCACTGTCGAACCGAGCCTACGGGGAGTCCGGGCGCCTTTTCCGTGCCCGGGCGGATGATCTACGCCATCGCGGGGACCGGTGCCCGTCGGCCCAGCGCCGCGACGGACCAGCCGGACTCCTCCCAGTCCCCGTGGGCCAGGACGTTTCGGCCGTCGATGATGCGGCGGCCGCGCACGTGCGGGGCGAGGTCCGCCGGGACGAGCTTGCGGAACTCCGGCCACTCGGTGAGGAGCAGGACGACGTCGGCGCCGCGGGCGGCGTCCTCGGCCGAGCCGGCGTAGGTGAGGCGGGGGAAGCGCGCCGCGGCGTTGCGCATGGCCTCGGGGTCGAAGGCGGCGACGTCGGCGCCGGCGTTGTAGAGGCGGCCGGCGATGTCCAGGGCGGGGGAGTCGCGGACGTCGTCGCTGTCGGGCTTGAACGCCAGGCCCAGGACGGCGACGCGCTTGCCGGCGAGGTTCCCGCCGAGCTGCTGGGTGGCGAGCGCGACGACGCGGTCGCGGCGCCGCTGGTTGATCTCGTCGACGTCGCCCAGGAAGTCCATCGTGCGGTGCAGGCCGAGCTCGCTGACGCGGGCCTGCAGGGCCCGGATGTCCTTGGGGAGGCAGCCGCCGCCGAAGCCGAGGCCGGCGTTGAGGAAGCGGCGGCCGATGCGCGGGTCCAGCCCGATGGCGTCGGCGAGGGTGCCGATGTCCCCGCCGATCGTCTCCGTGACCTCGGAGAAGGCGTTGATGAAGGAGATCTTCGTGGCCAGGAACGCGTTGGCCGCGACCTTGACCAGTTCGGCGGTCTCGAAGTCGGTGGAGATCAGCGGGGTCTGGCGGTCCAGGATCGGGGCGTAGACCTCGCGCAGCACGGCGCGGGCGGAGGGGGAGTCGGTGCCGAAGACCAGGCGGTCGGGGGTGAGGGTGTCGCGCACTGCGAAGCCCTCGCGCAGGAACTCGGGGTTCCAGGCCAGGTCGACGTCGACGCCGTCGCGCGCGGCGCCCCGGGCGACGTCGCGGAGGCGGCGGGCCGAGCCGACGGGGACCGTGGACTTGCCGACGATCAGGCAGTCCCGGGTGGCGTGTCGGGCGGTGGACTCGACGGCGGCGTCGACGTAGGTCATGTCGGCGCCGTCGTCGTCCGCCCGCTGCGGGGTGCCGACGGCGATGAAGTGCACGTCCGCCCAGGCGCCGACCTCCTCGTACGAGGTGGTGAACCGGAGCCGACCGGTGGCCACGTGCTCGCGCAGCAGCTCGGGCAGCCCGGGCTCGTGGAACGGCAGGTCCCCGGCCGCGAGCCGCTCGATCTTGGCCGGGTCCACGTCCAGGCCCATGACCTCGAAGCCCAGCTCGGCCATGCAGGCCGCGTGCGTCGCGCCCAGGTACCCCGTGCCGATGACCGAAACCCTCAGAGCCATGCCGTGCGTCCCTTCGTCGTGGAGCGTCCTCTCCGCGGGACGCTACGCAGCCCCCGTGAGGGACTCGTGACGCGCAGTCGAACTCCGGGGGACGGGCCGGGGAACGGGTATCGCCGGTCGCTGGGCGCGTGGCCCGGGGACGGAATCGAGTGCCGTCCACCGGTCCGCCCGGGCGCGCCGCACCGTACCTTGGCGGGCACATGGCCGCCCGGCGTGGGCGGCAGTCGGACGCTTGGGGGAGCCACGGCATGGCAACGCAGATCTCACCGACCACCACACAGGGGCTGGCCGCGGCGTGGACGACGAAAACCGCCGCCCCGCCCCGGGCCCGCAACCGGGCGCGGCCGTCGCGCACCGGGCTGACGGCCTACTGGCGCTGGATCGCCGGGCTGGACACGATGGCCGTCGCGGCGGCACTGGCCGTCGGCGTCGCCGCGGTCGGCACCGCGACGGCGGAGACGCTGGCGGCGGGCGGCCTGCTCGCCGCCGTCTGGCTGGCGTTCCTCGCCCTCTACGGGACGCGGGGGGACCGCCTGCTCGGGGGGTGGGGCGCGGAGGCCGCCGCGGTCGCGAAGGCCTCCCTCGCGGCGGCGGGCACCCTCGCCGCCGTCCTCCTGGCTCTCGGGGTCCCCGGACTCGGCGCGCTCGTGTGGGCCGGCTCGCCCGTGGGCATCCTCCTGCTCGCGGGCGGACGCTGGGTCGCCCGGACGGCGGCCCGCCGTGCCGCAGCCGCCACCGGGGAAGCGTTCGTCAGGGTCGCCGTCGTCGGCCCGCCCGCCGAGACCGCCGACGTCGTCCGCCGGCTGGCGCGCCGCCCCGGGGTGTACGGCACGGCCGCCGTCGTCCTCGACGACGACGCGCCCTGGACCGAGGACACCGTCGCCGAGAAGGACGTCTTCGCCGGCGGGGAGCGGGCAGCCGCCGTCGCCCGCGACTACGCGGTCGACCTCGTCATCGTGGCCGGCCCGCTCCACGGAGGACCCGGGGCGCTCCGCGAGCTCGGCTGGGAGCTCGAGGCGGCCGGGATCGGACTCGCCGTTGTCCCCGTGCCCGGCAACGTCGGCGCGGGGCGCCTGGGGCTGCAGCACCGCGAGGGGCTGCCGCTGCTGCACGTCGGCCCGTCCGCCCCCCGCGCCGGCCGGCGTGCGGCCAAGCGCTGCCTGGACGTCGCCGCCTCGGGGCTGGCGCTGGCCGTGCTCTGGCCCCTGCTGCTGCTCGTCGCCGCGGCCGTGCACCGCGAAGACGGCGGCGCGGCGCTGTTCCGGCAGCACCGGGTCGGGATCGGGGGCTCGGGGTTCACCATGCTCAAGTTCCGGACCATGTGCGTGGACGCCGAGGCCCGCCTGGCCGCCCTCGCCGGACTCAACGAGGGAAGCGGGCCCCTCTTCAAGCTGAAGGAGGACCCGCGCATCACCCGCGTCGGCGCCTGGCTGCGCCGCTACTCGGTCGACGAACTGCCGCAGCTGGTCAACGTCTTCAAGGGCGAGATGTCCCTGGTCGGACCGCGCCCGCCGCTGCCGGCGGAGGTCGCGGAGTACGACGCCGCCGCCCGCCGGCGGCTGCTCGCCAAGCCCGGGCTGACCGGGCTCTGGCAGGTGTCCGGGCGCTCCGACCTGTCCTGGGAGGACAGCGTGTCCCTGGACCTGTACTACGTCGAGAACTGGTCCCTGGCCTACGACCTGCGCATCATCCTGCGCACCGTGCGGGTGGTCCTGAGGCCGGTCGGAGCGTACTAGGCCTGCCCCTTCCCGAGCCCGGGCAGGTCGCGGATCCGGACTGCCGATGGCGGGGCTCGCGGGGATCTGGTCTGATGCTGCGCCGAAACGTCGGCCCCATGCCCTGTCGGCCGGACCGGACTTCCGAATCGACGGCGGGGACGCCGTTAGTGCTCGTCACGCGGGTGCGGCCTGCGTGGGCGTGGTCCGCCGGGGTCCGTGGTGTGGCTACGGCTCAGTGCCGCGCTCGGGGCGCGGCCGCCGGTGGCACAGCAGCACGGCCACCAGCATCACGGCGAACGTGCCCGTGGCCTGGAGCATGGATCCGCGCAGCAGGATGACGAGGTAGGCCGGGAACACGCAGGCGGACAGCGCCAGCGCGTCGGCCGAGCCGAGCCTGCCGGGCAGGCCGAGGTCCAGCCGGCGCAGCAGCAGTCCGACGCCCAGGAACGCGCCCACGAGGACGACGGCGCCGCCGTTCACCAGCGATTCGGCCCACAGGGGCGCGGAGAGGTTCGTGAAGTCGTAGCCGCGGAACTCGGCCAGCACCACGCCGGTGCCCTCCGGCTTCCCCGGCCAGAGCGAGCGCGGCACCCAAAACAGCAGCACGCCCAGGGCCTGCTCGCCCCACAGCGGCCCCTGCCGGTCCACGAAGGCGACGGCGTTGGCGATCTGCCAGAACGCGTCGTAGTCGCCGTTGCCGGCGTACTCGCCGAAGAACCCGTTCCGCGCGACGTCCAGCGGCCCGTCCGTGCGGAACGCGTCCGCGATGGGGAACAGGAAGAGGAACGCGGCCAGGACCCCGGAGAGCAGCGGCCGGACCAGGCCGGGCCGGGCGAGGACGCCCGTGAAGCACAGCAGCGCGAACAGGACCGTGCCCGCCGTGTACCGGGGGCTGCTGACCGGGTTGACGACCACCAGCACGCCGGCGACCGCGACCGCGACGGCCGCGCCGTAGCGGCCCGGCAGCCCGGCCGCGCGCCGGGCGCGGCGCAGCAGGGCGAACGCGCCGGCGGCCACGAGGAGCGGAACCCACGCCAGGGCGCGGAGCAGGGACGCGCCGGAGCCGTCGTCGAAGGACTGCGCGGTCACGGCCTGGCGGGTGTGCCGGTCCATGAACAGCGTGTCCAGCCCGACGGCGGCGACGAACGCGGCCGTGCAGGACAGCCCCACCGCGAACAGGAACCACGCGGCGGCCGGCCGCAGGCCCCCGGAGGCGTGGTCCGGGGCCGGCGCGTCCCTCGCGCGCAGCTGCCGCCACACGGGCAGCGTCCGGCCCACCTCGTACGCGGCCAGCCCCAGCACCACCGCCAGCGCGGCCGGCCAGTCCAGGCCCGGGTCCATGTCCTTCGTCGTGGAGGAGATGTGCCCGGTGCGCAGCTGCACGGTCGCGGCCAGCCCCAGGAAGATGTACGTGAAGAGCCAGAACATGAACTCGTAGACCCGGGGGAGGCCCCCGCCGATGATGCCGGCCAGCCGCAGCCCGGCCCAGGCCATTACGGTCAGCGTGAGCGTCCACGCGGTGCTGCGGCCCGCGTCCGGCACGGTCAGCACCACCAGCGCCGGCAGGACCGCCGCCAGCACGAGCGCCGACAGCGTGAACCAGGCCAGGCGGCGCGCGGTCTCGACGCGGTGGGCGGCCGCGGCGGCCGGCAGCGCTCCGGCGCCCGGTCCCGCCACGGGGGCCACGGCCCGGTCCGCGGCGCGGCTAGGCGCGCGCACCGGTGGTCCTCCGCCGCCGCCCGCCGCCGCTGGTGGCGGCGTTGGTCCAGCCGAGCAGCACGGCCAACGCGGCGGAACCGGCCAGGCCGGCCGCCGCCCACGTCACGTCCCCGCCGACGTGCAGGCCGAGCAGGGCCAGCACGACGCCGGTCGCGGCGACGCACCCCTGCTGGACCGCCAGGGCGCGCGCCCTGCGGCGGACCTTCAGCACCTGCACGGCACCGATCGCGCAGCCGAGCAGGGCGTACTGGAGGGCGGTGAAACCCAGCAGCGGGGCGGTCGCCTCCCAGGCGGCCCCCAACAGCACGCGGCCCCACTCCGCCGGGAACGCCACCAGGACCAGGCCCCACGCGACGGCGATGCCGCCCACGGACGCCGAGAGCCCCGCGCCGAAGCGCAGGTCGCCCGACCGGCGGCGGCGAACGAGGCGGGGCGTGAGGGCCAGGTGGGCGTACGCGAACAGCACGTTCAGCGGCCCGACCATGGTGCTAGCCCCGCGCAGGGCGGCCGCCGCGACGGGCCCCAGCAGCGCGGTCGCCGCCGCGACGACGACCAGGTGCGAGCCCAGCCCGGCCAGCGAGGACCACGCCATGGAGCCGGCGATCGCCTCCCGCTGCGCCGCCTCCCGCAGCGCCCCGCGGAAGCGCGGGCGCAGCCGCAGCGTGCCCGCCGCCGTCGCCAGCGCCGCCGCGACGGCGCCCAGCCACACGGCCGCGGCCACGGGCTCCGGCACCGCGGGGACGACCATCAGGAAGGCCACGGGCACCAGCCACACGACGTCGGACGCCAGGGCGGCGCCGGGCCGGTCGTCGGCGATCGCCGCGAAGCGCAGCAGGTCCTGGGCGCACGCCAACGGCGTGGCCACGGCGACGGCCGCGACCATCGGCGAGAGCCCGGCCAGCAGGCCGGCGGCCCCGAGGACCACGAGCGCGACGGCGGGGCCCGCGAGCAGCCACGCCCCGAGCAGCAGGGACGCCCGGCGCAGCAGCGCCGGGCGGTCGTCCGCGGAGAGCGTCAGCCGCGTGCCCCAGTAGGCCCGCGACAGGCCGAGGCACACCACGAGGACCGAGTAGGCCAGGGCGAAGCGACCGAACTCCGCGGCCGGGAAGTTCCGCGCCACGGCCAGGACCACGACGATGTTGGACAGGCTCGAGACCGCCTGGTCCGCGACCGGAAGCAGCCCGCGCCGGAGCCGGCCCCCGGGGCGGACCGCGGCCGCGGCGGTCCCCGGCGGGCGGATCGCGCTCACGCGCGGAACCTGGGGCGCAGGACGCGGGGAGCGGGCTGGCCGAACACGACCCCGGGCGGGACCTGGCCCGAGACCACGGTCCCCGGCGCCACGACGCACGAACGCCCGGCCTCCGTCCCGGCGAGCACGACGCACCGGGCCGTGATCCACGAGCCCGCCCGCAGCGTCACCGGCGCCGTCGTGACCCGCATGTCCCCGGACGCGGCGTGCGATCCGGTCGTGATGAACGTTTCCTGGGAGACGACGACGTCGTGCTCCAGCACCACCCGGTCCCGGTTGCTGATCCACACCCCCTCGCCGATCCAGCAGTCGTCACCGACCTCCAGGTTCCACGGAAAGCGCACGCGGGTGCGCGGCCGGATCACGACGCCCCGGCCCACCCGCGCGCCGAACCAGCGCAGGGCCGCCCGGCGCACCGCCGAGCTCGGCTGCAGCGAGTTCGTGACCAGCAGGGCCTCGACCACGCGCCACGCGGCCTCGACGTGCCGGGGCCGCCCCGGCCCGAGCTCCGGGCGCGGCGCCTCCCGCAGCGGGACGACGGGCGGGGCCCCGTCCTGCCCGCTCACCGCGCCACCTGCCGGTACGCGGCCGCGAGCTGGCCGCCGAGGCGCTCGAGGGAGAACTCGGTCTCCGCCAGGTGCCGGGCCCCGGCGGATTCGACGGGCAGGTTGGCCGCGATGTCCGCGACCGCCCACCCGATGCTCTCCGGCGTGCACTCCACGACCCGTGCCCCGGGCCGGTTGCGCAGGACCGGGGCGAGCCCGCAGGTGGAGTCGATGACCACGGGCACCCCGGCGGCCAGGGCCTCCAGCACGATCATCGGGTAGGGCTCGTTCAGGCTCGGCAGCACCAGCACGTCGTGCCCGGCCAGGACCGCCGGGACGTCGTCCGGGGCCGCGGCGCCGCGGTAGTCGACGCGCGCGCTGGCCCGCCCGAGGTCGGCCCGCAACGCGTCGAGCTCGCCGCCGTCGGGACCGACGACCGTGAACCGGTACCGCTCCGGCGCCTCCGCCTCGAGGCGCTCCGCGGCGGCCGTGAACAGGCGGGGCCGCTTCCGGGCGTGCAGCCGGGAGCAGAACAGGACGCGCACGGCGCCCCCGCCGTCGTCCGCCTTGGCTTCCCGCGCGCCCACGGGAACGGCGTTGCGTACCCGCTCCTGCGGGGGCGAGCCGAACAGGCGCAGGCTCCGCGCCTCCGTCTCCGTCAGGCACAGGGCCAGGCGGGCCCCGCGCACCGCGGGCGACGTGAAGAGCGCATCGAAGAGCCGCTCGGCGCGGCCGCGGGCGGGCTTGAGCATGCCGTGGGTCTGGATCACATACGGCACCGAGAGCAACCGGCAGGCCAGCGCCGCCGGCAGCACCGTCAGGTCCCTGGCCAGGTGGATGTGCACCACGTCGAACGACCGCGCGTGGCGCAGCGCCCACCACCACACGCCCGGACCCACCAGCGAGCCGAAGGAGCGCCGCGGCCGGAACGCCCGCCGGTACACGCGCCGGTAGGCGGGGCCGGAACGTTCCGCACGGCCGTCCCACCCGGCCACGAGCGTGACGTCGTGCCCGCCGGACAGGACCGCGCACTGGGCGTGGGCCACGCTCGTCGGGCCGCCGTAGGCGCCGTCGGAACTCACATACGCAACGACCTGGGCGATCCTCACAGCGCCACCAGCTCCCGGTACCACTTGGCGCCGAAGGCGCCAAGGAACAGGACGCGCACGGCCGCGAGGGCCGCGTAGGCGCCCATGAAGGCCTCCGGCCATCCCCACAGCAGGAACACGAGGCAGAACACGCCGTAGTCGGCCGGCAGCAGCGCCGCGGCGCGGAGGGGCGACGGTGCGCGGCCCGGCGGGTTCGGCCCGCCCGGTGGGCCCGGCGCCGCGGCCACCGCCTCCGGGAGGGTCCGCCGGAGCAGCCCGGCCAGGGTGCCGCCGCTGAATGTGGCGACGGCGGCGAACTGGAACACGAGCGGCACCAGCAGCCACGGCAGCTCCACCCCCGCGCGGAGCCAGGCAACGAGCACGGCCGCGTGGATCGCGACCATCTTGCCGGCGTCGATGACGTGGTCCAGCCACTCTCCGGCCAGCGACCCGCCTCCCCGGAGCCGGGCCACCTGGCCGTCCGCCGAGTCCAGGGCGAACCCGAGGGCGAGCAACGCCCATGCGGCGAGGCCCGACGCCGGCGCCGGCTCGGCGGCGACCAGAATGGCCAGAGCCGCGGCCGTGGAGGCTGCGCTGAGCAGCGTCACCCGGTTCGGCGTCAGTCCCGCCGTGTGCGCCGCCGCCGCCAGCAGGCGGCCCAGCGGGCGGTTCACCCACAACGCGTAGTACGACACGCCACGCGGCGTCTTCTGCCGCGAATGCAATTCGGCCAGCGCCGATCGATAAGTGTCCATGATCCCCAGTTCCCCCAGTGCTGCCGCGGCGGGCGGGTGCGGTGCACCCTGCCGCGTTCGTTCCCCAATGGCAGTATCCCCGGAGGGCGACGCGCCGGGAACACTCGTTTCCCCGGGCCGGACACCTGCCCCGGGGACGCCGCGGCCGTTCTGCTCCCCAGAGGGGCCGATCCGCGCACCCCCCATCCGGGGGAGCCCCGCTGGGGTAGGGCGACACGTAGTGGCCGCGGCCGATCGAGTAGCGACCAGGGGTGGCCTCCCGGGGTTAACAGCGGGTATACCTTGGACCACGATTCAGGCATCCGTTGGGGAACGGACGGCACCTTGGGGGTTGCCGCGAGCCTGGGTCACCGGGGATCACTTGGGGGTACATATGTCCGTGTCAGCGATGGCGCGCGTCGGCCACGAAGGCGGTAGCACGTGGGGAGCACCGGTCCAGGAGGACGCCGTCCGGGCGGTTGAGGGGGCTCTGACCGGGCCGGGGGGACTCGGGGGTGTCCTGGCCGGGCCGGCGGGTTCGGGGAAGTCCGCCGTCGCCCGCCGCGCGCTGGAGGGGCTTTCCCCGGAGTGGCAGGTTGTCGCGATCCGCGGCTCGCGGTTCGCGCAGGCCATGCCCTTCGGCGCGCTGGCGAGCCTCATGGCCGGGCAGCGGCTGGGGCCGGAGCACCGGTTCGCCGAGGTCCTCGCGGCGGTCCGCGCGGGGTTGGCGGCCCGCTCCCGTGCACGCACCGTCATTGTGGCCGTCGACCGGGCGGAGCATCTCGACGCCGGATCCGCCTCCGTGCTGGCGCAGCTGGCCTTCGGCGGCGACATCCGGCTGCTGCTTCACTGCATCCGGGCGGCCCACCTTCCGTCGGACCTGCTGGACCTGGTGGCCGACGGGGGCATGGCCCGGATCGATCTCGGCCCCCTCGACCGGGCCGGGACCGCCGCCCTGCTCGCGTGGACGCTCGAGGCGCCGCCGACGCCCCTCGCCGCGGAATGCATCTGGAGGCTCAGCGACGGCAATCCGCGCCACGCGGTGAACATCGCCCTCGACGCCGTCGACTCCGGGCGCCTGC
The DNA here is from genome assembly GCF_056782315.1 of Arthrobacter paludis. Taxonomy (NCBI): domain Bacteria; kingdom Bacillati; phylum Actinomycetota; class Actinomycetes; order Micrococcales; family Micrococcaceae; genus Arthrobacter; species Arthrobacter paludis. The sequence goes on from NZ_JBXAEW010000009.1 coordinate 81,106, forward strand.
GCGAACACCGCGGGTACTGGGCGGCCACGGCCACCGGCGCCTGGTGGGGGACGCGCACCGCGACGGACGTCCTGGGGAGCCTGAGCGGGTGCCCCGATGGGGCGGAGGCGGTCCTGGAGCGGCTGGCGCGGCGGCGGGCGGAGCCCGACGAGGCCGCGGGCTGGGCCGGTCCCGAGACCCTGGCCTGGCTGGAGGAGCGGGGCCTCGTGGAGGTGTGCGCCGGCCCGCCGGCGACCCTCGTCCCGGCGTCGCGGCTGCTGGGGCGCGTCCTGCGCACCGCTGGCGGTCCCGGGACGGACTGTCCCCTCGAAGAAGCGGAACTGCGCGCCGCCCTCTATGACTTCGACGGGGCGGCGCACCTGCTGCGGGGCCTGCTCGGCGACCCGGACGCGGGGCTGCGCGCGGCGGCGCGGCTGACGGCGCTCCACGGCCTGAGCGGGCGTCCCGAAGAGGGACTGCGCACCGCGGCCGAGGCCGCCGCAAGGAGGCCCGCCGTCGAAACCGACGACGACGGCGCCGCCGAGCTGGCCCTCGCCCGGGCCGAGCTCCTCGCCGCCTCGGGGCGCCACGCGGAGATGGAGGAGGCCCTTCGGTCCCTGCCCTCCGGTGCCCTGACGGCAAACCCACGGTTCGCCGAGGCCGCCGACCTCCTGCGCCGGGAACACGGTGCGCTGGCCGGCGCCCCCGATCCCGGCGAGACGCCGCCAGTCCTGTGGGCGGATCCCGGAACCGCGGTGCAGGCCCGGCAGCGCCTGGCCACCCTCGTGGCGCACCGGGCGGCCGACGTCGGGGCCGCCCCGGCAGGAGGCCCCGACGGGCTTCTGGCCGCCGGCATCTTCCACACGCTCATGCACGACCCCGAGGGGGCCCTGCTCCACCTCGGTCCGCTGCTGGCCCAGTCCGAGGTGTGGGACCCGCAGGACGCGGCTCCGGTGGTGCTGGCCGCCATCGCCCACGCCCGGGCCCTCAGGACCGGCGACGCCGAGGCGCCGGGGGCGCTCCGTGCGGCCCGTGCGGCCCTGCTCTCGGTCCCGGAGCCCCCCGTGGTGGCCCGATACCTCGTCGACCTGGCGACGGTCGAAGCCAACCCGAAGACGGGAACGGCCCGCATCGCCGGTTGGGCGGCGCTCGCCCGCCGTGCCAGTCTGGTCAATGTCGAGCTGTGGATCCTGCTGGAGCTGCTGCGCCGCGGCGAGAGGTGGGCCGCGCCGCTGGCCAGGGCCGCCCGCGCGGGCACCGGCCGGCTGTCCGAGGCCTGCGTCCTGCTCGCCGAGGGGCTACTGACGCGGGACACGCCGACCCTGCTGGCGAGCGTGCAGCTCGCGGCGGATTCCGGACATGGGCTCCTGGCCGCCGGACTCGCGGACATCGTCCTCCCCGTCGCCGAGGGGGACACCCGGGCCGTCGAGGGAACATCCACGGTGCGGCGCCGGATCCGCCGGCTCGTGCCACCCGAGGAACTGCGGATGCCCGACTTCTGTGAACGGCTGCTCACGCTCAGGGAGCAGGAGGTCGTCGCCCTGGTCCGGGAAGGCGCCAGCAACCGGGCGATTGCGGACGCCGCGGGAGTCTCGGTGCGGACCGTGGAGGGCCACCTGCACCAGGCCTACGGGAAGCTGGGGGTGGCCAACCGGCGGGAGCTCACACGCCTCCTCGAGGCGGCAGGCCAGGGGGTCCGGCCGTGACCGGCTCACCGGCCCCGGGGCCCTTCGTCGGCCGGGACCGGGAGGCTGCGGCGCTTGCTGCAGTCCTGGTCTCCCCACGGGGCCACGGGGTCGTACTCACGGGCGAACCGGGGGTGGGCAAGACGGAACTGGCGCGGCGGGTCCTGGTGCGGACCGGCCTGGACGACTCGGTCCTGGAGATCCACGCCAGCCGCGCCCTGCAGGCGGTCGACTTCGGCGCCCTCGCCCCGCTGGTTCCCTGCGCCGCCGCCGCGGGCGACCCGTTCGAGGTCGTCGATGAGCTCGCGCAGGTGCTCGACGAAACCCCGCACGGCGAGCACGGCAGGCTCCTGCTCGTCGACAATGTCCACCGGCTGGACGCCGCCAGCAGCTACGCGCTCGCGCAGCTGGTCCTGGGCGGCCGGGCCCGGTTGCTCGCGATCGGGCTTCCCGCGGAGACCGCCGAGGGCGAACTGATGGCGCTGCGCGACGAGGGGCACCTGGAGCACTTCGTCCTCGAGGGCCTGGAACCCTGGGCGACGGGGCGGCTGGCCGAGGCGATCCTGGGCCGGCCACTCACCGCCGCGAGCCGTGCCGTCGTCCACGCCTGGACGCGGGGGATCCCGTTGTGGATTGCTGCCCTCCTCGAGTGGGCACAGCGCGCCGGGTTCGCCACGGTCGGTACCGCGAGGGTGTGGATCGACGAAGCCCGCGCCGTGCCTGACGAGACGGTCTCCGACCAGGTCGCGATGTTCCTGTCAGCCCGCAGCGACGCTGAGCGCGAGGCTCTCGAGTTCCTCGCACTGGAGGGGGTGGTCCCGGAGCCGCGCCTGGCCGAATGGTTTGGGGCGCGGCCCCTGGCGGACCTGATCGCCGACGGCCTCGTCGAGCGGACGCCGGCGGGCGTGCGCCTGCGCGTTCCCCTGCTGGGAGCCGTGCTTCCCGCCGGGATGACCTCTGCGCGCGCCGCCGCCCATGGGGCGAGGCGTGCGGTCCTCGCAGCGGGGCGTCAGGCCCCACCGGACCACGCCCGCAACCGTGCGTCGGCCGGCGAGGCGGTGGACCAGATCGCCGAATTCGCCGCGCGCGCGGACGCCGAGGGGCGAAGCGCCGAGGCCCTGCGCCTGACCTCCGGGCCGCCACCGCGGGAATCGGGCAGCGCCGCCCGGTGGCTGGCAGCGCGACTGATGGCCCTGATCCACTCCGGCGGTCGGGCCGAGGTCGTGGCGGAGCTGGACGCCCTGGCGCTGCGCTGGCGCGCGCCGGGCAGGGCAGAACGGACGACCGTGGAAGTCCTCGCGGGGATCGCCCACTTTGGGTGGGGGAACCTCACGGAGGCGCTGGACCGCCTGGAGGGTGGGCTCAGCGAGATGCCGGCGGACGGACCGCCGGGACTCGCCGCCCTGGGCCACGGAACCGCCGCCTACACCGCGGCCCTGCTCGGCAGGCACGACGTGGCCGAGCGCCACGCGGCGCGGGCCAAGGGCAGCGAACCGCTCCTGTGGTGGCGCGCTGCCGAAGCCTACGCCGCGGCTGCGGAAGACCTGGCCGCCGACCGCCCGGTGGCGCTCGAGTACCTCTCGCGTCTCGCCGAATCCGCCGCAGCCGCCGGATCCCGGCGTGAAGAGGCCAGGGTCCTGAGGATCATGGTCCACTGCGGCGACCGGGACGTGGCCGAACGGCTCGCCGCCGCGGAAGCACGGTGTGACGGCGTCGCGTCGGAGGCTATGGCCGCCATGGCGGGGGCGCTCCGCGAGGGAACCGCCGGCGCGCTGGCCGAGGCCGCGGAACGGGCCGCCGAGGCGGGGGACCGGTTTGCCGCCGCGGAGGGCCTGGCGATCGCCGTGGGCCTCCACGAGTCGAGCGGCGAACGCCGCGAAGCAGCAGCGCGTCGCCGCGACCTGCGTCGCCTCCTGCGCGAAGTGCCCGACGCCCGGGTCGGGACGGCCGACGCCGTCCTTTCCGCGGCCGAGCTCAGTGCCCGCGAACAGGAGATCGTCGACCTGGCGGTCCGTGGGCTGAGCAACCAGCAGATCGCCCGCGAACTCTTCCTCTCCCGCCGCACGGTGGAGGGGCACCTCTACCGGATCTTCGCCAAGCTCGGCGTCACCCAGCGGTCGGGCCTCGCCGACTTCGCATCGCTGTCTGCCCAACGGACCTCGAAATAAGGAGCATTCCCATGCCCATCCGCATCGGCTACGCCGCCGGGGTGTTCGACCTCTTCCACGTGGGGCACCTGAACATCCTCCGGCAGGCCCGCTCGCACTGCGACTACCTCATCGCCGGGGTCGTCAGCGACGAGATCTGCCGCTTCAACAAGGGCCACGACCCGGTCGTGCCCCTCGCCGAGCGGCTGGAGATCGTCTCCCACGTCCGCTACGTCGACCGGGCCGTTCCCGAGACCACCATGGACAAGCTCGAGGTGTGGCGGGAGCACGGGTTCACGACGTACTTCAAGGGCGACGACTGGCGGGGGACCGAGCGCGGCCGCCAGATCGAGCAACTGCTGGCAGGCGTCGGCGTGGAAGTCGCCTACTTCCCGTACACCGTGCACACGTCCTCGACGATGCTGCGTGCCGTGCTGGACGACGTGGTGGGGACGCTGCCCGCCACGGGACGCGCGTGAGCCGGTCCCTGCGTGTCCTGGTCGGCGGGCTGCACTACGCGCCCGAGACGACGGGGGACGCCCCCTATACGACCGGGCTCGCCGAGGGCCTCGCGCGGCGGGGACACCACGTCCGCGTGCTGACGGGGCGCCCGCACTACCCGGAGTGGCGCCTGCACCCGTCGGGATGGTCCAGTCGCGAGCACCGGAACGGCGCCGTGGTGCACCGGCTCCCGCACCCGATTCCGGCGCGGCCACGGTTGGCGGTCCGCACCGCCATGGAGGTGGCCTTCGGGGCGCGGCTGGCCGCTGCGGACTGGAGGAAGCCCGATGCCGCCGTGTTCGTCTCGCCCGCCCTCTTCTCCACCGGGCTGGCCCTCCTCGCCAGGCAGTGGGTGCGGCGGAGGGTCCCCGCCGTCGTCTGGGTCCAGGACCTCTACAGCCGCGGCGTCGTGGAGACCGGCGCCGCGCCCTGGGCCGCACGCACGCTGCGCGGCCTCGAATCCCGCATCCTGCGGGGCGCCGACCGGGTTGTCGTCATCCACGAGTCCTTCCGCGACTATGTTTGCGACGAACTCGGCGTCGACCCGGACCGCGTCGTGGTCGTGCGCAACTGGTCCCACGTGGCCGGGGCGCCGACCCCGGACACCGACAAGACGGGGCCGGACAGCGGACTGGGGGTCCCGCTGCCGGCCCGCGGCGGGACCGCGGAAAAGCATGCCCGTGGTGCTTCCGCCCGGGCAGCGACCCGTGCCGCCCTCGGCTGGGGCGAGGATGAAACCGTCGTCCTGCACTCCGGGAACATGGGCGTCAAACAGGGCCTCGAGAACGTGGTCGAAGCGGCGCGCCTGGCGGCCGGAACCCCGGTGCGCTTCGTCCTCGCGGGAGACGGAAGCCGGCGGGCCGACCTGGAGCAGACGGCGGCCGGGGTGGCTGGGCTCGCCTTCCTGGACCCCGTGCCGGAACCGGAATTCCCGGGCTTGTTGGCCGCGGCCGACGTGCTGCTCGTCAACGAACTTCCGGGTCTTCGCGGCATGTCGGTGCCCAGCAAGCTCACCTCCTACTTCGGGAGCGGCCGGCCGGTCCTCGCGGCCACCGACGCGGGCAGCACGACCGCCGAGGAACTCCGTCGCTCCGGCGCGGGGGTGCGGGTTGATGCCGGGGACCCGCAGGCCCTGCTGGAGGGGGCCATCCGGCTTGGTGGCGATGCCCGGCTGTGCGCCCAGCTCGGCCAGGCGGGTCTGCGGTACCGCCAGGAGCATCTGGGGGCGGACCGGGCCGTTGACGCCTTCGAGAGCCTGCTGCACGGGCTCGTAGGGGAGCAAGACCGCGGTCCCGCGGCCACCGCTCCCACCCGCCGCTAGTGGGACCCTCGACTGTCGCGCCTGGAGGCGTGGGAGGCGCTGGCCCCGGGGGTGGCCTTCTTCGCCCCTGATCGGTCCTGCCCGGTTGCCTGCGCGATTCCCTGTCCGGCGGGCAACCGCCCGGTGGGACCTCGCCGCGCGCCAATCTGTCGGACCCGGTTTGTAGCGTGGGTCACATGGATGGGACCGGTGTGGGCGACGACGCCGCCGACGCGGCCGTGGGTGACGTCGCGGCCGACGGTGCCGCTGCTTCCTCTGGCGCTGCCGCCGCCGTTGCTTCCGCTGGCGTGCCGGAGGACGTGGCGGCGCGTGATGCGCGGGTGGCCAGGGTGTTGCGGGACTCGCGGGAGCGGGCCGCGCAGGCGCGCGCGGCCGCGGAGGCGAGGGCGGGTTTGGTGGGCGGGTTCCCGGCTCCGGCCGGTCCCTCGGGGCGTCGCATGGATTCGGTGGAGTTGTCCGTGGTGGCTGCGGACATCGGGGCGATCCGGGGCCGGCCCGTCGTTCCGGAGGGCGTGGCGGCGGTGGGGTCCGCGGGCGCGGAGGAGGTCGAGCTGGTCAGGCAGCTGGGCGTGCTGGAGAGGGTGGAACGTTCGGCGGTCGCGGCCAAGGCCAAGGTCGTGGCCCGGCTCCAGGCCGTGGTCCGGCACCGGGAGGCCGCCGCCGCGGTCCCGTCCGAGAAGCAGGGGGCCGGGGTGGCCCGGCAGGTCGGACTCGCGTTGGGGTGCTCGCCGCACGCGGCCCGGCGCTTCCTCGGTGTCGGCCGGGCCCTGGTGGTGGAGATGCCCCACACCCTGGCCGCCCTGGAGTCCGGGCGGCTGAGCCCGCGCGCCGCGGAGGCCCTGGTCCGCGAGACCGCCTGCCTGGGCCTGGAGGACCGGACGACGGTGGACGGGGACCTGTGCGCGGACCCCGCCGTGTTGGAGGGGCTCGGCCAGCGGCAGGTCGCGGGCAGGGCCAAGGCCGCCGCCCTGGCCCTGGACCCGGCGGCCGCGGTGCGGCGGTCCGCGAAGGCCGAGCAGGACCGGCGCGTGGGGTGCCGGCCGGCCCCGGACACGATGGCCAGCCTCTCGGCCCTGTTGCCCGCGCCCGCGGCGGTCGCGGTGTTGAAGTCCCTCACCGAGGCCGCGGATGCCGGCCGGGCCGCGGGGGATCCGCGTTCGCGAGGCCAACTGATGGCCGACACGCTCGTCGAGCGGGTCACCGGCGGCACGACCGAGGTCCCGGCGAGGATCGAGATCCAGCTCGTGATGACCGACCGGGCCCTGATCCAGGCCGACACCGAACCGGCCCGCCTGCCCGGCTACGGGATCGTGCCCGCCCAGACCGCCCGCACCCTGATCCGCAACGCCCTCGCCCGCCAAAACCAGGAAGCGGCGCCCGGGCGGGCGGGCGGCGTGGCGGACGAAGCCGCCAGCGGGACCGCCGGAAGAAGACCGGCCCCCGGGGTCGAGGGGACCGGTGTGCCCACGATCGGCCCGGGAACGGGAACCGGACCGCCCGGTGCCGGGTTCGGGGCCGGGTTGGTGGCGTTGCGGCGCCTCTACACGGTCCCGGGCACGGGCCAGCTCGTGGGCCTGGAATCGCGGTCGCGGGCATTCCCGGCCGGCCTGGCCCGGTTCATCGCCCTGCGCGACGAGACCTGCGCGACCCCGTGGTGCGACGCCCCGATCCGGCACACCGACCACGTCCTGCCCTGGGCCGCCGGCGGGGCCACGAGCGCCGGGAACGGGCAGGGATTGTGCGAGGCGTGCAACTACGCCAAGGAGGCCCCCGGCCACGGCGCCGCCGTCGTCGACGGGCCCCGCCACACCACCGTCACCACCACCCCGACCGGGCACGCGTACACCTCCCGCGCCCCGGCCCTGCCCGGCACCCCGGCCGGCGGCATCGAAATCATCCGCCCCGGCGACCGCCTCTGGGACCTCGACGACACCACATCCACAAGCCCGCACGGCGACGCCGACGCGACCGCGGAAGAGGAGACCGGAACCCACGACGAATGGGTCACCGTCCGCCTGCCCCTCCGCCGCCACGCCAGCAAACCGGCCGCCTGACAGGTTTGGCCAACCAACATGTGGCGGCCCCGGCAGCTGGCCGGACGGCTAGGCGCTCTTGGACGCGCGGGGCGCGCGGGGCCCGCCGACGGAACGTGGCGCCCTGGGCTCGACGGCCACGGGCCGCGGGATGTGCGCCGCCGGCTCGTGGTAGGAGATGTAGGGGGAATCCGGACCGGTCGTCGAGACATTCGTGAGCACGACGCCCAGGGTCTTGGCCCCGTAGGTCGCCAGATCGGCAACGGCGTGCCGGAGCTGTTCGCGGGTTGTCGACCCGGCCCGGACCACCAGGAGGATTCCGTCGGCGCGCCGCGCAAGCACATGCCCGTCGCTGACGGCCAGCAGCGGCGGGGCATCCACGATGACCGTGTCGTAGTTCTCGGCCGCCTCGGCGAGCACCGACCCGAGCTCGGGCGAATCGAGGAGATCGGCAGGGTTCGGGGGCCGGAAGCCAGCGGTGACCACGTCGAGCCCGTCCGAACAGTGCTGGAGCACATCGTCGAGCTCGGCGTCGCCGATCAGGACCGCGCTGAGCCCGGCCGAGGCCTCCAAGTCGAGGCGCTCCGCGACGCGCGGCCGGCGCAGGTCCGCATCGACCAGCAGCACCCGTTTCCCCGCTTGCGCCAGCCCGACTGCGACATTCGTGGCGACGGTGGTCTTCCCCTCGCCCGGCATGGCCGACACGATGGCGATGACCTTCGAACGGCGGGTGAACCGCACGAACTGCAGGTTCAGGCGCAACGTCGTGAAGGCCTCCGCCACGCGGCCACGCTGGACAGCGCCCGTCGGGAGCCCCGGCTTGGCCCCCCGCTCGGTGGGGATGCGACCGACGAGCGGCGCATCCACGATCGAGGCCACGTCTTCGTCCCGACGCACCTTGGTGTCCATGAGCTCGCGCAGCAGAACCAGCAGGACGCCCAGGGCCAGCCCGGCCGCCAGCCCCAGGACCGCGTTGACCTTGGGGTTGGGGGCTGCGGGGAACAGCGGAACGGCGGCCGGCGCGGTGATCGTCGCCTGGGTGATGGCCTCACCGGACGTCCCCTTGGGCGACAGGCGGAACACCGCCTGGCGGAGCTCCGTCGCGACGGCGTCCGCGATCCGGGCGGCACCCTCGGGATCGGTGTCCGTCGCGGTGACGTCCACGATCGACGTGTCCGTCGGAATCGACACGGAAACCCGCTCCGCCAGCTTCTCCGGCGTCTCGGACAGACGCAGGTCGGCAATGACCGGGTCCAAGACGAACGGCGCGGTCGCCAACTCCGCGAAGGAGAGCACCTGCCGTTGCGAATACGCGGAACCGTCCGAAAGCTCGCTGAATGAACGCCCCTCGGCGACGGAAAAATAGACCGAGGCGTGGGCCCTGTATTGCGGTGTGGAGATCGTTGCCGCCCCCAAGCCGGCAGCGATTCCGACGGCCACGGCCACAGCGACCGTCACCCAATGACGCGCCAACAGGCGCAGGTAATCGTGGAATTCCATGCTTCCCCCATGTCAGCCAACGCCGCGGCAGCGGCGCATCCCCTGGGACGAGTATGCCGCGCACCGACGGCGGGTGGACGGGGGTCCGCTACCCGATCCCGCCGCGAAACTACGTGGACGGCGCCCGGCGAACACCCCTTTCGGTGCCAACCCGGATGACGGTGCATTTCCCCGCCCATAGCCTGACGCTGGGCTGCGGCCCGTCCAAACCGCCAGGCGTGAGCTGGCGGGGGACCGGGATACCTGGGGGAACCCATGAAGAGAACGACTGCGCTCCTTGCTTCAGGTGCGCTCGCCGCCACCGCCCTCGGCGGGGTGGCCCCGATCATGGCCGACCCGCCACCGGCGGCCGCCCTGTCCGAGAACCTCGGCTTCAGTGCCGCCGACGAACCCACCTGGCAGACCGACGGCACCGTGTGGGCCCTCGCGGCTTCGGGCGGGACCATCTTCGCCGGCGGGACGTTCGGCACGATCAGCCCGCCGGAAGGCCAGTCCGGATCACCGCGGGCCGTGACGTCCTTCGCCTCCTTCGACGCGGCGACCGGACAGCCCGGCAGCTGCCGCCCGGTCATCACCTCGACGTCGGGGACGACGACGGTGCGCGCCCTGGACGTCTCGCCCGACGGCAGGACCCTGTACATCGGCGGACACTTCACGCACGTCAACGGCGTCTCCGTGGCGCGGCTGGCCGCCCTGGACATCGCCACGTGCTCCGTGGCGGGATTCCGCCCGGGCTCGATTTCGGCGACGGTCCGCGCCATCGACGCGACCGCGGACACCGTGTACTTCGGCGGCGACTTCTCGCGGGTTCGCGGCCAGGACCGACAGCGCTTCGCCGCCGTCCGGGCCGGGAGCGGCGACCTGCTCCCGTGGACGGCCAACGCGGACGACACGGGCCGCGCCGTGGCCGTCTCGGCCGACGGCAGCACCGTCGCCATCGGCGGCGACTTCTTCACCGTGGCGGGACAGTCCGTGCACTCCCTCGCCGTCGTCTCCGCGCAAGACGGGAGCCTGCTGAAGGCATTCGGTGCCGGCAACGACCGCACGACCCAAATCCCGGTCACCTCCGTGACCAAGGCCCTCACGAGCGACGCAACCGGGTTCTATGCCGGCAACGAGGGCACGGGGGGCGGTGTCTTCGACGGCAAGCTGGCCCTCGACTACGGCACCTTCGACCAGCGTTGGCGCAACCTCTGCCTCGGGGCCAACCAGGCGCTGGCCGTCGAGGGCGCGACGCTCTACTCCGCCAACCACGCCCACGATTGCTCGCTGATGGGCTGGCAGCCCGACGGCCGGCGCGTCTACCTCCAGGCCGAGACGACCGCCGCCGCGGGCCTGATCGCCTGGAAGCCCGACCTCAACGACGGCATCGGCGAAGGCATCGGCCCGCGCGCGCTCGCCGTCGCCGAGACCGGCGGAAAGCGGTACCTGTGGGTCGGCGGCGAATTCACCCGCACCAACGGCGACGCGCAGCGCGGCCTGACCCGGTTCGCCTCCGGACCGCGTTCCGCCGCGCCGAGCGCCCCCAGCCGGGTCACCGCGGAATCCGTGCGCGCCGGCGAGGTCCAGGTCCGCTGGAAGGCCAGCGAGGACGACGACGACGGGAAGCTGACCTACCGCGTCTACCGCGACGGGTCGGGAACGCCGCTCACCACCATCGAGGCCGATTCGATCTGGTGGCACCTGCCGCAGGTTTCCTTCGTGGATACGACGGCGCGGCCCGGGGAACGGCACACCTACCGGGTCACGGTCACCGACGGAACAAACACCGTGAACGGCGGCTCCGCTTCCGCCACCACGGCCTCCCAGGACCAGACGTACGCGGCCACCGTGCTCGACGACGGGGCCGACCTGTACTGGCGCTACAACGAGAGCAACGACAACTACGGGGCGGACACCTCGCCGGGCAACCACCACATCCGCTACATGGAGTCGCCGACCCTGGGGACCGTCGCCAACGCCAACCCGGGTGGGGACGGAACGGCCGTCCGCTTCAACGGCACCGGTGCCTATGGCCTCAACGACACGATGGCCGACGGACCGCAGACGTACTCGGTCGAGACGTGGTTCCGCACCACCAGCACGTCGGGTGGCAAGCTGATCGGCTACGGGAACGGGCAACCGCGCACGGACAACCTGAACACGCGGCTGAGCAGCAGCTACGACCGCCACGTGTACATGACCAACGACGGGCGCGTCGTGTTCGGGGCGTACCCCGGCCGGACCGTGGCCCTCGCGTCCACCGACAGCTACAACGACGGCGAATGGCACCACACCGTCGCCACCCAGGGGCCCGAGGGAATGCGGCTCTACGTCGATGGGCGCCTCGTCGGACAGAACCAGGTCGCCCAGGCCCAGGCCTACCGGGGATCGTGGCGGGTCGGCGGCGACAACCTCAACGGCTGGCCGGAGCGCCCCGCGAGCAACTTCTTCAGTGGGGACCTGGACGAGACCGCGGTCTACCCCAGCGTGCTGTCCGTGCTGGACGTCAACCGGCACTACGAGGCCGCGGGCCGGGAATCCACGCTCCCACAGGCGCCTGCCGACGCGTATGGACGCAGCGTCTTCGAGCACACGCCGGACTTCTTCTGGCGCTTCGGGGAGGACGCCGGCTCCACGGCCGTCGACTCCGGGCCGTTCGGCGCGGACGGCCTGCTCCTGGGGACGTACTCCGGCACCGACGAGGGCGCGCTGGGCCGCGGCCTGGACCTCGGAGCGCTGGGCAACGCCGTGACCGCCGGGACCTACGCGGACCCGGGGCCGTTCACCCTCGAGACGTGGTTCTCCACGACGTCGACTGTCGGCGGGCGCATCATGGGCCTGTCCAACAGGCAGGACGGGCTCTCGACCAACTACGACCGGCACATCTACCTCCGCGACGACGGGCGGCTCGTCTTCGGCACGTGGACGGGGACCACCAACATGGCGACAACCGACGCCGCCTACAACGACGGGGCCTGGCACCACGTCGTGGCCGTGCTGTCCGGCGAGGGCATGCGGCTCTACGTCGACGGCGAGCTGCAGGCCTCGCACCCGCAGACGGACGCCCAGGCCTACAGCGGCTACTGGAAGCTCGGCGGCGACAACGTCTGGGACGGCTCAACCGGCCCCTACGCCAGCAACCTGAAGGTCGACGAGGCGGCCGCCTACCAGGCGGCGCTCACGGCGGACCAGGTCCGGGAGCACTACCTCCTGGGCACCGGGCAGACCGAGCCCGAGCCGGAGGACACGCAGGCGCCCTCGGCGCCGGCCGACCTGGCGGCTGCCGTCGAGGGAGGGAACGTCTCACTGACCTGGGGCCCCGCCACCGACGACACCGGCGTCGTCCGCTACCAGGTGCACCGCTCCGACACGGCCGAAGTGCCGCGCGACGCCGACCACCTCGTCGCCGAGGTGGAGGAACCCGGGTACCAGGACGCCCCCGGCGAGGGGACGTGGCACTACAGCGTCACCGCCGTCGACGCCGCCGGCAACGCGGGCGAGGCGGGCACCGTCAGCGCCACGGTCGAGGCGGCGCCGGCGCCCGAGCCGGTCACGGCAGAACTGGCGCTCACTGCCGACGCCATGACCAACGAGGGCGCCCCGACCACCGCCTACGGCGACAGCGCCTACTTGGCCTCGCGGCTCTCGCTCGGCTACGTCTCCTACCTGTCCTTCGACCTGCCGGCCGCCCCGGACGGGACGGAGCTGGCGGCGGCGCGGCTGCGCATCCGGACCACCGGCCAGAGCTTCGCCGGCGCCGCCGAGGCGCACACCGTGTCCAGCGTCAGCGCGGACTGGGACGAGGCGACCGTGACCTGGCGGACCCGGCCGGCGATCGACGGCGCCGAGCTCGGCCGCCTGCCCGCCGGGACCTCACCGAGCACGGCCTATGCCATCGACCTGGATCCCGCCGCCCTGGCGGGCCTCGGCACCGGCGTCAAGACCCTGGCGGTGACGGGAACGGGAGGGGACAACATCTGGTTCGCCTCCGGCGAGTACCCGACGGAGGCCTATCGGCCCGTGCTCGAACTCGACTACGCGCCCACCGAGGGGACGGCGCCGTGAGCGCCGCCCGCCGCCGCTGGGGCGGCCTTGCCACCGCGGGCGCCGTGGCCAGCGCCGCAGCGCTGGCGCTCGCCGGGTGCGTGGCCGCGGGCGAGACCGCCCCGGACGGCGGGACGGGCCCGCCCGCGGGATCCTCCCATCCCGCGACGGTGGCCGCGCCGGAAGCCTCCCCGTCCGCCGGGGCCGGCGCCGCCGCCGAAGCCGCCGCCGACGCGGGCGGCGCCGCCGACGGCGCGCAGCCGGCCGCGAAGGCCCGGCAGCAGGATCCAGCGGAGGAGGCCGGTCCCCGGGACGGTGAGGGGCCAGACGGCGCCCCGCCAGACCGCAAGGCGCAGGACCGGGCGGCCGCCCAAGCCCGCGAGCAACAGGCCCGCCAGCTGTCGGCGCCGGAGCGGGCCTACGTCGAGGCCGCCGTCGAACCCGACGCCTACGCGCCGGCGGTCGCGGAGGGCGGGCAGGAGGTCTGCGGACGCCTCGAGTACGTGCGGGACGCCGACGCCGACCTGCTGCCGGGGGCGATCGCCAGCGGAGAGCTCGGCGAGTCTGCCGATGCCGCCGTCGAGCACCTGTGTCCCGACTTCGCCGTCGCGCTGCGCCGCGGCGCGGCGGGGTTCGGCGACGGGGAACACCCGGTGGGACCCGCCGGAAAGGACGACGCGGTCAGCCCGGGGGACTACCGTGCCGCCGGCACGACCGGAACCTGCTCCTGGACCGTCACGGACGCCGAGGGCAGGGTCATCGAGTCGGGGAAGGGACCCGTGGGCAAGGCGGTCCTGAGCGTGCCGGAGGCAGCCGCCACCGTCTCCAGCACCGGCTGCTACGCCTGGCTGCCCGAGGCCTGAGGGGGACCGGGGCGTGCCCCGTCGCCACCCGCGTAGCGGGCAGGTAGTCCCGGCCCGACAACGCGTACGGGCTACGGATGCCGCGGACACCGGGGCAGCCTAATCTCGGGAACAGGACCGGCGGGAGCCTGATCCCCACCGCCCGTCCGGCCGAAGCCGGCGACAGCCTAGTCCTTCCCCCATAGGACGCAAGCTGTCGCCGGTTTCGCGCTGGGACCGGCAACCAGGAACACCGAGGGGGAACCATGAACGAGGACCGGGCCAAGCCGACCCGCCGGACCGTGCTGGCCGCAGCGGCGGCCCTGGGGTTGGCGTCCTGCACGCCGTCCGGGACGGGGCTCAACGGTACGGCCTCGCCGGCCCGGGGGACCCCCACGACCGTGGACGAGCTCTTCGCGACGCGTGGGTTCCTCGTGGCCCACCGCGGCTCCGGCGACAACTGGCCCGAGCACACGCGCCTGGCCTACGGCGAGTCCATCGCCGCCGGAGCCCCCGCCATCGAGGTCTCCGTCAACGCCTCACGCGACGGCGTCCTGTTCTGCCACCACGACCGCGACGGCGAACGGCTGACCGGCGCCAAGGCCGATATCGCGGCCACGGGCTCCGCCGACATCGAGAGGTGGCGCAACAACGCCCGGGCCTGGCTGGGGCCCGCCGCCCCATTGGAACCCGTGCCGCGTCTCGAGGAGGTGCTCCGGGACCTGGCCGACGACGCGATCGTGTTCATCGACGACAAGCAGGGCACCAACACCGCCGCCCTGCTCGAGACGATGGACCGCTTTCCGCGGGCCCGGGAGCGCTTCGTCTGGAAACAGAGCGCCCGCGGCCGCCAGGTCCGGGCCGTCCGGGAGGCCGGGTACCGCGCCTGGGGGTACTTCCCGCCGGACCTGCAGGGCAGGATCGACGAGCTGGCGGGCCGCTTCGACGCGTTGGGGGTTCCGCATGACGCGGACGAGGCCGTCGTCGCCCGGCTCGTCGAGACCGGAAAGCCCGTCATCGCTTGGGAAATCCACCGCAGGGCCCAGGCCGAGCGGCTTCTGGCCCACGGCGTGCGCGGACTCATGTGCTCGAACGTCCCGCATCTGCTGGGGGGAAGGCGGCCCGCCAACACCGACGCGTTCGCCAGCGGTCTCCGCGCCGCCGGCGATCTGCCGAGTGAGCTCGAGTGGGGCGCGCAGCCGCTGCTGATGCCGTCGGAGAGGGCCTTGCGCCTCAAGGCACCCGGCCCGTGCGCCTACACGCTGGGCTCCCTGGGGCCGGTGGAGCGTCCGGTGTACGACGTCCAGGTCGACGTCCGCTGGGACGGGCGCCTTCCCGAGGCGCGCGAGCACGCGGGGCTGGCGTTCGGGCTGCCCGACGACGACCCCTACGTCCTGTTCCAGCCAGCGCCCCGGGGCGGCTACCACCTGATCCTGCGCGCCGACGGGGAACTGGCCCTCTACCACCGGAAGGCAGGGCAACGGGACGGCACGCTCCTCGGGCGGCTGGCCACCGAACCGCCGCGGCCCGGCCAGTGGGCGACGATCTGGGCCAGCGTCACGCCGGAGTCGGTCGGGTTCGCGAGGACCGACGGACGGGGGTGGCGCGGCGTCGTGCGCCACGCAACCACCCGAGGCGGCTACGTGGCGCTCCTCCGCAACTACGCGGCGGGACCCGCCGTGGACTTCCGGTCGGTGGCCATCGCGTAGGCGAGGCCGCGGACACCGCCGCGCTGGCGGCGGTACCAGAGCACGGTGTCGGCGACGCCGCGCTCCACCTCGATCCGGTGCCTCCAGCCCGTCGCGCGCAGGAGCGAGACGTCCAGGAGCTTCCGCGGCGTCCCGTCGGGCTTCGACTGGTCCCAGACGGTCCGCCCCTCGAAACCGGTCGCCTCGGCGACCAGGCGGGCCAGGTCAGCGATGCTGGCGTCCGTGCCGGTTCCGATGTTGACGTGGGTGTCGCCGTCGTACGCGTCCAACAGGTGCAGGCAGGCGTCGGCGAGGTCGTCCACGTGGAGCAGCTCGCGGCGGGGCCGCCCCGAGCCCCAGTTGACGACTTCGGCCGCGCCGTCGCGGACGGCGTCGTCGTAGCGCCGGATCAGTGCGGGCAGCACGTGCGACGCCTCCGCGTCGAAGTTGTCCCCCTGGCCGTAGAGGTTCGTGGGCATGGCGCTGATCCACGGCAGGCCGTGCTGGCGGCGGACGGCCTGCACCTGGAGGATCCCGGCGATCTTCGCTATCGCGTAGGCGTCGTTCGTGGGCTCCAGGTGCCCCGTCAGGAGCGCGTCCTCCCGGATGGGCTGCGGCGCGAACTTCGGGTAGATGCACGACGAGCCGAGGAACAGCAGGCGCTCGACGCCGGCCTCCAGGGCTGCGTCGAGCACGTTGACCTGGATCCGGAGGTTGTCGCTGAGGAAGTCCACGGGCCGGTCCCGGTTCGCCAGGATGCCCCCGACCTTCGCCGCCGCCAGCACGACGTACCGGGGCCGCGTGGCCGCGAAGAACGCGTGGAC
The DNA here is from genome assembly GCF_056782315.1 of Arthrobacter paludis. Taxonomy (NCBI): domain Bacteria; kingdom Bacillati; phylum Actinomycetota; class Actinomycetes; order Micrococcales; family Micrococcaceae; genus Arthrobacter; species Arthrobacter paludis. The sequence goes on from NZ_JBXAEW010000009.1 coordinate 97,652, forward strand.
GGCATCACGGTCGCGCAAGTCCAGTTCCGCCGAGGTGCGCCCGACGAGCCGGGTGAAGCCGGCCGAGTCCATCCGGCGCCACAGGGCGGAACCGACCATGCCGCGGTGCCCGGCGATGTAGGTGGTGGCGGAGCGGTCGAGCGGGGCGGGCGCGGCACCCACCTCAGGCCGCCCAGCTGCCGAGCGTGACCTGGTCGATCCACGGCAGGCCCGCGTGCGAGAGCCCCTCGATGTCCGCGTCGACCATGATGCGCGCGAGCTCCGGGGCCTGGACGGACGCCTTCCAGGAGAGCTTGTCCCGGGCCTTCGAGGCATCGCCGATCAGGGCGTCGACCTCCGTGGGCCGCAGGTACCTCTCGTCGAACCGGACGTGGTCCCGCCAGTCCAGGCCGGCGTGCGCGAAGGCGGTCTCGACGAAGTCCCGCACGGTGTAGCCGACCCCGGTGGCCAGCACGTAGTCGTCCGGCTCATCGGCCTGGAGCATCCGCCACATTCCCTCCACGTACTCCGCGGCGTAGCCCCAGTCGCGGACGGCGTCGAGGTTGCCCAGGTAGAGCTCGCTCTGGCGGCCGGCTTGGATGGCCGCCACGGCGCGGGTGATCTTGCGGGTCACGAACGTCTCGCCGCGGCGCGGCGACTCGTGGTTGAACAGGATCCCGTTGACGGCGTACATGCCGTACGCCTCGCGGTAGTTGCGGGTGACCCAGTAGCTGTAGACCTTGGCGGCGCCGTAGGGCGAGCGCGGGTAGAACACGGTCGATTCGTTCTGCGGGGGAGGGGTCGCCCCGAACATCTCCGACGAGGAGGCCTGGTAGTAGCGGGCGTCGACGCCGGAGACGCGGAGGGCCTCGAGCAGGCGGATGGATCCGGTCCCCGTCGTGTCCGCCGTGTGCTCGGGCTCGTCGAACGAGACCCTCACATGGGACTGGGCCGCGAGGTTGTAGACCTCGTCCGGCTGGAGCTGCTGCAGCAGGGTCACGAGACGGCTTGCGTCCGACATGTCCCCGTAGTGGAGGACCAGGCGGGCGTGCGCGTCCTGCGGCTCGTCGTAGAGGTGGTCGATGCGGGACGTGTTGAACGTCGAGGCCCGGCGGATCAAGCCATGGACCTCGTACCCCTTGGCCAGGAGCAGCTCCGCCAGGTACGAGCCGTCCTGGCCCGTGATGCCCGTGATGAATGCCTTCTTCGTCATGATTCTTCCCCCAAGGTTTCGGCGACACGGCAGTGTCCCGGCCCAGCTTCGCGGGGGACAGCGGGCGCCACCACCGGGATGGGCGGAATCGGGTGGCCGGCGGACGGGGCCGCGTGGTGGAGGCCCGCCCGTCGAGTAGGTCCGTCACGGCGCTCCGGGTGGCGCATGGCCGCCATAGAGTACGTCGTGGACCGTGGATGACAAGCCACTCCGGGGACTGGGCAGGAATGTTATGAACTGCTTATAGTTTCCGGCATGCAGAGATTCGGGGGAATTACGAAGGCAGTTATTCCGGCGGCGGGGCTTGGCACGCGCTTCCTGCCGGCCACCAAGGCGATGCCGAAGGAGATGCTTCCGGTCGTCGACCGGCCCGCCATCGAGTACGTGGTCGAGGAGGCCAGGAAGGCCGGCCTGAGCGACGTCCTCATGATCACCGGCCGGTCCAAGCGCTCCCTCGAGGACCACTTCGACCGCGCCCCGTTCCTCGAGTCGACACTCGAGGCGAAGGGCGACGCCGAGCGGCTGGAGGCCATCCGCCACGCCACGGAGCTCGGCGCCATCCACTACACGCGCCAGGGCGACCCGCAGGGCCTCGGCCACGCCGTCCTGTGCGCCAAGAAGCACGTCGGCGACGAGCCGTTCGCGGTGCTCCTGGGCGACGACCTCATCGACGCGCGGGACGAACTGCTCGCGGAGATGCTGCGCGTGCAGCAGCAGACCGGTGGGTCCGTCGTCGCGCTCATGGAGGTCGAACCCGAGAAGGTCTCCTCCTACGGCGTGGCCAGCGTGGAGGAGTCGTCCGACGGCGGCCCGCTGCGGATCACGGGGCTCGTCGAGAAGCCGGCCGCCGAGGACGCCCCGTCCAACCTCGCCGTGATCGGCCGCTACGTGCTCCACCCGGCCGTGTTCGAGGTGCTTGAGCGGACCGGGCCGGGCCGCGGCGGCGAGATCCAGCTGACCGACGCCCTCATGGAGTTGGCGCAGCGGGCGGGCGACGGCGGGGGCGTGCACGCGGTGGTCTTCCGCGGGCGCAGGTACGACACGGGGGACAAGCTCTCCTACCTGCAGGCCGTCATCCAGCTGGCCGTCGAGCGGGAGGACCTCGGCCCGCAGCTGCGGCCTTGGCTGAAGGAGCTGACGGCCGGGTTCGCGTTCGACGAGGCGCTCGCCGACGAGGACGGGCAGGTGGACGCGCTCGCTCCCTAGGCGTCGCGCGACGCAGGAGAGGCCGGGCCCGCTGGGCCCGGCCTCTCCTGCGTGCGTCGTGTTGCGGCTACATGCCGACCATGATCGTCGCGGCCGTGGCGACGGCCAACAGGACGACGGCGATGGTCGCCAGGCGCTGGCGCATGATGTGGCGCTGGCGCGCGACGGCGTACTCGTCGAGATGCTTCATCTTCGTTCCCCCCCCAAGGAGCCCCAATATGTTGTCAGTGGAAATGCTACGGGAGCGATACGGGATTTGTCGCTTTAAACGACAAATTAACACGGGGGACTATTCGCGACGGGATTTCCGGGGATAAGGGACCCCCTTGGGAACTCTGAGTTGCCTGTCGAGTCCTTGTCAAAACCTCGGGGTTTCCTTGCGTACCGTCTTCCGGGACGCCCTAGGCTGAGGGTGCTTCAGGCCACGACCGGAGGCCCTGGCCGGACCAGACCAAGCGCCCGGCCGGTCCTTGCGGGCCTCCGCGGTAGCCGGGGCATTTAAATTCTGATGAATAAATCGAGGGGATTGGGGGACTGCCTGAGCGGTCCCCGGGGGAGCCGTTGTCCTGAGGGCGTTCGGCTCCTTCATCATTCGGGCGCAGCAAAGCGCCCACAACCAGGGGGAACATCATGGAACAGCAGAAATCGAAAAAGGTCCGCGCCGTCCTCGCCGGGGGGCTGGTGCTCGGCGTCGGGGCCGCCGTCACGCTGGCCGCGTGGAACGACTCCGAGTTCGCGCAGGGCAGCTTCGAGGCAGGCGTCTTCAACGTCCAGGGCAGCGACGACGGACAGGCCTTTGCGGACCACGCCACGCAAGGCACGGCGCTGGCGCTGACATTCTCCAACGTCGCCAGCAACCTCACGCCGGGGGACACCGCCTATGCCTCCTACTGGGTCCGGCTGACGGGTGATTCGACGTCCAACGGTGAGTTGACCCTCACGCAGGCCAGCGGCACCGGCGCCAACGCCGGCTCGATCAGCTACCGCGTGTTCGCCGTCGAGGGCGGCGACTGCGAGGCCGGAAACGCCACCGGGACCAACCTCGCGACCGGCGCGGACCTCAATACGGTGACCGCGGGGACTCCCGCGACCCTGAGCAACACCGTCAATGCGGAGACCGCCGCGACGGCCCCGGTCCAGCTCTGCATGGCGGTGACCTCGTCGTCGGACCAGACTGCGTTCCAGCAGGGCGAGACGACGACGGCCGTCTGGCACTTCACCGCTACGAGCGTCTAAGCGGGCTGCCCACGGTCCGGCCGCGGCATGGGGGCGGCCGGACCGGGCCTACGGGAGGAGGGGGCGATGAGGCACGCCCAAGTCGCCGCGGGCAGGCGTTGGCGCGAGCGCTGGGCCGACTGGGCCCTGACGGCAGCGGCCGGCGGGGGAGTGGTCTGCATGCTGCTCGTGGTCCTCGCCGTCGTGTTCGACATCTCGCTGATCATGTTCAAGACCGGCTCCATGTCGCCCACGATCCCGGCTGGGTCCGTCGCCGTCGTCCGCGAGATTCCTGCCACCGAGGTGGCGGTGGACGACGTCGTCACCGTGGAACGCCCCGGCAACCTGCCCGTGACCCACCGGGTCACGTCCGTCCGCCCGGCCGGGGACCTCGGCCTGCGCACGATCACGATGCGCGGCGACGCCAACGACTTCAATGACCCCGCGCCCTACACTGTCGCCCGCGTGCGCCTCGTCGAGGGCTCGGTCCCCGGGCTCGCGCACGCCATCGTCCGGCTCGGCGACCCGCTCGTTCTCGGGCCGACCGCGCTGGGAGCGGCGGCGCTCGTGACCTGGGCGTTCTGGCCCCGCAGCGGCGACGGCGCGCCCGGGCCGAGCGGCCGGGGACGGCGTGGGCGCCGCCGGGCGCGTGGACGCCGGTGGGTCAGGGCGGCGACCGCCGGCACCGTGGTGGCCGTCGCCGTCGCCGCGCTCGGCCCGGGCGCCGCGCCGGCAGCTGCCGCCTGGCGTGATCCCGGGTACGCTGCCGCGACCCTGAAGGCACTGCTCCTGCCGGGCGTCGGCACCGTCTCCTGCGCCGACGGAAACTCTGCGAGCCTGGCCTGGTCCGACGTTCGGGCCGGGATTCCGGCCCATGCCAATGCCCGCTACCGGATCGCCGTGTCACGCTCCGGAGGCGCCTACGTCCAGGCGTCGACGCAAACGTCCAACACCTACTCGCTGACCCGAAGCGGCCTGCAGCAGATCTTCGGGACCGCGTCATCGGCCACGTACACCGTTCGGGTGCGCACCGCGGCGACCGGCGCCGACGGCAGCCTCGAATGGGAGTCTGCGGCGACCAGCACCCGGCAGGTCGAATACTCGTCGGGGATTCTTGGGGCCTTCGACGGTTTCACGTGCCGGTAGCGCCCGAAACCCTGCTCAGTACACGATCCCGAACGCCCACACGGCCAGCGTCATCGTCGCCAGGGTGATGAGGACGATGCCCAGCACGTTGAGCCAGACCCCGCCCTTGATCATCTGGGCGATGGTCACGTAGCCGGAGCCGAACGCGATGGCGTTCGGCGGCGTCGCCACCGGGAGCATGAACGCGCACGTCGCGGCCAGGGCCACGGGGATGGCCAGCAGCATCGGATCCAGCCCCAGGCCGAGGGCCACGCCTCCGGCCACGGGGAGGAACGTCGCGGCCGTGGCCGTGTTGCTGGTCAGTTCGGTCAGGAAGATGACGCCGGTGGCGACGACGACGACCAGGACCACCGTCGCCACGCCGCCGAGCGCCTCCACGCGGGTGCCGATCCACTCCGTCAGCCCCGAATCGGAGAACTGCGACGACAGTGCCAGGCCCCCACCGAAGAGCAGCAGGACGCCCCACGGGAGCTTCACGGCCGAATCCCAGTCCAGGAGGCGCACGCCGCGTTCCGCGCCGGCGGGCAGGATGAACAGCAGCAGCCCCGCCAGCATGGCGATGCCGGCGTCGCTGATGGGCGGTTCGTCGAAAACGGCCGGCAGGCCGACCCAGCTCAGCGCCGCGAGGGCGAAGACGCCGAGCACCAGCTTCTCGCCCGTCGACATGGGGCCGAGGTGGTGCAGCTGGTCGTGGATGAGCTTCCGACCGCCCGGGATCTCGGACACCTCGGGCCGGAACAGGACCTTCGTGAGCAGGAACCAGGCGGCGAACATCATCACCACGGAGATCGGCACGCCCACGAGCATCCACTGCCCGAATCCGAGGCTGATGTCGTGGGCCTCTTCGAGATAGCCCGCCAGCAGCGCGTTGGGCGGCGTCCCGATCAGCGTGCCCAGGGAGCCGATGGAGGCGGAGTACGCGATCCCCAGCATGAGGCAGGTGCCGAAGTTGGACTGGATCACCGCCTCCCTGACCTCCTCCGACTTCGGGGCACGACCGGGAGTGGCTCCCTCCAGGGTCCCGGCCAGCAGGAGCACGGACACGCCGATGGGCAGCATCATCACGGCCGTGGCCGTGTTCGAGACCCACATGCTCACGAACCCGGTGGCGACCATGAACCCGGCGACCATGTGGGCCGGCTTCGTGCCCATGATGCTGACCGTGCGCAGCGCGATCCGCCGGTGCAGGTTCCAGCGCTGCATGGCCAGGGCGATCAGGAAGCCGCCCATGAAGAGGAAGATGATGTCGTCGCCGTACTGGGCGCCCACGTCGCCGATCGGCACGCCCGACAGGACCGGGAACACGACCAGGGGGACCAGGGCGGTCGCCGGGATCGGGATCGCCTCCGTCATCCACCAGGCGCCCATCAGCACGGCGGTGGCCGCCGTGATCCGGGCGGCGTGCGCCAGGTCGTCCGGCATGGCGAGGTAGACGGCCACCGCGAGGACGAGCCCCGCCGTGAAGCCGCCCCATTTGATCCGGTGCGAGTGGGGACTGTCGGCCGACGCGCGCTCGCCGGGGGACCGGTGGTCGACCTCCGTGGACTCGGCGGGGCCCGGAGTCTCCGGGCGGTTCGATTCTGCTTCAGGACGTGGTCTCATGTCCGATGCCTTCTCCGGGTGCGGTTGGTCCCCCGATTGTGTGGCGGCCTCCGCGGGATGGCAATGGTGCCCGCGTAGGATGGACGCCATGACCGCCGCCACCGCCCCGCTCGTCCTGGGCATCGAGTCCTCGTGCGACGAGACCGGCGTCGGAATCGTCCGCGGCACCGAGCTGCTGGCCAACGCGGTCTCATCCTCCATGGAGGAGCACGTCCGCTTCGGCGGCGTCATCCCCGAGATCGCCTCCCGTGCGCACCTCGAGGCCATGATCCCCACCCTGCAGAGCGCCCTCGACACCGCCGGCGTCCGGCTGGACGACGTCGACGCGCTCGCCGTCACCTCCGGCCCCGGCCTCTCCGGCGCGCTCATGGTCGGCGTCGCGGCGGCCAAGGCCCTCGCCGTGGCGACCGGCAAGCCGCTCTACGCCGTCAACCACCTCGTGGCGCACGTCGGTGTCGGCGTTCTGGACGGCGGGGAGCTGCCCGACTCGCTCGGCGCCCTGCTGGTCAGCGGGGGCCACACGGAGATCCTGCGCGTGGACTCCCTCGCCACCGACGTCACCCTGCTCGGGGCGACCATCGACGACGCCGCCGGCGAGGCCTACGACAAGACCGCGCGCCTGCTCGGCCTCGGCTACCCGGGCGGGCCCGTCATCGACCGCATGGCCCGGGACGGCGACGGCACCGCCATCCGCTTCCCGCGCGGCCTGACCGCCGCCAAGTACATGGGCACCGCGGAGAAGCCCGGCAAGCACCGGTACGACTTCTCCTTCTCCGGCCTGAAGACCGCCGTGGCCCGCGCCGTCGAGCGCTACGCCGCCGAGGGGCAGGAGCCCCCGATCGCGGACATCGCCGCGTCGTTCCAGGAGGCGGTCGTCGACGTCGTGACCTCGAAGGCGGTCCTGGCCTGCCGCGAGCACGGCCTGGAGAACCTGCTGCTCGGCGGGGGAGTGGCCGCGAACTCCCGGCTGCGCGAGCTGCTCGCCGAGCGGTGCGCCGAGGCCGGCATCGCGCTGCGCATCCCGAAGCCCGGCCTGTGCACCGACAACGGGGCCATGGTCGCCGCCCTGGCCGCGCAGGCCGTCGCCGCTGGCGTCCGGCCCTCCGGGATCTCCTTCGCGACGGACTCCGGCCAGCCCGTCGACGCCGTGGTCCTCTAGCCGATGCCCATTGCCTACTCCCTCACCATGGGGGTCCTCGTGGCCTTGGGCATGGTGCTCGTCTACCTGGGGGCCTGGGTGCAGCGGGGGCTCTGGCGCCGTTGGGCCGAGACCCGGACGGCTGGCGTCTTCCCGCACTGGGGCGTCGGCCTGGGGTACGTGGGCGCGGGGCTGCTGGTCGCCGCGTCGGGAATGGCCATGCGCGACCTCTTGGACCCGCCCACCGAGCTCCGTGTCGCCTGGGGCTTCTACCTCGTGGGCGCCGCCGTCGGCCTCTTCGGCCTCGTCGGAGGGCTCACCCGGATGCCGCGTCGGCTGGTGCCGCGCTGGCTGCGCGAGCACTACGCCCGCCACGGGTACGGGCCGCGGGCCTGACGCGAGGCCCGGACTCTGGGGATCGCGTGGCGCCGTGGTTCACGGAAAAGCCCCCCAACGAGCCACCCTTCCGGGCCCCACGGCGCCGCGCGTCCCTTCACCCTCCACGCTAGGGCCCTTGGGGCGCACGGAGTGCGTACTTCAGGGGTATGCGCGGAAAATATGCAAAACTTTAATCAAAACTGCGGCGCTGGCAGGCGGGAATCATGGACCGCGCACCGGACCACGCAGCTGCTCGAGTCCCACGCGGACGGGCTGCAGGTCCTGCCGATCATCACCGACACGGACGAGTGCCGGGTGGTGCCGGAGGCGGGCGGCGCGCTTGAGGCCGCCCCCGCCGGCGGCGGACCGTGCGCGGGCGGCCGTCCACTCGATCCAGAACCTGCGGGTACTCGAGGACGCCGTGGCCTGCTTCGAGTGGGACTGGGCGTAGCCGGCCGCTAGGCGGCCCGCGGCTGGTCGGACTCCGCCCGCTCGGCGTGCGCCGGGCAGAACGGGTCCTTGACGGCGATGATCCTGGTGTCGCGTGCGTTGCGGATGCACAGGCACACGCTGCGGTCCTCTTCCATGGTTTCCCCCCGATGTCCATGTCCACCTCCCCCAAGGTGGTGGTACAAAGGTACGCCCAGGAGCGCGGGTGTGGCGTGCGTCACAACAGGGATGGCGCATCCGGGCCCTCCGCCGTCGGGCAACGTCCCCCGGGCCGCGCCAGCGCAGACCGCCGCGCCGGCGGCGCGGACCGCCGCGCGGCGGCGGGACCGGCTACGCCCCGACCGGCACCCCGAGCTCCGCCAGCTCCCGGCCCAGCGCCGGGGCCAGCGAGCGGGAGAACGTGGCGGTGAGGTGGTTCGTGTCCCGGTAGACCAGCACGTCGCCGATCACCGCCGGGCACGTGGCCTCCGGGCACACGTGCCCGGTCAGATCCACGACGTCCACCCCGGGCACCTGCCCGGCGGCGGCGAGCTGGTCCTGCTGGCCGTCCTGCCCGGCCCGGGCCAGGGGCACGGCGCAGGCGGCCCAGTCGTCCGGGTGCTCGGCGACGCACTCGGGCACGTTGACATTCGGCCGGGGCGTGTCCGCGATGACCGCGAATGGGACCCGGGCGTCGCCCAGGCCGCCCCACGCGTCCGCGAGCGCGGCCGGGAAGGCGCCGCCGCCGGCCATCTCGTACGAGGCCGAGCTCAGCACGACGAAGTCCGGCTTCCCCGGCCCGGTCAGCTGGTCCATCAGGTCGGCGTTCCACGCCGCGCAGGAGTCGTACGGCTCGGTCTCGGACACGACCACGGTCTCGGCGGCCACCGGGCACGCCGACTTCGTGTACGTCTCCAGGCGCCAGCCGTTCTCCTCGGCCAGGCGCACCATGGCCGGCACCCAGTGCGCGGCGTGCGAGTCCCCGGCGATCGCCACCGTGTAGTCCCCGGCCGGGTCGCCGTACACGCACGCCGCCGCCTCGGTGCTGGCCTGGTCCTGGTGGCAGCCGTCGGCGTAGGGGCGCGGGTTGTCGTCCTTCGCGGCCGACGGCAGCGGCGTCAGCGCTCCGAACGGCGGCGGCGTGAGCGCGACGGCGGACGCGGCGAGCGCGCCGGCCAGGATCCCGGCCGCGCCGAGGGTGAGCGCGCGGCGCGGCGGCTTCAGCCGCGGCGCCGCCATGAGCGGGCGCTCCACGAGCCGGTAGCTCAGCCAGGCCGGGACGACGGCGAGGGCGACGACGGCGAGGCCCTGCCGGGTGGTGAGCCCGTCGAACACGTGGTCCGCCACGACGAGCAGCGGCCAGTGCCACAGGTACAAGGAGTAGGAGATGTCCCCGACCCAGCGGGCCGGCGGCAGGGACAGCAGCGCGCCGGCGCCGGTGCGGTCCCGGCCGCCCAGGCCGGCGGCGATCACGGCGGCGGCGCCGAGCGTCGGGAGGAGGGCGGCCACGCCGGGGAAGGCGGTCTCCTTGCTGAAGAAGAGCCCCGCGTAGGCGATCGCGGCCAGTCCGCCCCAGCCCAGGAGCCCGGACCAGGGGGCGCGGAGGCGGGGGAGCAGGGGGGCCCCGAAGGCGAGCAGCGCTCCGATGCCGAGCTCGTGCGCCCGGGTGGTGGTCACGAAGTACGCGGCGCCGGGGTTCGCGGCCGTCAGGTGCGCCGAGTAGGCGAGCGACGCCAGGGAGCCGGCGGCGACGGCCGCCCCGACCCAGGCCCGGGGCACCCCGGTCCGGCCGCGCCGGGCGGCGAGCCACACGAGGCCGACCAGCAGCAGCGGCCAGACCAGGTAGAACTGCTCCTCGACGGCGAGGGACCAGAAGTGCTGGACGGGGCTGGGCGCCTCGTCGTTGCGCAGGTAGTCCGTAGCCGAATCGGCGAGCATCCAGTTCACGACGTTGAACGCGCTGCCCGCGATCTCCCGCGCGGTGTTCTCCCAGCGCGTGGACGGCAGCAGGGCGACGGTCATCGCGGCCGTTGCGACGAGCACGAGCGTGGCGGCGGGCAGGATGCGCCGGGCCCGGCGGGCGTAGAAGTCGGTGAGGCTGATCCGGCCGGTGCGGTCCAGCTCCTTGAGCAGCAGGCCGGTGATGAGGAACCCGGAGATGACGAAGAAGACGTCGACGCCGACGAATCCGCCCGGCACCCGGCCCAGGCCCGCGTGGTAGAGCAACACGAGCCCGACGGCGACGGCGCGCAGGCCCTGCACGTCGGTGCGGAAGCCCCTCGGCGGGGCGGGCGTCTGCGGGGTCTCGGGAACCCGGTCGCGGGTCAGGAGGGACATGCGGGCTCCGGCGGGGGCGGGGGAGGGGACGCCCCAGATCCTACCGGGCGCGGGCGTGCGGCCCGGACCGCCCCGCCGCCGGGGCCGGCGGATCCCGGGCGGGAGGATGCGCGCGGGGGCGCCGCCGTCGTCATCCCCGCCCGGCCGGGACCTCCACGCTGCCCAGGGTCGCGAAGCGCGCCGTGAACCGCTTCGCCGGGTCCATCTCCACGGCGTCGGTGAGGCCGCCGGTGAGCACGAGGGAGCCGGCCGGGATGGACAGCCCGCGCCGGTGCAGGGCGTTCGCGGCCAGCGCCAGCGCGGCGGCCGGGTGGCCCTGCACGGCGGCGCCGGTCGCGCGGTCGACCTCCTGGCCGTCGACCTCGACGACGACCTCCTCGGCGGCCAGGTCCAGGGCGTCGGGCGCGAAGCCCTCCTCGGAGACGACGAAGTAGGACGAGGACGCGTTGTCCGCCACGACGTCCGGCAGCCGGAAGCGGAAGTCGCGGAAGCGGCTGTCGATGACCTCGAAGCCCGCGTGGACGCTGCCCACGTGCTCGAGGGCGGACTCGACGGTCACGCCGGGGCCGGCGAGGTCCTTGCCCATGGTGAAGACGATCTCCGGCTCGATGCGCGGGTGGATCAGCCGCGAGTACGGGGCGGGGGAGCCGGTCGGGATGCGCATGGCGTCGGTAACGACGGCGGTGAGCGGGCTGTCGATGCCCATCCGCTCCTGCTTGGCCCGCGAGGTCAGGCCCAGCTTCACGCCGACGACCATCTCCCCGGAGGCGACGCGCAGCCGGATGAGCTCGTCCTGGATGCGGTAGCCGGTCTCGGCGTCGAGCTCCGGCCACGTGTCGGTCAGCGGCTCGGTGTCCCGGCGGTCGCGCTCGGCGGCCAGCAGGTGCTCGGCGGCGGAGAGGACGGTCCAGTCCGTCATGCGGTTCCCCTTTGTCGGTCGGATGCTCGGCGCCGGTCCCGGCGCCGGATCCAGCCTACGCCGAAGGGCGGCCCCGGACGGGGGGGTAGGGGGAGTCCGGGACCGCCCTTCGACGGTGGGGTGGGGTGGGGGTCAGGCGGTCGCGGGGGCCTCGGTGAGCGGGACCTCCTCGACAACTGGGGCCTCCTCGACGATGGGCGTCTCGAGGACGTCGTCCTCGTCCTCGTCGGCCACGCCGTTGGCGTCGGAGTCGGCGTCCGTCTCGCGGGCGTCGTCCTCGTCCTCGTTGGCGATGCCGTCCAGGTCGTGGTCCTCGTTGCCGTCCACGACGCCGTCGCCGTCCGTGTCCGCCACGGTGCCGGAGGTGCGGGTCTGGATCTCGTCCTTGTCGTCGGAGCCGTCGTTGTCCGTGTCCTCGTCGCGCGGATCCGTGCCGCGCTTGTACTCCTGGAGGGCGTTCACGCCGTCGCCGTCGACGTCGTAGCGGGCGTCCTTGGCCAGCTTCGGGTTCATCTTTGCCTTCAGCTCCCAGGCGTTGGGGATCCGGTCGCGGTCCGTGTCGACGACCTTGGCGGCGGTGGCGGGGGCGGCGCCGGCGGCGAAGGCGAGAGCGACGCCGAGGGCGGCCGTGCCGGTGACGATCCGTCGGATCATGGGGTTCTCCTGATGATTGCGGAGGGCCCGGATGGGGCCGGGCGAGAAGTGGCCGCCGGGGGGCGGGTACCACCAGCGTAGGAACGGCCAGTGCGGGCGGGGAACGGGCCTGCGGGGCTCCTCGCGGTACGGTGCGCCGATCCTGCGGAGGGCGGCGCGTACCGCAGGGAATACGCAGGGCCGCCCGGGGCGTCGGGGGCGATCAGCCGGCGCGGCCGCCCGCAGCGGACACCGGAGCGCCGAGGTCCGCCAGCTCCCGCCCGACCGCGGGGGCCAGCGTGCGCGAGTACGTGGCCGTGAGGTGGCCGTTGTCCCAGAAGACCATGGCGTTGCCGATCACGGCGGGGCACATCCCGTCCGGGCAGACGCTCTCCCGCACGTCGACCACGTCGACGCCGCCGAGCTCGCGGGCCGCCTGCCGCTGGTAGGCCCAGCCCTGGTCGGCTGCCTCGGCGACGGGGACGGCGCATGCGTCCAGGGCGTCCGGGTGCTCGGCGACGCACTCGGCCCCGCCGACGCCCGGCTGGGGCGTGTCCGCGATGACGGCGAGCCCGACGCCGGCGCCCCGGAGCCGGCCCCACGTGGCGGCCAGGCCGTCCGCGAGGGAGCCGCCGTCGGACATCGTGTGGGAGGACGAGCTGACGAGCAGCAGGTCCGGACGGTCGGGGCCGGTGAGCGTGTCGAGGACGTTCTCGTTCCAGTCCGGGCACGTGGCGTACGGGGTGCCGGTCGCGAGGTTGACCATGCCCTCGGCGAGCGGGCAGGAGGCCTTCGTATAGGTCTCCAGGCGCCACCCGTTCTCCTCCGCCACCCGGGTCAGGGCCGGCACCCAGTGCAGGGCGTGGGAGTCGCCGGCGACGGCGACCGTGTAGTCCGACTCCGGGTCGCCGTACACGCACGGCTTCGCCTCGGTGCCCTTGGAGTCCTGGTGGCAGTCGCTGGCGTACGGCGCGGGAAGGTCCTTGGCGGCGTCGGCGGGCAGCGGCGTGATGGCCTCGACCGGGCGGGCGGGGTCCGCGGCCCCGGGGTCCCGGGCCAGGGCCTCGGCGCCGAGCAGTTGCCCGGTGGACGCGTCCACGGTCTTCAGGCCCTGTCCGGCGGGGGCGACGGCGACGGCCGCGGCCGCGAGCGCGCCCGCGAGGATGCCGGCCGCGCCGAGCGCCAGGGCCCGCCGTGGCGGTCGGAGCCGCGGCGCCGCCACGAGCGGCCGTTCGACGTAGCGGAGGCTCAGCCAGGCGGGGAGCACGGCGAGGGAGACGACGGCGAGGCCCTGCAGTGGGGTCAGCCCGTCGAGGAGGTGGTCGGCCACGACGACCAGCGGCCAGTGCCACAGGTAGAGGGAGTAGGAGATGTCGCCGACCCAGCGGGCCGGCGGCAGGGACAGCAGCGCGCCGGCGCCGGTGCGGTCGCGCCCGCCCAGGCCGGCGGCGATCACGGCGGCGGCGCCGAGCGTCGGGAGGAGGGCGGCCGTGCCGGGGAACGCGGTGTCCCGGCTGTAGAACAGCCCGGCGGCGGCGATGGCGGCCAGGCCGGCCCAGCCCAGAATGCCGGTCCAGGGCGCGCGGAGCCGGACCAGCGCGGGGGCGCCGACGGCGAGCAGGGCGCCGATGCCGAGCTCGTGCGCGCGGGTGGTCGTGGCGAAGTAGGCCGCGCCCGGGTTGGCGGCGGTCAGGTGCGCCGAATGGGCGAGCGACCCGAGGGAGAGGGCCGCGATGGCGAGGGCCACCCACGGGCGGGGGATTCCGGCCGGTGCGGCGAGGCGCCGGGCGCCGCCCATGGCCGGCGAGGCGGCCGCGCGGATCCGCTCGCGGCCCGCGAGCCAGACCAGGCCAACCAGCAGCAGCGGCCAGACGATGTAGAACTGCTCCTCGACGGCGAGGGACCAGAAGTGCTGGACGGGGCTGGCGGCCTCCTCGTTGCGCAGGTAGTCCGTGCTGGACTCGGCGAACATCCAGTTGACGACGTTGAACGCGCTGCCGGCGATCTCCCGGGCGATGTTTTCCCACCGGGTCGGGGGCAGCAGCAGCGCGGTCATGGCGGCCGTGGCGAGCAGGACGACCGTGGCGGCGGGCAGGATGCGGCGGGCCCGGCGCGCGTAGAAGTCCGTGAGGCTGATCCGCCCCGTCCGGTCCAGCTCCTTGAGCAGCAGGCCCGTGATCAGGAACCCGGAGATCACGAAGAACACGTCGACCCCGACGAACCCGCCCGGGACGAACCCGAGGCCCGCGTGGTAGAGCAGCACGAGCCCGACCGCGACGGCGCGCAGGCCCTGCACGTCGGTGCGGAAGCCGGCGGGCGCGCCGGAGGGGCGCCGCGCGGCCGCGGGCGGCGCCGGGCGCGGGCGCGTCCGGTCGATGGTCAGGAGGGCCATGGGTCTCCGGCGGTGGGCAACGGGGGACGCGGCGATCGTACCCAGCGCGGGCGGGCCAGCAGGGGAGCCCCGCCGTCGCCGACGCCGGACGAGGCATCCGGTCAGGAATCGAGAAGCACGGTCGTGGATCCGTCGATAGATTTGCGGGCATGGACACCACGACCATTTCCATTGATTCCGTGGCCCTCGAGGCCGCCGACGTCGCCGCCGCCGAAGCGTTCTACTCCGCGCTCGGCCTCTCCGACCGTGTGCGTGTCCGGTCCGCCGAGGCCTCCGGCAGCGGGTTCCGTGGCTACACGCTCTCGCTGGTGGTCGCCCACCCCGGGCCCGTGCGCGCGTACTTCGACGCCGCACTCGCGGCCGGGGCGACGGCCCTCAAGCCGCCCAAGGCGAGCCTCTGGGGCTTCGGCGCCTCCGTTCAGGCGCCGGACGGGGCGGTTTGGACGATCGCGTCGTCCGCGAAGAAGGAGCCGGCCGGCGCCGGACCGGCGCCCCTGGCGTACGAGGATCTGGTGCTGCTCCTCGGCGTCGAGGACGTGAAGGCGAGCAAGCGGTTCTACGCCGAGCGCGGCTTCGCCGTGGCGAAGAGCTTCGGCGGGAAGTACGCGGAGTTCGAGACGGCGGGGCCGGGCCTCAAGCTCGCCCTGAATCCGCGCCGCCTCGCTGCGAAGAACGCCGGGGTCGACCCGGAGGGGAGCGGGCCGCACCGGATCACCGTGCACGGCACCGCTGGCGCGTTCACGGACCCGGACGGTTTCGTGTGGGAGGACGCGCCCGCCGGACGCTGAGGCCGCCGTGCACACGCGCGCGCCGCCGGTCGATTCCCGGCACGGTGCCCCCCGGTGGCCTGGCGCGCGCACCTGGCTCAGGATCGTTGGTACTTATCTCCTTTTTGGGGAAATCGTTCTTAGGTATCCGGGCCCTGGGCCCCGATTCGCCTGTTGAGCTACGAACGGTTCCTTGATTCCCGCAATAACTGCCATCGATTCCGGGAAGACGGAAACAACGACGAACGATTGCATCGGCGGCGGGGGTGTGCGGCTGCCGGCCCGGTGTGGCCACGGTGCGGCCGTGCCCGGCGGCGGGAGGAGGGACCCCCGCGGCCGCAGACGTCCCGCCTACGCGAACGCGGTGACCAGCCAGCCGCCGTCGGCGTCGTGCGCGGGGGAGAGCTCGATGGTCTCGGCCGTCCCGTCGGAGAAGTGGATCGTGAACTGCCGGGTGTCGGCGCTGCCGCCGTCCCCGGCCTCGACGCGCTCGACCTCGCGGTCCACCAGGTACTGCTCGTTGGTGCCGGAGAACCCGGAGAGGAACTCCTCGCTCGCGTGCGGGGCCATCGCCTTGAGCCAGGCCTCCTTGCCGACCTCGGCGTTCGCGTAGGCCTCGGCGAACGCCGCGGCCACCGGCTCGGGCTCGCCGACCTTGGGCGTGCGGGACGCGGACGGGGCCTTGGGCGACGACGGCGCGGCCGACGACGCCGGGGCCGTCGCCGCCGGGGACTCCTCGGGCGGCACGGACTCCAGGGAGGGGCTCTCGGCGCGGGCGGTGTCCGTCGGCACGGGCTCGATGCTGGCCGACGCGCTCGCCGATGCCGACGGGGCGGCCGGGGCCGAGGATGCGGCCAACTCGGAGGCCGCCGGGTCCTCCGCGGCGCCGCCGCACGCCGACAGGCCGATCATCGCGGCGATCGCCACGCCGGTGGCTGCTGCGACCCGCCGGTGCGACTGGTTGTTTGCCCCCACGAAGGTGCCTTCCTCCCGGGCCCGGCACGCCGGGCCGCCGAATCCCGCCCGGCGTCCGGACGGTTTTGTGTCAAGGACAAGAGTACGGCCACGGACGCGCACGACATGCGCACGGTCATGCAAGGACATCCGCAGGGCCGGTTCCCATGTGGGACCGGATAAGGGACGATGGACGCATGCGCTTCCCCCGCCCCACGCCCGCGCGCAGGCGCCCGGCGACCCTCCTGGCCGCCGCCGCCCTGGGCCTCGCCCTCACCGCCGGCACGCTTCCGGCCGCGGCGGCGCCGCCGTCGTCCACCGCGTCCGGCCTCCAGGCCGCCGCCGTCGTCCCCGCCACGACCACCACCACGGCCGCGGCCGTGGAGCGGGACCCCAGCCAGCCCGGCGTGCTCGTGAACCGCCAGCACCCGCTGGTCCCGGTGCGGTTCGCGCCGGCGCTGCGCACCGCGCAGGGCAGCCACCAGCTCCAGCCCCAGGCCGCGTACGCGTTCCGGCTCATGGCCGCGGCCGCGCAGCGGGACGGGGTGGGGCTGCGGATCACGTCGTCGTACCGCTCGTACACGTACCAGCAGAACCTCTACACGAGCTACGTCGAGCGCTGGGGCCACGTCTACACCAACACCGTCTCCGCGCAGCCGGGGACCTCCGAGCACCAGACCGGGCTGGCAATCGACGTGGCCACCCCGGCCGGGGTCGTGTCGTGGATGCGGTACAACGCCCACAACTACGGCTTCATCCTGCGCTACCCGGACGGGCAGGCCCCCGTCACCGGGTACCGGTACGAGCCGTGGCACTACCGGTACGTGGGCACCACGATCGCCAAGGCCATGAAGGCGCAGCGCACGCCCACGCTCGAGCACCACTACGGGGGCGCCGAGCCGACCCCGGCGACCCGCTACGCGACCGTCGACGCCACCGTGCGCGCGTGGCCGGGGACGCAGTACCGGCTGGTGACGATCGTGCCCCGGGGGCACCGGACGCTGGCCACCGGCAAGGTCGCCCGCGGCTGGCACCAAGTCCGCTACGGGACGATGGTCGGCTGGGTGCCCTGGACGGCGCTGTCGGGGAAGCCGCCGGCGTAGCCCGGCCGGCCATCCCGTGACGGGTGTCACGGGATGCTAGGGTCGATGGCGTCCACACGGGAGCCCCACTGCAGGGGCTGAGATCGGGCTGATGCAGCCTGCGACCGTCGAACCTGCCCGGGTCATGCCGGCGAAGGAAGAGGAACCCCATCATGAGCACATCCGCTCAGCACGCCATCGCGCACGCCCACGACCCGGAGCACGGCCTCCGCGTCCCCGTCACGGAGATCCGCCTGGGCGACAGCCCCGGCGGCGCGCCGAACCCCCCGCTGCGGGTCTACCGGACGGAGGGTCCGGGCAGCGACCCGACCGTCGGCCTGCCGCCCCTGCGGCGGGACTGGATCGAGGGCCGCGGCGACGTCGAGGAGTACCGGGGACGGGAGCGCAACCTGCTCGACGACGGCCGCTCGGCGCTCCGGCGCGGCCAGGCGTCCGAGGAATGGAAGGGCGAACGCCCGGTGCCGCTGCGCTCCCGCGCGGGCCGGACCGCGACCCAGATGCACTACGCGCGGGCCGGGGTCGTGACCGAGGAGATGCGCTTCGCGGCGCTGCGGGAGAACTGCGACCCCGAGCTGGTCCGCTCCGAGGTCGCCGCCGGCCGGGCCATCATCCCGGTGAACGTCAACCACCCGGAGTCCGAGCCGATGGTCATCGGCAAGGCGTTCCTCGTCAAGATCAACGCCAACATCGGCAACTCCGCGGTCACCAGCTCCATCGCCGAGGAGGTGGACAAGATGCAGTGGGCCACGCGGTGGGGCGCCGACACCGTCATGGACCTGTCGACGGGCGACGACATCCACACCACCCGCGAGTGGATCATCCGCAACTCCCCGGTGCCGATCGGGACCGTGCCCATCTACCAGGCCCTCGAGAAGGTCAACGGCGAGGCCAACGCGCTGACCTGGGAGATCTTCCGCGACACGGTGATCGAGCAGTGCGAACAGGGCGTGGACTACATGACCATCCACGCCGGGGTGCTCCTGCGCTACGTGCCGCTCACGGCGGACCGGGTCACGGGCATCGTCTCCCGGGGCGGCTCGATCATGGCCGGGTGGTGCCTGGCGCACCACCGGGAGAACTTCCTCTACACGCACTTCGACGAGCTGTGCGAGATCTTCGCCCGCTACGACGTCGCGTTCTCCCTCGGCGACGGGCTGCGGCCCGGCTCGATCGCGGACGCCAACGACGCCGCCCAGTTCGCGGAACTGGACACGCTCGCCGAGCTCACCGAGCGGGCCTGGGCCCACGACGTCCAGGTCATGGTGGAGGGGCCCGGCCACATCCCCCTGCACCTGGTCCGGGAGAACGTCGAGCGGCAGCAGGAGCTGTGCAAGGGGGCGCCCTTCTACACGCTCGGCCCCCTCGTCACCGACGTCGCCCCGGGCTACGACCACATCACGTCCGCGATCGGCGCCACGGAGATCGCCCGGTACGGCACCGCCATGCTCTGCTACGTCACGCCGAAGGAGCACCTCGGCCTGCCGAACAAGGACGACGTGAAGACCGGCGTCATCACGTACAAGATCGCCGCGCACGCCGCCGACGTCGCCAAGGGGCACCCGGGCGCGACGGCCCGGGATGACGCCCTGTCCAAGGCGCGCTTCGAGTTCCGCTGGCGCGACCAGTTCGCGCTGTCGCTGGACCCGGAGACGGCCGAGGCGTTCCACGACGAGACGCTGCCCGCCGAACCCGCCAAGACCGCGCACTTCTGCTCGATGTGCGGCCCGAAGTTCTGCTCGATGCGCATCTCCCAGGACATCCGGGACCAGTTCGGCGGGGCCGCGGAGCAGGAGGCGATCGCCGGCATGCGGGACAAGGCCGCCGAGTTCCGGGCGGCCGGCGGCAAGGTCTACCTGCCCGCGCCGACGGTCGTCTGACCGAACCGGACGGGGCCTGCGGCCGGCGCGCCCCGCGCCGGCCGCGGGCCGCTACGCGCGCCCGGCCCGCAGCGCGAGCTCCAGCTCGAACCGCGCCTGCGGGTCCTCCAGCGCGTCCCCGAACAGCTCGCGCAGCTGGGTGAGCCGGTAGCCGACCGTCTGCGCGTGGATGCCCAGCTCCTGCGCGACCGGCGCCCGCTGCCCCCAGTGCCGCAGCCACGAGAGCAGCGTCTCCGCGAGCCGCTCGCGCTGGGCCGGCCGCAGGTCCTCCAGCGGGGCCAGCCGGCGCGCGGCCAGCTCGGCCACCGCCGTCGGCTCCGCCCCCAGCACCAGGGCCGCCAGGTGGTCCGACGCCCACAACGGCGACTCGTCCGGCCCGTCCCCGGGCGGCGTGAGCGACGCGGCCAGGACGGCCAACCGCAGCGAGTCCGCGGTCCGCTCCCAGCCGACCCCGGGGCCGACCACCGCGCGCCGCCCCTCCAGGGCGCGGGCGAGCTCGGCCCGCGCCGTCACGGGGGAGAGCACGGGGACGACGGCGACGGCGTCGGACTCGCGCTCGACGACCAGGACCCGCTGGCCCAGCCGCAGCCGCAGCCCGCCGGCGCGCTCCAGGGGGACGACGACGACGGCGAGGCGCGCGGGCAGCACCCAGTCCGCGGTGGTGGCGGCCCGGCGCAGGGCGGGCTCGTCGGCCCGGCCGGCCAGCAGCAGCTCCAGCAGCTCGTGCCGGCGCCGGTCCAGCTCGCCGGCCCGCTCCGACTGCTCGAACGCGTACGCGGCGGCGCTGACCGCGGAGAGCTCGTCGATGTACGCGAAGATGGACTCGCCCAGCGTCGCCACCACCTCGGGGCCCAGGCCGCGCCGCATCGACGCGTCGGCGAACAGCCGGAACGTCACGCGGGCGCCCGTGCGGTACGCGGCGAGCAGGGCATCCATGCTCCGGCCCTGCCGGAACTCCCCGCTGCCGAGCCCGGCCACCAGCAGCTCCGTCTCGGAGGACAGGGCGGGCCGGCGGGTGCCGGGCAGCTCCAGGAACTGGGCCAGCGCGCCCGCCACGCCCCGGCGCAGCCCGCGGCCGAAGCGGCCCTCGATCGGCAGCGCGTAGGCTGGGACCACGTTGGGCACGGTGGCGATGATCGCCTCGACGACGTCCGGGACGACCGGGGCCAGGGCCGCGGGGATCTCCCGCGGCAGGGACAGCCACGGAGGCTCGTAGGCGGCGGACTGGTTCTGCGGCATGAGGCCCCCATTTGTTTCCCGGCGATAGTTTTCCCGACTCGATTGTAGGCCGGGCGCGGAGAAACCTGATCTGCGGGGCCATAGGGTGGGAACATGTTCTCCAAGCTGCGCCCGCTAGCCCACGCAGCATCCCTGTTCACCACCCCGCTCCGCGTCGAGGACTTCCTGTCACTCGTCAACCCGGTCTACTCGGCGCGGCAGCTGCGCGGGGTCGTGACCTCCGTGGTCGCCGAAACCCCCGACTCCGCCACGATCTCCTTCCGCCCCGGCCGCGGGTGGAACCCGCACGAGGCCGGCCAGTGGGCCCGCATCGGCGTCGAGGTCGACGGCGTGCGCCACTGGCGCTCCTACTCCCTCGCCACGGCCGCCGGGCGGGACCCGGCCATCACCGTCACCGACGTCGGCAGCGTCTCCCGCGCCCTCGTCCGGGACACGGCCCCCGGAGACGTCCTGTTCCTGGCCCCGCCGCAGGGTGACTTCACGCTCCCCGAGCACCCGCGCCGCCTGCTGATGCTCACCGCGGGCAGCGGCATCACGCCCGTCATGTCGATGGTCCGCACGCTGGTGCCGGCCCGCCCGGACGCGGACGTCGTCCTCATCCACTCCTCGCGCACCCCGGCGACCGCCCTGTTCCGCGAGGAGCTGCGCGAGCTGGCCGACCAGTTCCCCGGCCTGCGCGTCCACCACCACTACACCGCGGACGCCGGCCGCCTGGACCTGTCCACCCCGGACGCCGTCGCCGCCCTGTGCCCCGACTGGAGCGACCGCGCCGCCTACGCGTGCGGACCCGCCGGGTTCCTCGACGCCGCCGAGGCGCTGTGGGACGGCGCCGGCGGCCCCGGCGCTGGGCCGGGCCTGCGGATCGAGCGGTTCACGACCGAGCTGGCGGGGGCCGGGGGAGAGGGCGGCGCCGTCGACTTCGAGGCCTCCGACCGCCAGGCCGAGGCCGACGGGGCGACCCCGCTGCTCGACGCCGGCGAGGACGCCGGCGTCCTGATGCCCAGCGGCTGCCGCATGGGCATCTGCCACAGCTGCCTCGTTCCGCTGCGCTCCGGCCGCGTCCGCGACCTGCGCACGGGCGAGGTCCACGGCGAGCCGGGGGAGCTCGTCCAGACCTGCGTGTCCGCGGCGGCCGGCCCGGTCGCCCTCGATATTTGACGCGGCGCCTCCCGCCGCCACCGACTTTCCCCGACCTCAGGAGCCACATGACCACCACCTCGCACCGGCCGCGCCACACCCCGGGCGCCGACCAGGCCGGGCACGCCGCCGTCGCGTCCCACGACGCCCAGGGCCCGGACCGCGCCCGCGGAACCGCCGCCCCGGAGGAGGCCGGCTCCGCCGTCGTGCCCTCCAAGCCGCGCCCCGGCGCGCTCGCCGCGGCCGGGAGCCCCGGCGTGCGCCCGCCGGCCGCCGCCCACCTGAGCGACGAGCAGGTCGCCGAGCTCGGCCGCGAGCTGGACGCCGTCCGCGACGCCGTGCTGGCCCGGCGCGGGGCCGACGACGCCGCCTACATCCGCCGCGTCATCCGCCTCCAGCGCGGACTCGAGATCGCCGGGCGCGGCACCCTGGTCGCCGCCGGGCGCAACAAGTACGCGTGGGTGGCCGGGACCGCGATGCTGGCCGCGGCCAAGATCATCGAGAACATGGAGATCGGCCACAACGTCCTGCACGGGCAGTGGGACTGGATGCGCGACCCCGACATCCACTCCACCACCTGGGAGTGGGACTTCGTGACGCCGGCCCGGTCCTGGCAGCACACGCACAACGACCTGCACCACCGGTGGACCAACGTCGTCGGCAAGGACAACGACGTGGGCTACAACCTGCTGCGCATGGACCCGGACCAGCCGTGGAAGCCGGTCAACGTGCTCAACCCGGTGTTCAACGCGCTGCTGGCCCCCGTGTTCGAGTGGGGCATCGCGCTGTACGACCTCGAGCTCGAGGACGTCCGCAAGGGCAACAAGTCCAAGGCGGCGTTGGCGCGCGACCTCAAGGCGCTCGGGCTCAAGGCCGCCAAGCAGTTCGCCAAGGACTACGCCGCGACCCCGGCCGCCGCGCTGCTCACCGGTTCCGGGCGCGGCGCGCTGACCGGGACGCTGGCCGCGAACGCGGTGCGCAACGTGTGGGCGCACGCGGTGATCTTCTGCGGGCACTTCCCGGAGGGCGCCGAGACGTTCACCGAGGAGATGGTCGAGGGGGAGACCCGCGGCGACTGGTACGTGCGGCAGATGATTGGCTCGTCCAACATCTCCGGCTCGAAGTTCATGCACTTCATGACCGGGAACCTGTCCCACCAGGTGGAGCACCACCTGTTCCCGGACCTGCCGTCCAACCGGTACGCCGAGGTGGCGCCGAAGGTGCGGGACATCTGCGAACGCTACGGCCTGCCGTACAACACCGGCCCGCTGCCGAAGCAGGTCGCTTCCGCGTGGGGGAAGGTGTTCCGCCTGGCGCTGCCGTAGGGGCGGCCGGCGGGGGCGCGCCCCCGCCTACGCCGTGCGCATGCGGGCGATGTTGTCCTGCACCACGGCCCGCAGGTCCCCGTCGTGGGCTTTGGCGATGCGCCGCTGCCACTGGTAGCCGGCGCCGCCGCGCATGATCCGCTCGACGTCCGCCAGCTCGTCGGCGCAGCCGAGCTCCCTGGCGACCGGCTCGAGCCGGTTCAGCTCCTCCTCGAGCACGTCCGTCACCAGCGCCTCGTCGCCGGCGGCGTTGAGGATGATGATCGCCTCCATGCCGTAGCGGGCGGCCCGCCACTTGTTCTCCATCCGGAACCAGGGCGGCATGACCTCGATGGTCTTGCCGGCGTCGAGCTGGGCCGACATGTCGTGGACGAGGCACTGGGTCAGGGCGGCGATGGCGCCGATGTCCCGCAGGTTGCTCAGCCCGTCCGCGATGCGCATCTCGACGGTGCCGAGGCGGGGGACCGGGCGCACGTCCCAGCGGATCTCCGAGATGTCGTCGATGACGCCCACGTGCAGCATGTCCGCGACGTAGCGCTCGTAGTCGGACCACGTGGGGAAGTGGAAGGGGATGCCCGCAGCCGGCAGCTGCTGGAACATCAGGGCGCGGTGGCTCGCGTAGCCCGTGTCCTCGCCGGCCCAGAACGGGCTCGAGGCGGAGAGGGCCTGGAAGTGGGGCTGGTAGTTCACCAGGCCGTCGGTGATGGGCAGGGCCTTGGCGCAGCGGTCCAGGCCCACGTGCACGTGCACCCCGTAGATCACCATCTGCTGGCCCCACCACTGGGTGCGGTCGATCAGCTTGGCGTAGCGCTCCTTGTCCGTGACCGGCTGCAGGCGCGGGGTGGCGAACGGGTGCGATCCGGCGCAGTAGAGCTCAACGCCCAGCGGGTCGGTGACCTCGCGCAGGACCCCGAGGCTGCGGGCCAGCTGGTCCTTGGCCTCGGCGACGCTGCCGCAGACGTCGGTGACGATCTCCACCGTGTTCAGCAGCAGTTCCTGCTTCACGTGCGGGTGCTCGTCGTCCTCGTTCAGCTCCCCGTGGAGCAGGTTCACCCCGCGCAGGACCTCCTGGGCCACCGAGCGCAGGTCCCCGGTGTGCTGGTCTACCAGGGCGATCTCCCACTCGACGCCGAGGCTGGATTGCGCGGAGCGGGCGAAATCGATGGTCACTGCTGGCTCCCCGGGGTCGGCGGTGCGGACCCGGACAGTCTATCGACGCCCGCGCAGGTGGGAGGCCGGGGACGGAACGGGACGTCCCCGGGCTCCGCCACGGGCCGCGCGGGCTGCGCCGGAGGAGCCGCTCCGTGGCGCCGGGGTGCCGGGCGAGGTGGTGGGCCGCCGGGCGAGGCGATGGGCCGCCGGGCGAGGCGATGGGCCGCCGGGCGAGGCGGTCGGGGCGCCGGCCACAGCGCCGAATCGTTCGAAGTTGTTGCCGGCCGAGCCGGAATCGTTCCTAGATCGCCCGAATCGTTCTTAGGTCAACCGGGGTTTCGGGCCGTCTGGGCCGAATACCTCAGAACGGTTCGGGTTTTCCGGGATTAATTGAGAACGATCGGCTGCCGGGCAGCGGCAAGTGCGAACGATCTCCGGCGGGACGGCTTGTGGGGGTCCGGACGCGCGGGAGCCCGGGGACGGAACGGGACGTCCCCGGGCTCCTGGCCGGTGGGTGCGCGGTGCGCGGGCCTACTTCTCCAGGTGCGGGTCGACGCCGAAGTGCTCGGCGATCTGCGTGATCGCCTCGTTGGCGCCCTGGATGGAGACGGAGGCCAGGAAGACGTCGTCGTCGACCTCCACGATCTCGCCCTCGAGGCGGTCCCACAGCGGGTTGGACTCGAAGCGCTTCTGCTGGGCCACGGAGGCCTCGCCCTCGGAGCCGCCGGGGTTCCAGGTGGACTCCATGATGAACGTGGCGTCGGCCTTGAGGATCTGCTCGGCCGAGAGCGGCACGAAGATCGAGTCCTGCGTGTCCGGCTGGCCCTCGGGGCGCGGGATGCCCATATCGGCCATGATGTCGCCGGGGAACGAGTTGGAGGAGTACAGGCGGGCCGTGTCCTCGCCGACGAAGCGGAGCAGCGAGTAGGTGGCGTCAGGGTTCTTGGCCTTGATCTCGTCGCCGACGGCCTTGGCGCGGGCCTCGTAGTCCGCGACGAGCTGCTCGGCCTTCTCCTTCTCGCCGATCGCCTCGCCAAGGAGGACGACGTTCTCCTTCCAGGTCGGGCCGGTGGACTCGGAGAACACGGTCGGGGCGATCTTGTTCAGCTGGTCGTACATGGCGCCCTGGCGCACGTCGGCCGAGATGATCAGGTCGGGGTCGGCCTCGAGGACCTTCTCGAGGTTCGGCTCGGCGATGGTGCCGACGTTGACGGCCTCGTCCGTGTGCTCGGACACGTCGCCCAGGTACTCCGCGAACGGCTCGGCGCCCTGGCGGTACTCGGTGTAGGCAACGACCTCGGCGTCCAGCAGCAGGGCCGCGTCGACGTAGGAGGGGTCCAGCGCGGCGATGCGCACGGGCTTCTCCGGGATCTCCGTGGACCCCTTGAAGTGCTCGATGGTGCGGGGGAAGCCCTCGCCGGCGGCGGCGGACTCCTCGGAGCCGGCGCCGGTGCCGGCGCCGCACGCGGCGGCGGTGAGGACGACGGCGGAGGCGGCGGCCGCCGTCTGGAGGAAGCGGGTGATCTTCATGGGAGCCTCTCGAGAACGGTGCTTAGGCGAGCCTTACCTGACTCGCTCGGTAGACTCTAGCAAGCCCCGACAATTACGCACCGTCAACGTCGCGTAATGCGTCACGATCGACCCGCACCACCCACAAGGGAGCCCCATGGCCCACCCAGCCCCCGCCCCGGCCGCCGCCCGCCGCGCCGGCCCCGCGCGGGCGCGCTCCGCCGTCGTCCTGCTTCTCCTGCTCGGCGCGGCCGCGCTCGCCAGCATCGCCGTCGGCTCCGCGCCGTCCACGCTCGGCGAGGTCTGGCACGCCGTCCTCACGCCCACCGGCACCGTCATGGACGACACGATCCTGGGCCTGCGGGTGCCGCGCACGGTCACCGCCCTCGCCGCCGGCGCCGCGCTCGGCGTGGCCGGGACCATCACGCAGGGGCACACGCGCAACCCGATCGCGGAGCCCGGGCTGCTGGGCATCAACCAGGGCGCGGCGCTGGCCATCGTGGCGACGACGGCGGCGCTCGGTCCGCTGGCCGTCCCGGCGCAGGCCGGGCTCGCGTTCGCCGGGGCCCTGGCGGCGAGCGCGCTGGTCTTCGCCGTCGCCGGGGCCGGGCGCAAGGGCGCCTCCCCGACGACCCTGGTGCTCGTCGGCGCGGCCGTGACCGCCCTCTGCGCGGGGCTGGTCTCCGGCGTGGTGCTCATGAGCGAGGCCGCCCTGGAGACGCTGCGGTTCTGGCAGGTCGGTTCCGTCGCCGGGCGCAGCGGCGTCGTGGAGCAGCTGTGGCCGGCCCTGCTGGCCGGGGCGCTGCTGGCCTGGCTCAACGCGACCCAGCTCAATGCGCTCGCGCTCGGCGAGGACGCCGCGAACTCCCTCGGCGTCTCCACGGCGCGGGCCCGCGGCGTCGGCCTGGCCGCGCTGGTGCTGCTTGCCGGGTCCGCCGTCACCATGGCCGGACCGATCGCGTTCGCCGGGCTCGTGGTCCCGCACGCCGTGCGCTGGATGTTCGGGGCGGACTACCGCTGGCTGGTCCCGGCGTCCGCCGCCGCCGGGGGAGTGCTGCTGCTCGTGGCGGACACCCTGGGCCGGGTCGTCGCCCGCCCGGGGGAATTGGCCGTAGGCGTCGTCGTCGCGATCCTCGGCGCGCCCCTGTTCGTCCACATCGCCCGCCGCCGGAAGCTGGTCAAGCTGTGAGCGCGCCCGTGCGCCTGGTGCAGGGCACCCCCGCCCGCCGCCGCGCGGCCCGCGCCGGCGTGGTGGCCGGCGTGCTCGGCGCCGCCGTCGTCGTCTCCGCCGCCTGGCACATCGCCGTCGGCGGCACCCCGATCCCCACGCTCGACGTGCTCGCCACGCTCTTTGGCGCGGCCCCGGACCCGCGGACCGGGCTGGCCGTGCTCGAGTTCCGGGCCCCGCGCACGGCCTCCGCCGTCCTCGCCGGGCTGGCGCTCGGCGCCGCCGGCGCGCTGACCCAGACCGTCGCCCGCAACCCGCTGGCCAGCCCCGACATCCTCGGCATCACGTCCGGCGCGTCGTTCGGCGCGGTGGCGGTGCTCGCGCTCGCGGGGACCGCGGGCGGGATCTCCGGGGTGGCCGGCACGCTGGGCCTTCCCGCCGGCGCGGCCCTGAGCGGGTTCGCCACGGCGGCGGCCGTCTACCTGCTCACGTGGCGCAGCGGCCTGGAGTCGAACCGCGTGATCATCGTCGGGCTCGGGCTCTCGGGGCTGGCCATGGCCCTGACGAACTGGATGCTCACGCTGGGGGACGTGGTCAGCGCGGCGCAGGCCCTGACCTGGATGTCCGGGTCGATCAACGGCCGCGACTGGGACCAGGTGGTCGCGGTGCTGGTCCCCATCCTCGCCGGACTGGCGGCGGGGCTGCTGGCACGGCGGCAGCTGGGGATGGTTGCGCTGGACGAGGACACCGTGCTGGCGCTGGGCGTCCGGCCCAACGTGGTGCGGCTGGGCCTGCTTGCCGTGGCCACGCTGCTGGCGGTCGCGGCGACGGTGCTGGCCGGACCGGTCGCGTTCGTGGCGCTGGCCAGTCCGCAGATCGCCCGGCTGCTGGCCCGCTCCGTGCTGCCGCCGGTCGCCGCGTCCGCGCTGGTCGGGGCGCTGTTCGTGCTCCTGGCCGACCTCGCCGCGGCGAACCTGTTCCCGTCGCCGCTGCCCGCGGGGATCGCGACGGCGGTCATCGGCGCGCCGTACCTGGTGTTCCTCGTGCTGCGGCAGCAGCGGGTGCGCCGGCGGGCCTGAGCGGGCGGCCGGCGGGTTCGGCGCGCCTTTGTAGCGTGGTGTGCCTCGTCACATATGACGCGGGATCCCCCGAACATGACGCCGCGTTGCTACCGTAAGACAGCCCGGGGGAGTCGACAATTTGTTGACACGTGGCTATCTGGGGGAGAAGGTGAGGGGCGTGCGGCACCTGTTGGACCGCCTTCCCGACGTCCGCGCGCCGCTGTTGCCGCGGCCCGGGCTGATGGACGAGCTCGACGGCACCCACCGGCTCACGATCCTGCGCGCGCCCGCCGGGGCGGGCAAGACCACGCTGGTCGCGGACTGGGTCCGCAGCAGGGCGACCGCCGACTCGGACGTGCGCTACGCGTGGATCGACGCCGACGAGGAGGACCTCGACGCGGACGCCGTCCTCGACCGGCTCGGCCGCGACGCCGAGCCCGTCCCCACCGTGCTGGTCCTGGACCACGCGGGCCTGTGGGAGCGCAACCGCACCCGGGCCCTGCGCGTCACCCAGGAGATCGTGCCCGCCCTGCTCCTGCACGCGCCCTGGCTGCGGATGATCGTGCCGACCCGCTACCCGACCTCGCTCGAGCTCGGCGCCTCCGCCTTCCCGTTCCCGACGCTCGTGCTGGGCCCGGATGCGTTCCGGCTCGACGGCGAGGACGTCCGGCGGCTCGTCGTCGTGGCAGGGTTCCCCGACTCCGAGCTGCTCGCCCGGCGGCTGCAGGGGGCCGCCGAGGGGCTGATCGGCCTGGTCCGCCTCTACCTCGGCGCCTTCGACCCCGCCAACGCCGAGCACGTGGCCCGGGCCCTCCACGAGGAGGTCTGGCTGACCCTCGCGCGCCTGGTCCTGGGACGGGACTGGATCTTCCCGGAGACCGCCCCCGGCGGCGTCAAGGGCGAGACGGTCCTGCACGGGCTGGTCCTGCGCGCCATCGACGTCACCGGCTCCACGGACCCCGACGTCGTCTGCCGGCCCATCGTGGCCGGGCTCGGCGAACTCGGCGTGGACCCCGCCGACGTGCCGCGCGCCGTGGAGACCCTGCTGGCCCGCGGCGCGATCGACTTCTCCGCCGTCGCCGGGGACGTGCGCGCCAGCGCCGTGGGGGCCTGGGCCGGGGCTGGCTACCTGGCCGAGCGGCGCGTCGGGGTCGAGAACCTGCGCGTGCTGCGCCGGCTGGCCGGATGGGCCGTGGAGAACGCCGAGTTCGAGGCGGCCGCCCGCGCCGCCTTCCCCGTGCTCGGGCCGCGCGAGCTGGACACGTTCCTCTTCGAGCGGATCCGCGAGATCGAGGTCATGCGGCCCGAACGCTGGTGGGCGCTGCGCCGGCGGGTCGAACCGGGCACCGACGGCGCCGTCCTCGTGGACTACATGGATTTCATGGTCGACTGGTTCGACCGCGGGTTCACGGACTGGGACTCCGAGCGGCTCGCCCGCCTGTACGCGAGCGTCTCCGATCCGCAGACGGCGCGGGCCTGGCGCCGCGAGCCCGTCCGCCGCTGCGTGTTCGACGCCCTCGTCGCCGTCGTCGCCGGCTACTCCGGGGACACCCGGCGTTCGATCGAGACCGCCATGCGGGTGGCCCGGACGATCGCGGAGTTCGGCTCCGTCGCGCCCGCGGACCAGCCCAGCGTGGACGTGTCCGCGCTCGTGGCCGCCGAACTGCTGCTGCACGAGGACCACTTCGACGTCGCGACGGACCTGGTCCGGCGCGTCATGGAGCGTCCCGCCCGCTCGGCGACGGCGACGACCCGTTTCCGCGCCGCCTGCCTGAACGTGCTCGCCCTCGCCCTGGCCGGGGCGATGCCGGAGTGCCGGGCCGCGTTCGAGCAGGTCGTTGCCGCCGGGTGGCCGGAGGAGTGGCTGGACGGCGACCCCGGGACGGCGCTGCGGCTCGGCGAGGCCCTGCTGCTCACGGAGGAGGGGCGCGCCGTCGAGGGGGCGCGGGTCCTGGAGACCATCGGCACCGGGCGCACCGCGCGCATGCTGCGCCGGTCGGTGACCATGGCCACCCTCCTGTGCCGGGTCAGCGCCGTGCTGCAGGGCGACGGGAGACGGGAGCGGGCGCAGGCGCTCCTGGCGGCGACCGCGCAGGACCTGCGCTTCCCCCGGCCGGTCCAGCGGATAAACCTCGACGACGCCGACCGCCGCGCCGGGCTCGCGTTCGTGGCCCTCGCGGCCGGCGACCTCGCGCTCGCCGAGCGGTACGCCGTCGCGGACGCGCGCGGGGCCTTCGTCCAGCTCCTCATCGGGCTGCGGCTGAAGCTCCACCTCGGTACGGACACGCTCGACGACGTGGCCCGGCTCGTCTCGCAGACCAGCGACGCCTGGCCCCGGTGGGCCGCGAGCGCGCAACTGCTGGCGACCGTCGCGGCCGCCCGGCACGGCGACAGCGAGGAGGCCTGCAGGCTGGGCCTCCTGGCCGCGGCCCTGTGCCGCGAGCACGGGCTGGCCACCCCGTGGCTGATGCTCACCGAGTCGGACCTGGAGCTGCTGCGCGAATGCGCCCGGCGCGCCGGGAAGGCGATGCACGTGGACCCGACGGTGATGCCCAACGCGGCCGCGGTCCCCGCCGAGGCGGGCTCCGGCCCCGAGCCGGCACCGGAACTGAGCGAGCGCGAACTCGAGGTCCTCGCCGGCCTGACCCAGCACGAGCGGCTGCAGGACGTCGCCGACGCCCTGCACCTGTCGATCAACACCGTCAAGACCCACGTGAAGGGCATCTACCGCAAACTCGGGGTCTCCACCCGCTCGGAGGCGCTGGTCCGCGCCTCGGCGCGCGGTCTGGTCCCGCCGAGCAGCGGCTAGTCAGCCCCCGATTGACCCGGGTATTTGTCAGGGCGATGTGCATATCGGGTGACCCCGGCGGGTGAAATTCGGGTGAACATGCCACCATCGGCGGTCTGGAGCCAACCGAACGGGCAGTCTGGAGTGGTGCCGCCGTTCCCCCAACGGGCTGCACGACTTCCGGACCTTGGTCCCAGCCAGTCCCCCCGATAGGGCGGGACCTCGGTTTCCGGACTTGCCCGCGCGGCCGGTCCCCCCGACCGGGTAGCGCGGAAGACGAAGGCCGCGGCCGCGCGCTCTCCCCCGAACTGCGCCGCCGCGGCCTTCGTGCGTCCGGGGCCGGTCCGGCTAGGCCGGGAGTTCGACGCGGAACACCGCTCCGACCCCCGGCCGGCCCTCCACGCTGATCGTTCCGCCGTGGGCCTCCACGAGCTCCCGGGCGATCGGCAGCCCCAGGCCCGTGCCGGGGATGCCGGAGTGCTGGACGCGCTGCGTCCGGTAGAAGCGTTCGAAGAGGTGCCCGGCCTCGGCCGCGGTGAGCCCGTCGCCCGTGTCGGCCACGGCGATCGTGGCCCTGCCCGTGCCGTCGGGCCCGGCCACCGACACGGTCACGGTCCCGCCGTGCGAGGTGTACTTCACGGCGTTGGACACGAGGTTGTCCACGACCTGGCCCAGGCGTTCGGGGTCCCCGTGCAGGGGCAGGCGGTCCGGCCCCTCCAGCACCAGGTCGAGGCCGGCGGCCCCGGCGCCGGCCCGGAACGAGTCGACGCAGCCGCGGACCACCTCCATCAGGTCGATGTCCCGCCGGTGGAGCTCCATTCCACGGGCGGCCGTCAAGAGGTCGTTGACCAGCAGCAGCAGGCGGTTCGCGTTCCGGGCGGCGATCTGGGTGGCCTGGGCCGCCGACGGCGGGAGCCCCGGGGTCTCCGCCACCAGCTCCAGGTACCCGAGGATCGAGGTCAGCGGCGTCTTCAGCTCGTGGCTCACGCTGGCCAGGAACCGGTCCTTGGCCTGGTTCGCCTCGATCAGCTCCGTGACGTCCTTGAACACGACGACGGTCCCGTCGAACGCCCCGTCGGCGTCCGTGAGCCGGCGGGCCGAGACCGCCAGCCCGGTCTGCCGGCCCGGCGCGCCGATCCAGACCAGTTCGTCGGTGAACTCCTCGCCGCGCACGGCCCGGTAGACGGGACGGTCCTCCGCGGGGATCGGATCGGCCAGCGGTTCGCCCTGCCGGCCCGCGGGGAAGAGCAGCAGCTGCGACTCGTTCGGGTCGGCATTGCCCGTGGGCGCGCCGTGGAGGTGGTGGGTGCGCTGGTGGTCGTTCATCAGGAAGTCGTGCCCGTCCCGGTCCACGGCGACCACGCCGACGCTGGCCGCGTTGAGCACGGCGTCGACGAGGGCGCGCCGCGAGCTGGCCTCGGCCAGGGCCTCGCTGAGCCGGCGGTCCGAGGCCATCATGCTCTCCACGGCGACGTTCGCCGTCGCGGCCACGGCCAGCACGATCACGGCCTGCACCACCGGCCGGGCCAGGGTCTCCGCGTTCAGCTCCAGGCCCGCGTGCCAGTACCTGCCCCACCCGGTGGCGAGCGTCGCCGCGAAGCCTAGGACGACGGTCGTCCGCGGGTGCCTGGCCGACCACGCCATCCAAAACACCGGGATGACGGTCAGCATGGCCAGGCCGCTCAGGACCGGGTAGGCGCCCCCGGCCAGGAAGAAGATCGCCACCAGGTCCAGCAGGGGCAGGATCCAATACGAGCCGGTCGGGGTCCGCGCCCACGGCACGGCGGCCGCGGCCACCGTCAGCGCCGCGATGCCGAGGGCCCCGCCCACGAACCACGGGTCGGCCAGTGAGGGCCCGGGGGAGAACACGAGGGCCGTGGCGACGACGACCAGCGCCGCGACGGTCAGCGGCAATTGGCTGAGGAACACCTTCCGGCGCAGGGACAGATCGTCAAAGGGCTTGCCGCTCAGGAGCAGGTGGAACGTGCCCTGGGTGAGGGACATCTTCGGATCCTCCCTGTGTCTCTCGCATGGAGCGCGATCCCCGACAGGGCCGACGCGGCACGAATGGCCTCCTCGCCCGGCCCTGGCCAGTGGCTCTATCCAAGCACGGCCTGCGGGCTGTGGTGCAATACGCGCCATCGTCGCGGACCGTGCGCTGTTGGCGTTGGGCGGGTGCCTGTGGATAGCGCCAGCGGGTCCGGTGCCGTCCAAGCATCCTTAAGCCATGGTGAGGATGGAGGGCCGCCCCGGAAGGCCGCGGCGGCGGCGCGTTGGCCCGACGGCGTTCGCGGCCTCGGATGCGCTCCGCCTGGGGATGGACCCGGCTCTCTGCGGGGACTCTGACCTCATGGTGCCCAGTCGCGGGGTGCGGATGGTGTCGGACGCGGCCGTCGATCCCCTCGACGTCTACCGGGCCTTCGGCGCACTCGACCCGGACACCTGCGTCAGCCACACGAGCGCGGCCCACGCGTGGGGCATCTGGCTGCCGGCGAGGATCCACCCCGGGTTCCCGGTCCACCTCACGCGGCAGAAGGACCGTGGCACCACTCCGGTGCGACGGCGGGTCGTCGGGCACCGAGCGCCCTTCCGCCCGGGCGACAGGCGCGAGGCAGGAGGCATCCGGCTGCTGTCGCCGGCGTGGACCTGGACGGACCTGGCCGCATCGGGCCTCTCGCTCGAGGAGCTTGTCGCCGCGGGGGATGCCCTGCTCCAGCGTCCGGATGGTCCACCGAGACCGGACTCCGTCGTCGGCCGAAATCCGCTGGCGAGCCTCGGTGAGATGCGCGATGTGGTCGAGCACCGCGCGGGCATCGCCCGTATCGGCGTGCTGCGCGAGGCGCTGGGTCTTGTCCGGGCCCGGGTGGACTCGTGGCCCGAGTCGATGCTTCGCCAGTTCATCGTGGCCGCAGGGTTCCCCGAGCCCGAGGTCAACGTTCCGGTGGCCTTGGCGGACGGGAGGACGGTCGTGCCCGATTTGCAATACCGCGGCCTGCGGATCGCCATCCAGTACGAGGGGCGGCACCACGGCACCGAGGACCAATTGGGGCGGGACATCCGCCGTGACTTCTCGTTCGAGGGGATCGGCTGGATCACGGTCAGGGCCGATCGGACGATCTTCGCCGCGACGGGCCTGGAGGCATTCCTCGATCGGCTGGAACACGCGCTCAATCGCCGCCGGGCCGAGGGCCTCGCCGCCTGATGGGCGGAGCTCGAGTCCTCGCCACCTTCTTCGCCGCAACCTCGCGGCCCGGCAGCCCGGCGGGCCCTGCGGACGGATCGTTCGTAGGTAGCGTCCTGATTCCAGAATCCTTCTTAGATATCCAGTGCATCTGGGCCTTCTGGAGGGATGACCTTCGAACGATTCCCGAAAGCCGCCGACAACTGAGACCGATTCCTTCGTATCGCCAACAAGTGCGAACGATCGGGACTTCGGCCGGGCGTCGGGTGGTCGAGGAAGGGCGGGAGGGGGCCGTGGGGCAGACATGATCTGCTGGAGCGGCCTTGCCGCTGCGCGGGAGTGGACCGGCAAGATGCCCCGCGTGGCAGGGGCTGGTGGGCTCAGTAGACCGAATTGATATCCCGCGTGGAAGGGGCCGCCGGGCTCAGTGGACCGGCTCGACCTCGACCGCGACCCGGGTCTCGCCGACGCGGGTCAGCACCAGGGTGGCCTTGCCCCGGGCCTTCTTCCCGGTCCCGGCGAGCAGGATGCGGCGCAGCTCGTCCGGGGCGACGTCCATCCCGCGCTTCTTGATGTCCAGCACGCCGATGCCGTTTGCCTTCACCCAGGCCTTGAGCGCCTTCACGTTGTAGGGGTGCACGCGCAGGATCCGGAACGCCCGGGCGAACGGCGTCTCGACGGCCTCCGGGGCGCAGAAGTACGCGATGTGCGGGTCGATCAGGTGACCGCCGACCCGCTCCAGGGCGTCGGCGACCAGGCCGGCGCGGATGACCGCGCCATCGGGCTCGTACAGGTACCCCTCGATTCCGCCGACCGGGACGTCCCCGCGCGCGGCGGCCCCGGCGTCGTACTCCTCCGCGCTGGCCAGCTCCGCGGAGGCGCCCCCGCGCACCACCAGCGCGGCCCGGCGGACGTCCGGCCGCGCGAGCGGCCCGAACCACAGCGCCGCCTCGGTGACGTCGCCGTCGACGGAGACCCATTGGGCCTCGCACCCGGCGGGCACCGACTCGTGCGGGATGCCGGGGCCGAGCTTCACGCCCACGGGCATGCCGGAGTCGGCGAGCGCCTCGACGAAGGACAGGGGCGGGCTGAACGCCTCGGGGTCGAAGATCCGCGACGTGCCCGAGGTCGTGGTGGTGCGCCGGGCCGGGTCGAGCCAGACCGCGTCGAAGCCGGTGGTGTCGAACGTGGTGGCGTCCCCGTGCACGACGCGCGCGTTCGGCCACGGCATGAGGTTCACGGTCGCCGCGGCCGCCGTCGTCTCGTCGAGCTCGACGGCGGTGACGTCCAGCTCGAGGGCGGCCATGGCCATGGCGTCGGAGCCGAGGCCGCAGCCGAGGTCCGCGACCCGGCCCAGCCCGGCCGCGCGGAAGCGCCGCGCGTGCAGGGCCGCGACGGACACCCGGGAGGCCTGCTCCAGCCCGGCCCGCGTGAGGACCATGTGCGCGGCGAACGGGCCCAGCTTCGCGGCGGCCAGGGCGCGCAGGCGCGCCTGGTGGACGACGGCGGTGGCCAGGTCGGCCGGGTGCCCCTCCTTGCGCAGCCGCAGGTTCAGCGCGAGCGCGGCGTCCTCGGTCGCGGCGGCGTCCGGGCCCAGGGAGTTCAGGAGCGTGAAGCCCTCCGGGGTCAGGACGGCGGACAGGTCTTCGGTCGCGGGCGCGGGGGAGGGCATGGTCCCCAGCGTACGGCCTGCCGGGCATGGGAAGTTCTCCCCATCGTGCCCGGCCGGCGGTGACACTAGCCTTGGTACGTACGGAGAGCGCCGGCGACGGCGGGGGAGGGAAGGACAAGCATGGGGCTGGCGGACTACGACCTGTCGCCGGAGGGCCTGCGCGGCGTCAAGACGAAGGTCGAGGGCCAGGCCGACGACCTTCCCGGCCGGCGCAACAGCCTTTCCGACTCCCTCGACGCGTGCGTTGCCGCGTCGAAGATGCCGCAGGTGGCCACCGCGCTCACCGGGTTCTGGAACGGGCTGCTCGCCCTTCAGGCGGAGGCCGCGGAGACCCGGATCGGCAACGCCTGCACGACCCTGGGCGACGTCGCCACGGCCTACCTCAACGGGGACGCCGAGATGATGGGCGACGCGCAGGCCGCCGCCGTCGCCGTCCCCGAGCTCGAGATCGACGACGCGAAGGCGGTCCGCTGATGGCTTTCAACACCGAGGCGCTCTCCGGCTGGCCGAGCCCCACCGAACTGCGCACCTCCGGCGAGGACCTGGAATCCAGGGGCAAGAAGTACCACGAGGCCGTGGGCGAGGCCGTCAACGAGTGGGCGTCCGTGGCGACGCACTACCGGGAGGGCGCGGGCCGCGAGCAGATCATGGGGGCCATGGGCCTGCCCCTGGCGCACGGGACCGCGATCGAGGTCGCGGCGTCGAACGTCAAGGGGCACCTGGACGCGTTCGCCGACGACGTCGAGGCGCTCGAGACCCGCCGCACGGCGATCCAGGCGCGGATCTCCACGTTCCACGCCAACGCCTCCTCCGGCGACGAGACGCGCAGGAACCCGGAGTTCGGCTACGGCTCCCAGGCCGAGATCCAGGGCAGGATCGACGCGATCGAGGAGGACCTCATCGCGGCGGCAGACCGCTGCGCGAAGGCGATCAACAACGTCGACGTCACCGACCCGGACTTCGTCCAGGCGATC
Source organism: Arthrobacter paludis (assembly GCF_056782315.1). NCBI lineage: Bacteria > Bacillati > Actinomycetota > Actinomycetes > Micrococcales > Micrococcaceae > Arthrobacter > Arthrobacter paludis. The sequence continues at coordinate 134,146 of NZ_JBXAEW010000009.1, forward strand.
ACCTCCAAGGAGTCCGGCATCGCCTCCGGGGTCCTCGCTGCCGGGCTGTCGCTGAGCCAGTTCGAGGACGTCACCGTCACCCGGACCACCACGACCACCATGGCGTTCGCGGAGTGGAAGCGCACCACGATCTGGGTGCCGAGCCGGGTCATCACGACGCCGGAGGGCCGGTTCATCTCCATGGTGGCCCTGGTCCAGGAGGAGGTGCGGGTCACGCGGCTCACGGCCACGCACACGCAGAGCTGGCTGGAGCGCCAGTGGCTGAACACCAGGCCCGAGGTCAACGAGTACTTCTACCGCAACTCCGCGAAGTACCGGGCCTGGGTGGACGCCAACCCGGACCGCTGGATCCCGCCGAGCCAGAACAGGCCGGCCTGGTGGCGCGCGGACCAGCACCTGAAGAACACATGGGACGACATCCTCGACTCCAAGGGCTGGACGCGCTTCGCCAAGGGCGCCGGCCCCGTGCTGACGCTCGTCACGGCCGGCCTGACGTACAAGGCGGAGTACGACAAGGCCTACGCCGACCTCGTCAAGGAGCACCCGGACTGGACCGAGGACCGGATCCACAACCGGGCCGTGTACGAGTCGGGCGTCAAGGGCACGACGAAGGTCGGCCTCGACATCGCGGCCGGCCTGACCGGCGCGGCCATCGGCACGGCGATCGGCGGGCCGGTCGGCACCGTCGTCGGCTTCGGCATCGGCATCGGCGTGTCCTGGGTCCTGGACGCCACGGGCGGGAAGGACGCGATCGCCGACGGCGCCCTGTGGCTCGCCGACGGGGCCGCGGACCTGGCCGGGGAGGCCGGCGAGGCCCTGGAGGACCTGGGCGGGGCCGTCTCCGACGGCTGGGACGCCCTGTTCGGCTAGACTCCACGCGATTCGCGCACCCCAACGAAAGGACGCCCGTGTCCCCTCTGCTCGCGGCCCTCATCGCCCTCGCGATCGGCCTGGCGCTGGTCGTGTCCGGCATCCAGGCCTACCGGGGCCGGTACGTCTCGTGGCTCGCCCTGCAGCGGTTCTTCCCGGGCTGGCCGGGGCTCGCCGGGCTGTACCTGGGCCTCGCGTTCACCACCCTCGGCCTGGCCATGGTGGGGCGCGCCGCGGCGGGGGAGGAGGCGGGCGCCCTGGCGGGGCTCGCCGCGCTGGTCGCGTTCCCGTGCCTGGTCGTGGGCCTCATTGGCATGTTCTGGCTGCCCTCGTTCCTGCTGCCCCAGTGGGTCAAGGACACGCGCGGGGAGATCCGCCGCGGCGAGGACCCGCTGAGCCAGGCCATGAAGCCGGGCGGGCACCTGCATGGGCGCCTCGGCGTCCCGCGCCACCTCTGGCCGGAGAACCAGCCCGGCGGCCGGCCCGGCCCGGACGGCGACGCCGCCGGCGGGGCGCGCCGCCCGGGGGAGCGGCCGTGAGCCCGCGCCTGCCCGGCGCGCCGCTTCCCGGCGGCCGCGGCCCGTGCCTGCCCGAGGGGTGGACGACGGCGGAGGCCGGCCCGGTCCGCCTGCCCGTGCCCGGCGACTGGGAGCGCGTCCCCGCCGCGGGCGCCCTGCTGGCCGTTGCGCACCCCCAGATGCCGCACGGCCAGTTCCGCCCCAACCTCGTGGTCCGCGAGTCCGCCCACGCCGGGTCCCTGCCCGCCGTCGCCACGTTCGCCCTCGCCTCCTCCCGCGAAACGCTGTCGGACTGCCACCTGATCGCGCACGACGAGACCGTCCTCGACGGCGTCGAGGCCCGCCGCCAGCGGCTCGCGTACGCCGGCGGGGGGTTCAGCCTCGTCGTCGACCGCTACCTGGCCGTCCGCGACGGGCGCGCCCTCGAGATCACGGGCACGGCCCCGGTCGAGATGTCCTACGACCTGCTCGAGGCCTTCTCCGCCATGGCGGGCGGGGTGCAGTGGGCGCCGCCGTCGTCCCCCGCCGAGGCGCCCGTGCCCTCCGGCGCCCGCGAGCCCCGCCACGACCCCTGGCTCACGGAGCTCGCCGGGCACCCCGTCGAGGACCTCTCCCGCCTGCCGGCCGCCCAGCCCCACCGCGGCGAGGGCCCGTTCGTCTCGCCCGCCACGGCCGACTTCCTGCGCGACCAGGCGCACCGCTCCCGGCTCGGCCGCTTCGACCTGACCGGCCACGGGACCGCGGTCGCCGAGCTCACCGCCGCCGGCCTGCTCTTCGACGACGGCCGCTTCGCCCCGGCGCTGGAGGTCATGCTCAAGGCCTGGCGCTCGCCCGACTTCACGCTCCGCGTCGGCGCGCGGCACGCCGGCCGCGACTCGACCCTGTCCGTGCACGCGGGCGACGGGCGGGCGGTCGTGCTCGCGGGGCCCTCGGCGCCCGAGCTCGTCCACGGCAACGCCCCGCACGGCCCCGTCCCGCCCGGGATGCTCCGCCTCGACCTCGCCCCGCTGCCCGGCGTCCCGGCGCTCGTCGCCTCGTGGGCGGGGCTCGGGCCGGCGTGGTCGGTCGCCGGGTCCGCGCGGCTGGGGCCGGGCCGGCTCGCCGCCGGCCTCGACGGCGACCGGGAGGCGCCCGGGGACTCCGGCCCCGCGGTGCGCCGGCTGTTCGCGCAGCCGTGGTTCGGGTGGAGCCTGTCGATCGACGGCACGCCCTTCCGGCGCAGCTGGCTCAACGCGGGCGCGGCGGGCCACTACGCGGTGGGCGCGGAGGACGACGGCGGCGCCACCCTCGAGCCCGTGGCCTCCGCGCAGGTCTGGGACGTGCTCGTGCAGGAGATCGGCGCCGCGACCCTCGGGCGCCCGGCCGCGGGGTAGGGCCCTCCGCCGGGGGCCGGCCGCGGCCGGGGCGCCGCCGTCGTCCCTTCGTGCCGCCACGCTTTGGCACTCTGCTTGACCGAGTGCCAACCACCTCATAAAGTCTGTCTTGGCACTCGGCCCCGCCGGGTGCTAAAGCCCGAGGCACTTGCCAGCCGGCACCCGCGACGACGGTTGGCACGGCACCCGACGGCCCCGAAACCATAGGTACTGACGCAAAGGAGAGCACCGCATGTCGGTCTCCATCAAGCCCCTCGAGGATCGCATCGTTGTCCAGCAGCTCGAGGCCGAGCAGACCACGGCCTCCGGCCTGGTCATCCCCGACACCGCCAAGGAGAAGCCCCAGGAGGGCAAGGTCGTGGCGGTGGGCCCGGGCCGCGTCGACGACAACGGCAACCGCGTTCCGGTCGACGTGAACGAGGGCGACGTGGTCATCTACTCCAAGTACGGTGGCACCGAGGTCAAGGTCGGCAGCGACGAGTACCTGGTGCTGTCCGCCCGCGACGTGCTGGCCGTCGTCGTCAAGTAGTTTCCCGTGCGTGGAGCCCCGGCCGCCTGAGCCGGGGCTCCGCCACTTGTGGCAAGGAGCATCATGGCTAAGCAGCTGATTTTCAACGACGACGCCCGCAAGGCGCTCGAGGCGGGCATCAACAAGCTCGCCGACACCGTCAAGGTCACCCTCGGCCCCCGCGGCCGCAACGTGGTCCTGGACAAGAAGTGGGGCGCCCCCACGATCACCAACGACGGCGTGACGATCGCCCGCGAGGTCGAGCTCGACGACCCGTACGAGAACCTGGGCGCCCAGCTCGCCAAGGAGGTCGCCACCAAGACCAACGACGTCGCCGGCGACGGCACCACCACCGCCACCGTGCTGGCCCAGGCCCTGGTCAAGGAGGGCCTGCGCAACGTGGCTGCCGGCGCCGCCCCGGGCGAGATCAAGCGCGGCATCGAGATCGCCACCGAGGCCATCGCGGCCCGCCTGCTGGAGAACGCTCGCCCGGTCGAGGGCGAGGACGTCGCCAACGTGGCCACCATCTCCGCGCAGAACGAGGAGGTCGGGCAGCTCCTGGCCGAGGCGTTCTCCAAGGTGGGCCAGGACGGCGTCATCACCATCGAGGAGTCGAACACGACCTCCACCGAGATGGTCGTGACCGAGGGCATGCAGTTCGACAAGGGCTACCTGTCCCCGCACTTCGTCACCGACGCGGAGCGCCAGGAGGCCGTCCTCGAGGACGCGCAGATCCTGATCAACCAGGGCAAGATCTCCTCCGTGCAGGACTTCCTGCCGCTGCTGGAGAAGGCGCTGCAGGCCGGCAAGCCGCTGTTCATCATCGCCGAGGACGTCGACGGCGAGGCCCTGTCCACGCTGGTCGTCAACAAGCTGCGCGGCACGCTGAACGTCGTGGCCGTCAAGGCCCCGGGCTTCGGCGACCGCCGCAAGGCGATGCTGCAGGACCTGGCGATCCTCACCGGCGCGACCGTCGTGTCCCAGGACCTGGGCCTGAAGCTGGACCAGGTCGGCACCGAGGTGCTGGGCTCCGCCCGCCGCATCACGGTCACGAAGGACAACACCACGATCGTCGACGGCGCGGGCGCCCAGTCCGACGTCGACGACCGGATCTCGCAGCTCAAGGCCGAGGTGGAGCGCACCGACTCCGACTGGGACCGCGAGAAGCTGCAGGAGCGCCTGGCGAAGCTGGCCGGCGGCGTGGGCGTCATCCGCGTCGGCGCCGCGACCGAGGTGGAGCTCAAGGAGCGCAAGCACCGCATCGAGGACGCCGTCTCCGCGACGCGCGCCGCGATGGAGGAGGGCATCGTCGCCGGCGGCGGCGCCGCCCTGGTCGACGCGCTCGCCGCGCTGGACACCGACGCGGAGGTGGCGAAGCTCGAGGGCGACGCCGCGGCCGCCGTCGGCATCGTCCGCCGCGCCCTGGTGCAGCCGCTGCGCTGGATCGCGCAGAACGCCGGCTGGGACGGCTACGTCGTCGCGGCCCGCGTGGCCGAGTCCCCGGCCAACCACGGGTTCAACGCCAAGACCGGCGTGTACGAGGACCTGCTGGCCGCCGGCATCATCGACCCGGTCAAGGTCACGCGCTCGGCGCTGCGCAACGCGGCCTCGATCGCGTCCCTGGTGCTGACCACCGAGACCCTGGTCGCCGAGAAGCCGGCCGAGGACGAGGAGGCCGGCCACAGCCACTAGGCTGCGGACCGACCGACCGCAGCCCCCGGGCTGCACCGACCGGCGGCGCCGGGCCCCTTCGCGGGGTCCGGCGCCGCCGGCGTTTAACGCCCCGGGCGCAGGCGGGGTGGGGAAGTGCGGCCCTGCGGGCGGGGTGGGGGAGTGCGGCCCAGGGGACGGGGCGGGGCCGCTGGTAGGATGGAGGGCTTGGGTGGGCCGATCCCGCCGCCGGGGGACAGGAAAGGACCAGCGACAGGAAGGCCAGCATGCGATTCGGCCGCGCCGACACCGCACACGACGGGCGCCACGGGCCCGCCGCCGGAGGCCCCGTCGCCGACCCCGGGCAATCCGCCGGCCCCGCGCGCTCCGCGGATTCCGCCGCCCCCGCAAAACCCGCGTACCGCCCCGAGGTCCAGGGGCTGCGCGCGTTCGCCGTCCTCATGGTTGTCGTCTACCACGTGTGGCTGGGCCGGGTCTCCGGCGGCGTGGACGTGTTCCTGATGGTCTCCGCGTTCCTGCTCACTGTCTCCTTCCTGTACAAGGTGGAGTCGGGGCGGCCGCTGCGGATCGGGCACTACTGGCTCAACCGGGCCAAGGGGCTGCTGCCGGCCGCCGTGACCGCGCTGCTGGGCGTGCTCGCCCTGACCTACCTGCTGCTGCCGCCCACCCGCTGGGCGACCGTCATGGACCAGACCTGGTCCAGCCTCTTCTACTTCCAGAACTGGACGCTGGCCGGCGAGGCCGTCGACTACTACGCGGCCGACCACTCCACGGCCAGCCCGCTCCAGCACTTCTGGTCGCTGTCCATGCAGGGCCAGGTGTTCCTGCTGTGGCCGCTGGTCATCGCCGCCGCGGCCCTGGCCTGGCGGGCCCTGCGCCGGCGCCGCCCGTCCCTGCGGTTCCGGCCCGTCCTCGCCGCCGCCTTCGGAATGGTGTTCGCCGCGTCTCTGGCCTACTCGGTCCACGAGACGGCGACGAACCAGGCCTGGGCGTACTTCGACACCGGCGCGCGGCTCTGGGAGTTCGCGCTCGGCTCGCTGCTGGCGATCGCCGCCCCCGCCGCGGCCCGGATCCCGCGCGCCGCCCGCCTGGTCCTCGGCTGGGCCGGGCTGGCCGCGATGCTCCTGTGCGGGGTCCTGCTGCAGGTCGAGCGCGCGTTTCCGGGCTGGATCGCGCTGTGGCCGACCCTGGCCGCCGGCGCGATCATCGTCGCCGGCAGGACCGGCGGCCGCTTCGGCGTGGACCGGCTGCTTGCCGCCAAGCCGGTGACCCGGCTCGGCGACATGTCCTACGCGCTGTACCTGTGGCACTGGCCGCTGCTCGTCGTGTGGCTGACCGCCAACGACACCGCCGAGCCCGGGCTGCTCGGCGGCCTGGCCGTCGTTGGGCTGTCCCTGGTCCTGGCCTGGGCGACGCAGCGCGCGGTCGAGACGCCGCTGCGGACGTGGCACTGGCCGGCCGGCGGGCGCCGCCGCCTCTCCGTCGTCGTCGCAGTGCTGGTCGCCGTCGTCGCCATGCCCCTGTCCGGCTGGCAGGCCGGCGTCGCCGCCTACGAGACCCGCGCCCAGGCCCAGACGAGCGCCGACAACCCCGGCGCCCGCGCGCTCGAGCCCGGCTTCGAGTACACGGGCGCCCCGGACGCGGCCGTGCTGCCGCTGCCGAGCCAGGTCGACGACCAGTGGTCCAATTTCGGGGGCGACTGCGCCGGCGAGTGGGCCGCCGAGAACCCGGTGATCGAGCACTGCCAGGAGGCCGGCGACCCCGGGGCCAAGAAGACCGTCCTGGTCGTCGGGGACTCGCACGCCCAGCACTGGACCGGCGCCCTCGCGGCGGCGGCCGAGCGCAACGGGTGGCACTGGGTCCTGGTGACGAAGCCGTCCTGCCGCTTCGGCGGGCCGTCGGAGACCCGGACCGCCGACTGCAACGAGTTCAACGCCGCCGCCACCGACTACGTGCTCGAGCACCAGCCCGACGCCGTGGTCGCCCTCGGCACGCTGACCGCGTTCCACGGCCAGCCCCCGGCCGGCGTCCCGGCCGACGAGGAGCAGGTGGTCCCCGCGTTCGAGCAGGGGATCCGCCCGTTCCTGGACGCGGGCATCCAGGTGGTCGCCATGCGCGACACGCCCCGGTTCACGTTCCAGGTCCCGGAGTGCGTCTCGCGGTGGGGCGCGGACTCGGACCGCTGCTCGCGGCCGACGGGTGACCTGATGGCGGCCGTGTCCCCGCTGGGTGAGCTCGACCCGCAGAGCCGGCCCCACCTGTCCACCCTGGACATGACCGACCAGCTGTGCACCGGCGGGCGCTGCCGGCCCGCGATCGGGAACATCCTCATCTACTTCGACGGCTCCCACATCACCCGCATGTACGCCCAGACGACGTCCGCGGTGTTCGAGGAGCGGCTCAAGAAGGCGCTGGACTGGTAGCCGCCGGGCCGCTGTGACGAAGTCCGGAAGTGGCCTGCCGCACAGGGGCATGGGACGGACTTGCGGGAGGTCCTACGATAGATCCAACCCCCTCCCGCAGCGCGAAAGGTCCCCCGTGACTGAGTTCAACCCGTTCGCCCTTGAAGGCCTCACCTACGACGACGTCCTGCTGCTGCCCGGCCCGACCGACGTGATCCCTTCCGACGCGGACACCTCCACGCGGCTGACCAAGCGGATCCGGATCAACATCCCGCTGCTCTCCGCCGCGATGGACACGGTCACGGAGGCGCCCATGGCCATCGCGCTGGCCCGCCAGGGCGGCATCGGCATCATCCACCGCAACCTCTCCATCGACGACCAGGCCCGCCAGGTGGACCAGGTCAAGCGCAGCGAGTCCGGCATGATCACCGACCCGGTCACGATCGCCCCGGACGCCACCCTGCAGGAGCTGGACAGCCTCTGCGCCCACTACCGGGTCTCCGGCCTGCCCGTGGTCGACGCCGACAAGAAGCTGCTGGGCATCATCACCAACCGCGACATCCGGTTCGTGCCCCTCGAGGAGTTCCTGACCACCAAGGTCTACGAGAAGATGACCCCGATGCCGCTGGTCACGGCGAAGGTGGGCGTCTCCCGCGACCAGGTCGTCGAGCTGCTGGGCCAGCACCGCATCGAGAAGCTGCCGCTCGTGGACGACGACGGCGTCCTGCGCGGCCTGATCACCGTCAAGGACTTCGACAAGGCGGAGCAGTACCCGGAGGCCTCCAAGGACGGGGAGGGCCGCCTGCGCGTCGGCGCCGCCGTCGGGTTCTTCGGCGAGGGGTACGACCGCGCGATGGCGCTGGTCGACGCCGGCGTCGACGTCCTCGTCGTCGACACGGCGAACGGCCACTCCCAGGGCGTGCTGGACATGATCGCGCGCCTGAAGAAGGACCCGGCCGCGAAGGACGTCGACGTGATCGGCGGCCAGGCCGCGACGCGCGAGGGCGCGCAGGCGCTCATCGACGCCGGCGCGGATGCGATCAAGGTCGGCGTCGGCCCGGGCTCCATCTGCACCACCCGCATCGTCGCCGGCGTCGGCGTCCCGCAGGTCACCGCGATCTACGAGTCCGCGAAGGCCGCGATCCCCGCCGGCGTCCCGCTGATCGCCGACGGCGGCCTGCAGCACTCCGGCGACATCGGCAAGGCCCTGGTCGCCGGCGCCGACTCCGTGATGCTCGGGTCCCTGCTGGCCGGCACCGCCGAGTCCCCGGGCGACCTGGTGTTCATGAACGGCAAGCAGTTCAAGGCCTACCGCGGCATGGGCTCGCTGGGCGCCATGCAGACCCGCGGCAAGAACACCTCCTACTCGAAGGACCGCTACTTCCAGGCGGACGTGCCCACCGACGAGAAGCTGATCCCCGAGGGCATCGAGGGCCAGGTGCCCTACCGCGGCCCGCTCTCGGCCGTCGCGCACCAGCTGGTCGGCGGCCTGCGCCAGACCATGTTCTACGTGGGCGGGCGCGACGTCGCCGAGCTCAAGGCCAAGGGCAAGTTCGTGCGCATCACCGCGGCCGGGCTCAAGGAGTCCCACCCGCACGACATCATGATGACCGTCGAGGCGCCGAACTACCGCTCCCGGTAGCCCGCCCCGCGCAGCCCCCGTCCGCGCCGCGGCCGGGGGCTGCCGCGCACCCGAAGGAGACGCAGTGCCCCAGCCCAAACAGGTCCAGAAGCTCGCCCGCGAGCGGATGGCCCGCACCGGCGAGACGTACACGCAGGCCCGCAAGGCCATCCTCGCCGGGGCGGGGGAGGGGACGACTGCGGCGCCCGCCGGCCGGGCTCCCTCCGGGAAGGGGAGCGGCGGCGCCGGCGGCCGGGCGGGCTCCGGCCGGACGGGCCGCGCGCCCGGCCGTCCCGTCCCGGATCCAGGGCCCGTGGACCCGCACGAACCGGGGCCGGACGGGGGCGGGGCTCCGCCGTCGTCCGCGGTCCCGGCCGAGCCGGAAGACCTGCCCGAGTACCCCGCCACGGGCCACACGGTGCAGCACGACGCGGACCTGTGGCACCGCGTGCTCACGCAGGCCGGCGTCGTGCACCCGGTCTCCGGGGAGCCGATGTCGCAGGAGCTGCTGGCCGGCCTGGCCGGCGGCATCGGGTTCATGGTCTTCACGTTCCAGTACGCCGAGACGACGACGGCGACGGTCGTGACCCGAGCGCACCCCGAGCCGTTCACCGACAACCTGCTGGCCCGCTGTGGCGCCGGCGTGCGCGTGCAGACCACCGGCAGCGCCGACCGCGCCGCCCGGCACCTCGACGAGGGGCTCGACGCTGGCCGGGCCGTCGTGGTCCGGGCCGGGCTGGCGAACCTGCCGTGGGTGAAGGCGTCCGGGCCCGAGGCCGAGGAGGCCCTCGACGTGGCCGTGCTCGGCGAGGACGAGTCCGGCAAGCTCATCGTCGACGACGGCGCCGCGCAGCTGCACCTCATGCGCGTCGGCCAGCTCGCCGCCGCGCGGGCCGCCCGCAAGCGCGAGAAGCACTGGCAGGCGTGGGTGCCCTCCAGCACGGGACCGACCGCGGAGGAACTCGCCGCGAACGCCGTGGCCGCCGCCCGCGAGACCGCCGGACGGATGCTCGGAACCCTGCCGCTCGAGAGGATCCCGGCGCACTTCGCGAAGAACTTCGGGGTCGCCGGGCTCCGCACCTGGTCCGAGCGGTTGGCCGACCCCGGCACGAAGGGGTGGGCCGCGCTGTTCGCCGACCCGGAGCGGCTCGCCGGCGGGCTCGGCATGCTGGCCGGGTTCCTGCGTCAGGACCGCTTCGGCGGCCCGGGCGGGATGCGCGGGGCCTACGCGGCGTTCCTCGCGGAGGCCGCGGAGTTGCCCGGGCTGGCCGGGATCGACGCCGCCGCCGGGCAGTACCGGGACCTCGCGCCGCGGTGGGACGCCCTGGCCGGCGCCGTGGACCCGTCCGTGGACCCCGCGGAGGCGCAGGAGCACTTCCGCGAGCTGGCCGGCCTGGTGTCCGGGCTGGCCGACGCCGAGGAGCGGGCCGCCGTGGCCCTGCAGGAGTCGCTCGACGCCCTGAAGTAGCGGGGGCCTTCGCCGCCCCGTGCCGCCCTGGGGCCGCCAGAATTTCGTAGCAAAGGTGCACGCAAAACCGCCGTATGGGCGCAGGTTTGCTCCGATCTTCGGCGGTTCCGGCATCTTCGCTACGATCCGGGCCCGTTACCGCATGTTCGCTCCGATCCGCCGCGGCGGCGGGGCGCCCCGGGAACGGGAACGCCCCCGGACCGGCCACCCCGAGGGGCGGCTGGTCCGGGGGCGTCCCGGCGTTCCGGCGCGGAGCCGGGCGGCTACTGGCGGTCGGCGGTCTCCAGCTCGACGTACGCCGTGGTCTCGCCGATGGTGACGCGGACCCAGCCCTCGGGGACGACGACGCCGTCCTCGGGCTCGGCGACGACGGCCTCGGTGGCCTCCGTCAGCACGAGGACCGGCTCCTGGTCGCCGTCGCGCGCCTCGGCGAAGAGCGCCGTGCCCGGCTCGAGCTCCAGGGTGTCGCCGACGGCCGGGGCCTCCGGCGACGCGTCCGCCGAGGACGGCGCCGCGGAGGTGGTGGCCGCGGCGGACTCGGAGGCGGACGCCGTCGCGGAGGTCGCGGTGGCCGACTCGGAGACCGTCGCCGGGGCCGAGGACGTCGCCGGGGCGGAGCTCTCGGCCGGAGCGGTCGTCTCGGCCGGGGCCGAGCTCGTCGCGGGGGCGGGGGCCTCGACCGGCGTCGACGATGCGGCCGGCGCGCTGGTGCTGGCGTCCGCCGTCGGCTGCGCCGGGGCGGTGGCGTCCGCGGTGGGCTGCGCCGGGGCGATCTCGACCGATCCGTTGGAGGTCGCCGACGCCTTCAGGTACCGAGCCGCGGTCCAGCCGGTGCGGCCGCCGGTCGTCACCTGCAGCCACTGGCCGGAGTCGGCGTAGCGGCCCGTGGTCACCACGGCGGTCCCGCGGCGCAGGTACTTCACGACGCTGCCGGTCTTCGCGGCGCTGCGCAGGTAGACGTTGTTCGTCGTCGTGTACCGCAGGCCGGCCTTCGTGCCCGCGGGGACCGGGGCGGCCGAGGTGGTCGGGATCGCCGAGGCCGGCGCCGTCGTGGCCTTGAGGTAGTAGGCGGAGGTCCAGCCGAGCTTCTGGCCGTAGCGGACCTCGGCCCACGTGCCGCCCAGCGCGGTGCGGCCGGTCGCGGCGACCTTGGCGCCGGAGCGCAGGTAGGCGACGGCCTTGCCTGTCACGGCCCTGTCGCGCAGGTAGACGTTGCCGGTGGTCGCGTACCAGGTGGACGACGCCGGGGTCGCCGCCGGGGCGGGCGTCGTGCCCTCCTTGAGGTACGAGGAGGCCGTCCAGCCGACCTTGCCGTCCAGCTTCACCTGCACCCAGTCGCCGGAGTAGGCGGCCAGGCCGGTGGCCTCGACGTTGGTGCCCTTGCCCATGTACGCGACGGTGCCGCCGGTGACGGCGGCGTCGCGCAGGTAGACGTTGCCGGTCGTCGTCATGGCGGTCCCGGCGTCCGGGGCGCCCGCGATCGTGGGGGTCGCCGCCGTCGTGCGGGTGACGTACTGCGCCGTCGTCCACCCGGTGGTGCCGCCGCGGGTGGTGACCTGCACCCACGCGCCGGAGTGGGCCGTCAGGCCCGTCGCGTCCACGGTGGTGCCACGGCGCAGGTAGCCGGCGGCGCCGCTGGAGGAGGAGGCCGCCGAGCGCAGGTACACGGTGCCCGTCGTCGTGAGGTTCCAGCCGGCGTCGAAGCCCGCGGTCCGGGAGGCCTTCTTGAGGTAGTAGGCGGGGGCCCAGCCGGTCTTGCCGCCCACGGTCACCTCGATCCAGCTGGCGTCGTCGTTGGCGTCGCCGGTGGCGACGACGTCGGCCCCGGCGGGCATGACCATGATGCCGCGGCCCTCCGCGGCGTCCCGCAGGTAGACGTTGGCCCGCGTGCTGAACGCGGTGCCGGCGGCCGGCGGCGGGACGACGAGGGAGAGGTAGTCGCTGTGGACCCAGCCGGTGCGCGACCCGGCGCGGACCTCGAACCAGTTGCCGTCGTGGCCGGTGCGGCCGGTCGCGGACACGACCGTGCCCTCGGGCAGGGTGACGAGGACGCTGCCGCCGGGGGCCACGCTGCGCAGGTTCAGGTTCGCGGTGGTGCGGTAGTCGGCGGGCTCGATCTTGCGGGAGTGGATGGTGGTCGTCGCGGTCACCTGGCGGGGGGCGACGGCGTACCAGTCGATCCAGCCCCTGGTGCCGCCGACCGTCACCTCGACCATCTTGTTCGCGAAGCGCCCCGGCACGCCGGTCATGTGCGCGTTCTGGTACACGGTCTTCAGCCGCGTCGAGGAGTAGGACGCGCTCGAGTACAGGCCCGTGGTCTTCGCGGCGTAGTAGGTGCAGGTCGACGGCGTCGTGTACGGGGTCACCCAGGTCGCGCCGCCGGCGATGTCGACGCCGCGGCTCTTGAAGAACGGCACCGGGTCCAGGGAGTTCGAGTTCATCCACGCGCCGTCCCAGACCTCGAAGTGCAGGTGCGCGCCGGTGGACGGGCCGGAGTTGCCGACGCGGGAGATCTGCTGGCCGGCGCGGACGGTCTGGCCGACCGTCACGTGCGTGGTGGCGTTCCACATGTGGATGTAGGCCAGCATGTACGTGCGGCCGCCGATGTTGGATTCGATGACGATGAAGCCCGAGGAATTGTCGGTGCCGTGGTTGGTCCGGCGCACCACGCCGTCGGCGGCCGCGTAGATGGGCGAGCCCTCGGTCGCAGCGAGGTCGACGCCGTTGTGGTAGGTCGATCCGCCGATCGTCGGGATGCAGCGGGGGCCCTGGTTCGAGGTCAGGCGGTACGTGCCGGCGCGCAGCGGGTTGGCCAGCGAGCGGGTCTGCGTGACCGCGGGGGCCGCCACGGCGGGGGCCGCGACGGCGGACGGGGCGAAGTCGGCGCCCACGACGGGGGCGAAGGCGGCGGGACCGGCGACGATCGCGGCGGCCAGGGCGCCTGCGGACAGGGCGTACTTCATGGAACCTCCGGGTGCGAGTGCGATCGGGGGCGCGCGCGGCTCGGCACCCGGCGCACCGCGCCCGGTCCAACCCCCAGCGGGCCCGCCCGTCGGACGGCCCACAGCAACTTTACTGGCGGGTGGTGGAGGCGCGCGCCGCGGCGCGGGAATGCTTGCATTCCCTTGAGCCTGCGCTGAGGAGCCGCCTCCCGGGTCCCGGCGGCCCGCTTGATAGGGTGGCCCGGTGACTAACGAGATTGAGATTGGCGGGTCCAAGCGCGGGATCCGGGGCTATTCGCTGGACGACGTCGCGGTCGTCCCCAACCGCCGCACCCGCGACCCGCGGGACGTCTCGGTCACCTGGCAGATCGACGCCTACCGCTTCGACACCCCGATCGTCGGCGCCCCCATGGACTCCGTGATGAGCCCGGCCACGGCCATCGCCCTCGGCAAGCTCGGCGGGCTGGGCGTGCTGAACCTCGAGGGCCTCTGGACCCGCTACGAGGAGCCGGAGAAGCTGCTCGACGAGATCGCCGGCCTCCAGACCGCCAACGGCGGCCCGCGCAACGACCCGTCCGTGACCCGGCGGCTGCAGGAGATCTACTCCGAGCCGATCAAGGCGGAGCTGATCACCGCCCGGCTGGCCGAGGTCCGCGAGGCCGGGGTCACCGTGGCGGGCTCCCTGGCCCCGCAGCGCACGCAGGAGTACTACCGCACCGTCGTGGAGGCGGGCGTGGACATCTTCGTCATCCGCGGCACCACCGTCTCCGCCGAGCACGTCTCGAAGAACCAGGAGCCGCTGAACCTCAAGCAGTTCATCTACGAGCTGGACGTGCCGGTGATCGTCGGCGGCGCGGCCGGCTACACGCCCGCCCTGCACCTCATGCGCACGGGCGCGGCCGGCGTGCTCGTCGGGTTCGGCGGCGGCGCGAGCAGCACCACCCGCCGGGCGTCCGGCATCCACATCCCGCTGGCGACGGCGATCTCCGACGTCGCCGCGGCCCGCCGCGACTACCTGGACGAGTCCGGCGGCCGGTACGTGCACGTCATCGCCGACGGCGGGCTCGGCACCAGCGGCGACGTCGTGAAGGCGATGGCCATGGGCGCCGACGCCGTCATGCTCGGCACCGCGCTGGCCCGCGCCCACGAGGCGCCCGGCCGCGGCTGGCACTGGGGGCAGGAGGCCCACCACGAGACCACCCCGCGCGGGGACCGGGCCTACGTGGGGACGGTCGGTCCGCTGGAGGAGGTCCTCTACGGCCCGTCCAGCCACACCGACGGCACGTCCAACCTCATCGGGATGCTGCGCAAGACGATGGCCACGACCGGGTACTCCGATCTCAAGGAGTTCCAGCGGGTCGACGTCGTCGTCGCGCCGTACACGAAGGCCTAGGCCCATCGCGGGCGCGGAGTCCCCGTTCGGGATCGACGGCCTCGGGGAGCTGACGGCCCCGGGCCTCGTCGAGCTGCGCATGGACGTGCCCGACCGGGAGGCCGCCGCCCGCGTCCTGGCCGGGCGGATGGCCGCGGCCGGCCGCCTGGACGACGTCGAGGCGTTCCTGCGCGAGGTCGGGGCCCGGGAGCACCAGCTCGCGACCGCCCTGCCCGGCGGGATCGGCATGCCGCACGCCCGCACCCGGCACGTCGCCGAGCCGACCGTCGCCGTCGGCGTCCCCGCGTTCGGCCGCGCCGTGGACTACGGGGCCGCGGACGGGCCCGCGTCGCTCGTGCTGCTGCTCGCCACGCCGGCGACCAGCTACTCGGTGCACCTCGGCGTGCTCGCGGCCCTGGCCCGCTCGCTGGCGAAGCCGGCCTTCCGCGAGTCGCTGCGCCGGGCCGACGACGCCGACGCCATCGCCGGGCTCATCAACTCCACGGTCGACTTCACCAACGTGTAGGGCGCCCGAACGACCGGGGGCCGCGGATGGTTCCATTCGGTGTTCTACAGGCCGTCGACGTAGTCTTAATGGGTGCTCAAGACCGCCCTGAAGCCCCAGTGGATCCTCGCCCTCGTCGGGGCGCTGCTGGTGGCCACGGGCTTCGTCCTCCTGAGCCAGTGGCAGTTCGACCGGTCCCGGCAGGAGGCCCCGCCGCCGCCCGCGGCCACGGAGACCCCGGTCCCGCTGACGCAGCACTTCGAGCCCGGCCAGCCGATGATGGCCGCCGAGGCCGACCAGGTCGTCACCGCCACCGGCCGCTTCCTGCCCGGCCGCCAGGTCCTCGTCCGCGAGCGCGTCGAGGACGGCCGGACCGGATACTGGGTCGTCGCCCCGTTCGCCGTCGAGGGCGCCCCCGACGGCGCGGCGGTCCCGGTCGTGCGCGGCTGGCAGCCCGAACCGACCACGCCGCCCGCCGCGCCCGAGGGCGAGGTGGAGCTGACCGGACGGCTGCTGCCGACCGAGGCGCCCATCGACGGCGCGACGCCCGACGGGGCCCTCGCCTCGCTGTCCGTGGCGCAGCTGATCAACGTCTGGGACGTGCACTCCTACAGCGGCTTCGTCGTCGCCTTCGACGCCCACACGCCCGGCGGGCGCGACGTGGGCGCCGCGCCGTCCGGCCTGGTGCAGGTCGACGTCGGGCCCCAGCCGCAGGAGCGCCAGGTCAACTGGCTCAACGTCTTCTACGGCATCGAGTGGGTGGTCTTCGCCGGCTTCGCCGTGTTCCTGTGGTGGCGCCTCGTCGTCGACGACTACCGCCGCCAGCGCGAGGACGAGCAGGACGCCGCGGAGGCGGCCGAGCGCGCCCGCCTCTACGACGCCCCCGGATCCGCGGGCGCCCCCGACCCCGACCCGAACCGCACCCCGCCGGCCCCCACCGGGGCCGGAACGACCCGCAGCAAGGACCAGCAGTGACCCAGCAGCCCAGCCCCGCCCCCCGCAAGCGCCGGTTCGCCGGCACGCGCGCCCAGATCTCCTCCGCCGCCTCCATGTACAGGGTCCTGGCGTACGCGACCGGCGTGATGCTGCTGCTCGTCGTCGTCGAGATGGTCGCCAAGTACGGCTTCGGCGCGGAAATCGTCGTGGGCGGCACGACGGCGGAGGGCGCCGCGAACGGGTTCGGCTTCCTGCCCGAGGACTCCTTCGAGGGCGGCGTGAACCTGTCCACGATCATCCTGATCGTGCACGGCTGGATGTACGTCGCGTACCTCATCGCCGACTTCCGGCTCTGGTCCCTGATGCGCTGGCCGTTCGCCCGCTTCATCACGATCGCCCTCGGCGGCGTTGTGCCGTTGCTCTCATTCATCATGGAGGCCAAGGTCCACCGCGAGGTGGAGCGGGAGTTGGCCGCCCACCCGGAGGCCGTCCAGCGGTACTGACCCCGCCGGTCGCGTAAGCTGGTCCGGTGACCAAAGCATCCGACACCCCAGACCACCGTCCGGTCCTGGTCGTCGACTACGGGGCCCAGTACGCCCAACTGATCGCCCGCCGCGTCCGCGAGGCGAACGTGTACTCGGAAATCGTGCCCCACACGTACTCGACCGAGCAGATCCTGGCCAAGGACCCCGCGGCCATCATCCTCTCCGGCGGCCCCTCCAGCGTGTACGCCGACGGCGCCCCCAGCGTCGGCGCCGACCTGTTCGAGGCCGGGGTGCCGGTCCTGGGCATCTGCTACGGCTTCCAGGCCATGGCCAACGCGCTCGGCGGCACGGTCGCGAAGACCGGCCTGCGCGAGTACGGCGCCACCGACGCGACCGCCGCCGGACCCGGCCGCTCCATCCTGGCGGGCCTGCCCGAGAGCCAGAACGTCTGGATGAGCCACGGCGACTCCGTCTCCGAGGCCCCCGCCGGCTTCGACGTCCTGGCCAGCACCGCCGGGGCGCCCGTCGCCGCGTTCGCCAACGAGGACAAGCGCCTCTTCGGCGTCCAGTGGCACCCCGAGGTCAAGCACTCCGTCTACGGGCAGCGCGTGCTGGAGAACTTCCTCTTCAACGGCGCCGGCCTGGAGCCGGACTGGACCACCGGCAACATCGTCGAGGAGCAGGTCGAGCGGATCCGCGCCCAGGTCGGAACGGGCCGGGCCATCTGCGGCCTCTCCGGCGGCGTGGACTCCGCCGTCGCCGCCGCCCTGGTGCAGCGCGCCATCGGCGACCAGCTCACCTGCGTCTTCGTCAACCACGGGCTGCTGCGCGAGGGCGAGGCCGAGCAGGTCGAGCGCGACTTCGTCGCCGCCACCGGCGCGAAGCTGCACGTCGCCGACGAGCAGGAGCGCTTCCTCTCCGCCCTGGCCGGGGTGACCGACCCGGAGGAGAAGCGCAAGGTCATCGGCCGCGAGTTCATCCGCGCGTTCGAGGCCGCCGAGGCCGAGATCATGGCGGAGGCCGCGGACGAGGGCGAGCCCGTCCGCTTCCTCGTCCAGGGCACCCTGTACCCGGACGTCGTCGAGTCCGGCGGCGGCGAGGGCGCGGCCAACATCAAGAGCCACCACAACGTCGGCGGCCTGCCCGAGGACCTGCAGTTCGACCTCGTCGAGCCGCTGCGGACCCTGTTCAAGGACGAGGTCCGCGCCGTCGGCGCCCAGCTGGGCCTGCCCGCCGAGATCGTCCAGCGCCAGCCGTTCCCCGGCCCCGGCCTGGGCATCCGGATCATCGGCGAGGTCACGGAGGACCGCCTGGGGCTGCTGCGCCGCGCCGACGCGATCGCCCGCGCCGAGCTGACCGCCGCCGGCCTCGACACCGAGGTGTGGCAGATGCCGGTCGTGCTGCTCGCCGACGTGCGCTCCGTGGGCGTCCAGGGCGACGGCCGCACGTACGGCCACCCGATCGTGCTGCGCCCGGTCTCCAGCGAGGACGCCATGACGGCCGACTGGTCGCGCCTGCCGTACGACCTGGTCGCGCGCATCTCCAACCGCATCACCAACGAGGTCGACGGGGTGAACCGCGTGGTCGTCGACGTGACCAGCAAGCCCCCGGGAACCATCGAGTGGGAGTAGGCCGCACCCGCGGCCCCAGGGCGGGGAGGAGCGCTGCGGCGGGCCTCCCCGCCCGTGTTTGTGGCCCGGTCGCCGGGCCGCGTCCAGTACGTTAGATACCGGTGCCCGGCCGGCGACCGCCGGGGGCCTGCGAGTGCGAGGAAGGCGGTGTTCCGTGAGAGGGACCCACGAGAGCGAGACGGCCCTGGCCGACTGGCTGGAGAAGCTCGGCCCCGGGGCCGGCACGGACACGCTGCTGCGCTTCGCCGGCTCCTCAAGCAACAGCATCGACATCACCCACGCGCATCCCTCCGGGCTCGCCCAGTTCCTCGCCGGGCGGCGCACCCGCCTGTCCATGCTGCTGCGCGACGCCGACCACTACGCGACCGCCCGGCGCACGGCGCGGGCCCTCCGTGCTCGCATCCAGGAGCTCTCCGAGGACCGCGGCATCGACGTCGGCTACCTGGCCTCCGGGACCGCGTCCTGGCGGGCCCTCCAGGACGGCCGGAGCGAGCAGTTCAGCGCCCCCGTGATGCTTGGCCGGATCGCCCTGCTCATGCGCGAGGGCCAGGACGACTACGAGCTGCAGCTCATGGGCCGTTCCGAGGTCAACCCGGCCCTGGTGCGCTACTTCCGCGAGGTCCACCGCTTCGACATCGACACCGAGGCCCTGGGCGCCGCCGCCTACATGACCGCCCGGTTCGACCCGCGCCAGGCCATGGACACCCTCCGCGAACAGGTCTCCGGCATCACCGGCACCGTCATCCAGCACGGCCTGCTGGTCTCCACGTTCGCGGACCTGGCCGACCCGGCGGACCCGGCCCGGCTGGACCCCGAACACCCCGTCATCGCGCGCCTGCTCCAGCGGGACGCCGGCGGGGAGCCCGAGGTTCCGGAGCCGAAGGTCGCCGTCCTGAGCAGCGACGAGCGCAAGCCCGCCGACGAGCTGCTGGTCCTGGACGCCGACGCCAGCCAGCAGGAGGTCCTGGACCTCGTCGAGGCGGGGGAGTCCGTCGCCGTGGCCAGCCCCCCGGGGACGGGGCAGACGCAGACGGCCATCAACGCCGCCGCGATCCTCGCCGGCCAGGGCAAGCGCGTCCTCATCGTCGCCGAGCGCCGCCAGGCCGCCGACGGGTTCGTCTCCCGGCTCGACGAGCTCGGCCTCGGGTCCCTGGCGCTGCGCCTGGTCCCGGAGCTCGGCCCGGACGAGCTGCGCACCCAGCTGACCCGCGCCATCCTGCGCAACGAGCGCGCCGAGGAGCCGCAGCTGGAGAAGCTGCACCAGTCCCTCGTCCGCCACCGGCACGCGCTCCTGGACCACACGAACTCCCTGCACAGCATCCGCAGCCGCTGGGGCTGCTCGCCGTACCAGGCCATGCAGGAGCTGGCCCGCCTGACGTCCCTGGACCCGGCGCCGGCGACCACGGTGCGCCTCAAGCGCAGCGTCCTGGACCGGCTGGCCACGCGGGAGGAGGCCGCCGAGAAGCTGCAGCGTGCCGCCGAAGTCGGCGCCTTCACGCGCGCCACCACGTCCAGCCCCTGGTACGGGGCCCGCCTGCGCCACCGCCAGGAGACCCAGGACGCGCTGGAGCTGGCCCGTTCCCTCGCCGCGGACCTTCCCGGCCTGCACCAGGACATGCTCAGGACCGCGGAGCACTCGGAGATCAAGCTCGGCGAGACCTTCGTCGAGTGGGGCGAGCAGCTCGAGCTGCTCGTCGCCGTGCGCGGGAGCCTGGACAAGTTCGAGCCCGACATCTTCGACCGCTCCGTCGAGGACCTCATCAGCGCCACCGCCTCCGGCGCCTGGCGGCGCGAGCGGGGCATCGAGATGAGCTCCATCGCCCGCTCGCGGCTGCGCCGCGTCGCCAAGGAGTACGTGCGCCCCGGCGTCCACATCGCCGACCTCCACGAGTCCCTGCAGGAGGTGCAGGTCCAGCGCGGCATGTGGGGCCGCTACGCCACGAGCCAGCGGCACCCCCTCGTGCCGACCGGGCTGCTGGACCTGGACCGGGCCTACCGCGACGCGGCCGCCCGGCTGGCCCGCCTCGAGGACGCGCTGGCGCCGGGCGACAAGAAGGACGCCCTGACGCGCCAGCCCGTGGGGCGGATGATCGCGCGCATCCAGTCGCTCGTGGACGACGCCGGCTCGCTGGGCATCCTGCCGGAGCGCACGCTGCTGCTCGAACAGCTGCGCGAGCTGGGGCTGGCCGAGCTGCTCGAGGACCTGGGCGACCGCGAGGTGTCTTCCGAGGCGGTTGCCGCGGAGCTCGAACTCGCCTGGTGGCAGTCGGCGCTCGAGGCCATGATCAGCGGCGACGACTTCCTGGCCATGTCCGACGGGGCCCACCTGCGCCGCCTGGAGGCCGAGTACCGGACCGCGGACGACGCGCACATCGAGTCCGGGGCCGCGCGCCTGCGCTGGCTGCTGGCCAAGCGCTGGCGCGGCGCCCTCGCCGACCACCGCGCCGCGTCCCGCGACCTGCGCGCCGTGCTCAAGGACGGGGAGCCCTCCGTCGAGGGCCTGGCGGGCCTCGGGACCGGGCTCGTGAACTCGCTCGTGCCCCTCTGGATCGGCTCGCCGCTGCTGATCCCGGCGGTCGTCCCGCCGGAGATGGGCTTCGACGCGGTCCTGCTGCTGGACGCGGACGCGCTCTCCCTGCGCTCGGCCATCGGCTCGATCTCCCGCTCGACGCAGGTCGTCGCGTTCGGGGACACGATGCTCGGCGCGCCCCGCCCGTTCCAGGTCTCCGTGGACCCGACCGCCTCGACCCGCCCGCCAGTGGAGCCCGTGAGCACGTTCGCGTCCCTGGCGTCCGTCCTGCCGGTGCGCCGGCTCACGCACGTCTACCGCGGCGTCGACGAGGGCCTCACCGAGGCCCTCGGCAAGGCCTACTACGAGGGTTCCCTGCACCGCCTGCCGGCCGCCCGGGCCCTGTCCGGCGGGACGCCTTCGCTGTCCGTGGACTACGTCGACGACGGCACCGGCATGCCCGGCGCGGGCGGCGAGGCCGTCGAGACGACCGTCGCGGAGGTCAACCGCGTCGTCGACCTCGTGTTCGGGCACATCCGGCGCCGCCCGAACCGGTCGCTGGCCGTGGTGGCTGGCAACCAGCGGCACGCCCACCGGATCGCCGAGGCCATCCAGCTGCAGCTGCCGAACTACCCGTGGGCGACCGACTTCTTCAAGAAGCGCACCGAGCCGTTCCAGGTCTCCTCGGTCGAGCGCGCGCACGGACTCGTCCGGGACGCCGTGATCTTCGCGCTCGGCTACGGCCGCACGCCGCACGGCAAGACCGTCCACGACTTCGGGGCCCTGTCCGGCTCCCGGGGCGACGAGCTGTTCGCCACCGCGGTCACCCGCTCCCGGGACCTGCTCCACATCGTCACGGCCGTCCGCCCGGCCGACCTGGACCGCGACCGCCTCGCCGGCGGGGCCCGGCACCTCATGGACCTCGTCGGCCGGGTCCTCGCGGGCCGCTCCGGCGTCGAGGGGGAGGGCGCGCCGCTGGCCGATCCGCTCGTCGCCGACCTCAAGCAGCGGCTCGACGCGCGCGGCGCGCGCGTCGAACAGCACTACCGCGGCGTCCTCGACCTCGCGGTCCAGGCGCCGAACGCCGACGGAACGGGCAAGCCGCCGCTGGCCGTGGTCTCCGACGGCACGGAGACCTACCGCGCCATGACCGTGCGCGAGCGCAGCCGCCTGCGCCCGCAGCTCCTCGAGGAACTGGGCTGGCGGTACGTTCCGCTGTGGACCATCGAGGTGTTCAGCGACCCGGCCGCCATCGCCCGCTCGATGGCCGCCTACCTCGGCCTGCCCGAGGAGGAGCCGGAGCGGGCCGACCGCTCCGGGAGCGCCGCCTCCGGCCGACGCGCCGCGGGCCCGCTGGACGGTGCGGCGCCGTCCGGTGCCGATGCAGGGACCGAAGGCCAGGAGGCAGCAGCCATGGGGCACCAGCACGACGAGCAGCGGCACGAGGCGCAGCAGGACGAGGCGCAGTCGGACGGCGACGGACAGGACGGCGGGCAGCCGGAGGGCCGCCAGGCCGCGGCCGCCGATGCCGGCGCTCCGGAAGCACCCGGCGACGCCGGGGCCCACCCCGCTCCCGACTCCACCGCTCCCGCCTCCACCGATGGGGCGTCCGGCGGTGCCGGCTCCACCGACAACGCCTCCGCCGATCGCGGCGCCGCTGACGGCGGAACCGCCGATGGCGACGAGGGCGCTTCGGACCCCGCGCGGGACGAGCCGGGGCAGCAGCGCGGCGGACTGCGCCGCCTCGCGGAGAGCCTGATTCCGCGCCGCGCCCGCGAGGACGACCCGCAGGCCTGGGGCGACGGGGAGTCCGGCGGAGGCGGCGACCGCGACCGCTGGCTGCGCGAGCAGCGGCCGCCGCACTGGGGGTAGCCCTCCAGGGCGCCACCGCGCGGGCCCGCGGCGTCCCTCACGCCGCGCCCACGAGGACGAGGGAGAGGCGTCCGCGCCCGGCGGCCCCGGCGAGGGCCTCCGCCTCCTTGGCGGGGGCGGCCAGGACCACGACGCCGGGGGAGTCGTCCCCGCCCAGCCACCCGCCGGAGCCGGACTCCGCGGGCACCCAGAGCACGGGCAGGGACCGGGCGATGCGCCGGGCCGCGAACGGCGTCTCGTACCCGTTGCCCTCGCTGAGCACGACGTCGACCAGCTGACCGGGCGAGAGCAGGGACACCGCCTGCGCGTCGCTGGGCCGCACCGGTACGGCCACCGTGCCCGGCGCCGTGCCCGTGAGCAGGCCGGGGCCCACCAGGCCGGCGCCGTAGACGGGGGACCCCGACGCCACGGGCACCGCGAGTTGGCGCCCGGCCACCTCGGCCGCGGCCGCGAACGTATCCCCGGGCAGGGCGCCGGCCGGGACGCGGGCCACGTCGAGGTCGCCCGCCGCCAGCAGCGACCCCGCGGGCAGGTCGGCGGCGGCGACCACCACGGAGCGGGTGGGGGCCCGCTCCGGGGCGAGGACGGCGAGGCACGCGGCGACCGAGAGGGCCGCGCACCCGGCGGCCAGGGGCCTGCGGTAGAGCGCCAACCATTCGCGCGGCGTGCGCCGGTGGACTGCGGGGCGGGGGCCGCGCCGCGCGCGGACCGGGCTGAACCAGGGGGCCATGCCACCAGTAGCGCACGCCGGACGCCGCAGGGGCCGCCCACAACGCCTGGTTGTGGACGGCCCCTGCGGGAGGTCGCCTGTGGAGGGGAGGTGCTAGCTGGCCGCCGCCGCCGGCGCGGGCGCGGCGGCAGGGGCGGCGGACTCGCCGCCGGAGGGCTTCGCCTCCGGGGCGGGCGACGCCGGGGCGCCCGAGGTCGAGCCCCCGCGGGAGTCGGTGCGGTAGAAGCCGGAGCCCTTGAAGACCACGCCGACGCTGTTGAACTTCTTGCGCAGCGCGCCCCGGCACTCCGGGCAGACCGTCAGCGAGTCGTCGGAGAAGGACTGGACGATGTCGAAGGCGTGCTGGCAGTCCTTGCAGGCGTAGGAGTACGTGGGCATGGGCTTCCTTCCGGAACGTTCGGGTCGGGAGACACCCGGGCCGGAACCTGCGGTCCACATGGCACTCGGTGTCCCCGAGTGCCAATTCTACTACAGGGCGTCCGCCTCCCTCGCGTCCGTGCGACCGGCGTCGGGGGGCATGCGCCGGGAGGCGAGGCCGCCGCCGTCGAACCACGTCAGCCCGTCGGGCGTCGCGACGCCGTCGACGCGCCGGTCCAGCGGATCGGTCTCGAAGCTCCCCTGCTCCACGAACTCGTGGGCGAAGACGAGGGAGAGCAGCCGCGGCCGGTTCGGCAGGGGATCGAGGGAAGCGATGAACCGGTCGTAGTAGCCGCCGCCCTGGCCCAGGCGCGAGCCGTCCGTCGCCACGGCCTGGGCGGGCACGAGCACCGTGTCGACCGCCTCCATGACGTCGACCCCGTGGCGATGCCCGACCGGCTCGTCGATGGACGCGTAGGCGCTGCGGCCCATGGGCACACCGGGGTACCACTCCGTCCACGAGAGCTGCCGCGCCGGCTCGCAGATCGGCACGAAGATCCGGAATCCGGCGTCGCAGAGGCCCTCGAGCAGCCGCCCCGTCGGCGGCTCGGCCCCGTAGGAGAGGAAGGCCGTCGTCGTCCGCCCCCGCGCGTGCTGCTCGAGCCACGGCACCAGGTGCCCCTGGATGGCGTCCATTTGCTCCTGGCGTTGCTCCGGCGCCATGCCGCGGCGCAACGCGCGGAACCTGTCCCGGGCCGACTCCTTCGACAGCGTCTGCATGGCCCCATCCTATGCATGGGGCCGGCGGCGGCGGGCGGGGCTAATCTGTGGCCCATGGGATACGGAGAGCGGATCTGGCCGACCACGCTGGAGCACGGCGACCTGGTCCTGCGTCCGCTGCGCCACCGCGACAAGTCCGAGTGGATGGAGCTGCGCCGGGCCAACGCCGAGTGGCTGCGCCCGTGGGAGGCCACGCAGCCGGACCCGTCCGGGGGACTGCCCAGCTACTTCGGCATGGTCGCGTCGCTGAACCGCCAGGCCCGCGACGGGCTGGCGCTTCCCTGGGTCATCGCGGTCCGCGAGCCGCGGGCCCGGCGGCCCGTCATGGCGGGCCAGCTCACCGTCTCCGGCATCCTCTGGGGGTCGGCCCTGACGGCCTCGCTCGGCTATTGGGTCGACCGGCGGCGCGCCGGGCGGGGCCTGGCGCCGGCGGCGGTCGCGCTCGCCACCGACCACTGCTTCCGCGAACTCGGGCTGCACCGGATGGAGATCAACGTCCGGCCGGAGAACGCGGCCAGCCTCCGCGTGGTCGAAAAGCTCGGTTTCCGGGACGAGGGGCTCCGCCGCCGGTACCTGCACATCAACGGCGTCTGGGCCGACCACCGGACGTTTGCGCTCACGTCCGACGAGGTGCCCGGGGGGCTGCTCGCCCGGTGGGCCGAGCGCCCATGAAATCCCACCTCAGGGAGGGATTCCACGGACACGGTCATGGATTTACGGGACACACCGGGAGCAATGCGCGGCGCGTGCCCCGCGGCGCACTAGCGTCGATTCCGTGGACGTCCAAATCGAGAGTTCGGCCCTCTTCGTCATCATGGTGGCCCTGCTGATCGTTTTCGTTGTCCCGACCCTGTTGCGATGGGTGACGGAGACCTTCCGGCCCCGGCGCGCAGACCAGAACCGCCCACGGAGGAACACGATGGCCACTCGTCCGACGAACGCGCCGGCGCCGCGTCCGGCACCCCTGCGGCTGAACTACGGCCGCCTCGCCGTCGCCGCGGCCGGGCTGGCGGGCGCCCTGGCCCTCGTCGTGGGCGGGGTCCTGGCCCCGTTCGGGGCCGTCCCCGCGTCGGTGCCCCTCACGGGTGTGGCGGTCCTGGTCGCCAGCTTCGTGGGCCTGCGGTACCTGGCCGTCCGCGCCCGCCGCCGCAAGCGCCTGGCCCGGATGGAGGCCGCGTTCGCGGAGGCCATGGCCCCGGCCGCGCCGCCCCGGCCCCGGCAGCGGGCGACCGAGGTCTTCGACGCCCAGCCCGGACGCCACTACGCGGCCGCCCAGGCACCGGCCCGGACGCAGGAGCCGGCGCCGGCCGGCCCGCCCGCCCCGCGCCGGCCGGCCGAGTGGCGGCCCGTCGACGTTCCCCGGCCCACGTACGCGGACGCGCCCAAGGCCGAACGGCCCGAGCCGGAGCCGCTGGCCGCACCGGAGCCCAAGAAACCGCAGACCGTCACCAGCATCCGCAAGGCCGAGGCCGCGGCCGCGGCGGAGGCCGCCGAGCGCACCGCCGAGGTGGCCCCCGCGACGGCCGGGGGCGGAGCCGGGCGTCCGGGCGAGCGGGACACCGCCGCGGCCGGCGCGGCACGCCCCGGGTCCCGTCCCACCGCCGACAGCACGCGGCCCGTGCCCGGCGGCATCAACCTGGACGCGGTCCTCCAGCGTCGCCGGGCCTAGCGTCCATGGGGGCGCGGCCCGACTGGCCCGAGGCGGAGCAGCTGGCCTTCCTGGCCAAGCACGCGGACGAGCTGCTGGCCGCCGCCGCGGGCCTGCCGCCCGGGCGCGACCTCGCTGCGGCCCCCCGCCAGGTCCAGCACCAGCACCGTCCCGGGGCCGGAGTGAGTGCGCTCTACGAGCTCTCGGCGGCCGACGGCGGGGCCTTTCTCGGCGTGACCACCGAGCGCCTGCCCGAGGGCCCGGACACGGTGCGTATCGAGGTCCCCGGGGAGTCCGGGCGGGGCCCGCTGGCCGTCACGGTGTGGCAGCACCCGCACGACCCCAAGCTTCCTGGCCTGCCGCTGGCCGCCAACCCCGAGCGGGTCGAGCGCGAGTGGGGGCGGGGAGAGGCGATCAGCCACCTGGAGATGGTCGCCTACCGCCCGCTGCGCCGCGCCGTGCTGACGGCCGACTTCTCCACCCCGGCACCACTGGTGACCACGCGCCGCGTCTACCTCAAGGTCATGCGCTCCGGCCTGGCCGCGGGGCTGCACCGGCGCCACCGCATGCTCGCGGACGCCGGGCTACCGGTGCCGCGGCCGCTCGGCGAGCCGGTCGAGGACGTGCTGGCGCTCGACGAGGTCGCCGGGGAGGGCCTGGCGCGGCTGATCCAGCGCGACGGCGGCGTCGGCGTGGACCCCGCCGACCTGACGGGACTGCTCGACCGCATCCCGGCGGAGGCACTGGAGCTGCCGGAGCGCCCCGCCTGGAACGACCGGCTCGGCCGGTACGCCTCCGCCGCGGCGGCCACGGTGCCCGAACACGCGGGGCGCGTCGACCGGCTGCGGCGGTCGATCCAGCGCGTCCTCCAGGCCTCCGACCGCGGCCCGCGCGTGCCGAGCCACGGGGACTTCTACGAGGCGAACCTGCTCATGGACGGGACCCGGGTCGCCGGCCTGCTGGACGTGGACTCCGTTGGCCCGGGCTACAGGGTCGACGACCTGGCGTGCTTCCTGGGCCATGTGGCCGTCCTGCCGGCCGTCGACATCCGGTACACGCGCGTGCCCCAGGCCCTGGACCACTTCGGCGGTTCGTTCGAGGCGGGGGTCGACCGCCGGGCGCTCTGGGCTAGGGCCGCCGGCGTCGCCGTCTCCCTCGTGGCCGGGGCGCGCCCGCCGGGCGGGGAGGGCCCGTGGCGGCGCGGTGCGGAGGGGCGCCTCACTGCCGCCGAGCACCTGCTCGAACGCCTCGGCTGAGCGCGCAACCGCCAGCGCCCCACCGCCGCCGCGCTAGCGCCGCCCGCGCAGGCGCCCCGGGGCCGCCGCGGCGCCGCCCGGCGGCCCCGGGAGTCGTCTGCCCGCCGGCCCCGCAACCCTCCGGCACGCGGATGAGAGGACTCTCACGCTGTTCTCCTGCTGGTCTCATGCAGCCGCACCACACTGGTGGAACCAGACCAACCCACCCGGACCCCCGGGGCCCCACAGGAGGAGCCGTCATGAGCAACCAACGGGCTTTTTGGACCATCACGGGGGCCGTCGGCGTCTTCGCCGTCGGGGCCGGGACCGCGGTGGCGACCGTCTTCCCGGCCGGCCAGGACGATGACGTCCGGGTGCTCGCCGGCGTCGAACAGGGCCCCATGGCCGCAGGCGGCGACGACTCCGGACACGGGAACGGGCATGGCCGCGGCCACGGCGAGGAGTCCGGGCATGGTCGCGGCCACGGCCACGGCGGCGACGACATGCACGCCGACGACCACGGCCGCCACGGCGCTGACCACCTGCGGCTGGAGGACGGGGTCCAGATGTCCAACCCCGGCCCGTCGGAGCTGCAGCGGGCCGCGTTCACCCAGCGGGGCATGTCGGCCCTGACCACGAACACGAGCGGCTCGGCGAACACGAGTGGTTCGGCGAACACCAGCGGCTCGACCAACACGAGTGGCTCCGCGAACACGAGTGGCTCGGCGAACACGAGTGGCTCGGCGAACACGAGCGGCTCCGCGGCCACGGCCCCGACGCCCCCGACCCCCGCCACGATGCCGACGCCCGCGACGCCCGCGACGCCGCCAACCCCCGGTACTCCGGTGAGCCCCCTCTCGCCGGTCTCCGCGGCCACGCCCGCAACACCGCCCAGCCCCCAGTCGGCGCCCAGCGCGCCGTCGGGCGACTAGGCCTGGCCGCAGCCCCACCCACGGCCGAGGTCCAGGCGGCCGGAAGCCCCCCACTTCCGACCGCGCCCCCCGGCCATCCCCAAAGGACCCGGTGCTCCGTCCCCCCAACGGAGCCCGGGTTTTTTGGCGCGCCGGCGACCGGGGGCACAGTCTGGACCGAGGGCCGGGGTGCGCCGGGCCCGCGGCGCATCCTCCCCGGGCGGCGGAACTCCTAGGTGGCGAGCCGGTAGCCCATGCCGCGCACCGTCTCGAAGCGCCCGGCGCCGAGCTTGTTGCGCAGGTAGCGGACGTACACGTCCACCACGTTGGAGGCCGGGTCGAAGTCGTAGCCCCACACCCGGGAGAGCAGCTGCTCGCGGGTCAGGACCTGGCCGGGGTTGCGGAGGAAGGCCTCCGCCAGGGCGAACTCGCGCGCGGAGAGGTCCACGCCGTGGCCGTCCACGGTGACCCGGCGGGCGCGCAGGTCCAGGGCCAACCCGTTGTGCTCGAGCCGGTCCAGGTCCGACCCGTTCGCGTCCGGGCGCAGCCGCAGGCGCACGCGGGCGAGCAGTTCCTCGAACCGGAACGGCTTGGACATGTAGTCGTCCGCCCCGCCCTCGAGCCCGGCAACCGTGTCGTCGATGCTGGAGCGGGCGGTGAGGATGATGACGGGCACGTGGTTGTGGCCGTCCCGGATCCTGCGCAGCAACTCGAACCCGTCGACGTCGGGCAGCCCCAGGTCCAGGATGACCAGCTCGAAGTCCCCGGTCTGGGCCAGGAAGAGGCCCTCGGCGCCCGTGGCGGCGGTCGCCGGCTCGAACCCCGCGGAGCGGAGCCCCTTCGCCACGAACGAGCTGATCCGCTCCTCGTCCTCAATGATCAGAATCTGGCTCATCTGCACCCCCCGGGTTGGGCCGCGGACCGGCGTGCCGCGGCAGGTCTAGGTAGAACACCGATCCGACGCCCAGCGTGGAGTCGACGCCAGCGGTGCCCCCGTGGGCGGTGGCGATCGCACGCACGATCGCCAGCCCGAGCCCGGAACCCTCCGCGCGCCGGCCGTTCCGGCCGCGGTCGAACCGGTCGAAGATCGTCGCCTGGTCGTCCGGGGCCACGCCGACGCCCTGGTCGCGCACCCAGATCCGGACGCGCTCCGTGTCCGCCGAGCACCCGAGTGCGACCGTGGATCCCGGCGGGGAGAACTTGACGGCATTCTGGCACAGCTGCAGCAGCGCCTGCGCGATGCGCCGCGGGTCCAGGTCCGCGGTGCCGTGGGGGCACTCGTCGACGACCCAGGTCCGGTCCCCGAGCGCGGAGGCCTTGCCCAGGGTGTCCTCCAGCAGGAGGCCCAGGTCGACCGGCCGGCGGACCACGAAGTCCGCGCGGTCCGACTTCGCGAGCGTGACGAGGTCCTCGACGAGCAGGCCCATCCGGTCCAGCTCGTCCAGCGCGATGGTCCGGGTCTGCTGGACGTCCTCCGGGTCGTGGCTGTCCTGCAGCTCGAGGTGGCCCTGCACGATCGTGATGGGCGTGCGCAGCTCGTGCCCGACGTCGTCCAGCAGCTGCCGCTGGGAGCCGAGCGCCAGCTGGAGCCGGTCGAGCATGTTGTTGAAGGTGCGCGACAGGTCGGACAGGTCGTCCGTCCCCTCGACGCTGAGGCGCTCGTCGAGGTCGTGCTCGGTGATGCTCTCGGCCGTGCGGCGCATCTGCCGCAGCGGACGGAGCAGGCGCGCGACCAGCACCCAGCCGAGCAGCGCCGAGAGCAGCAGCGAGCCGAGGCCGGCCGCAAAGAAGACCACGTAGGTGGAGTTCAGCTCGCTCAGCTCCGCGTCCATGTCGTACGCGAGCACGTAGAGCATCGGCTCCGTGTCGTCGGCCAGCCGCACCGGGATCAGCACCATGCGGTAGGTCGTGGTCGCCGTCGTGTGGTTGTGCAGGACGATCGCGTCCGGGGGGCCGGCGGCGAGCAGGTCCGCGACCAGTTGCTTGTCCTTCTCGAGGCGCAGCGGCACGGACGTCGTCGCATGCCACCGCACGCCCTCCGACGTCAGGGCCAACAGCCCCTCGTTGGGTGCGGGCTGGGTCCGCTGCATGGAGATGTAGATGAGGCGCGCGGCGGTCGTGAAGGGCTCGCCCGTCTCCGGGTCGCCGCCGACCTCGGCGAGCCTGCGGAACTCCTGCGCGGAACGGGTCAGGGTGGCGTCGACGCGGCTGGCGACCTGCTCGCGCTGCACGGCGTAGGACGTCGTGCCGGCCACGAGCAGCGTCAACAGGGCGAGCAGCACCATGGCCATGAGGATCCTGGCGCCGACGGACAGGTGCCGGTCGCGCCAGGGGCGGGGCAGGCGCCACGGACGCCGGGCGGCGGGGCGGCTCAATCGTCGTCCTCGCCGCTGTCGTCGTCGCCGCCGCGGCCCCGGTTGCGTCCGTGGTCGTCGTCCTCGTCGTCGTCATCGTCGAACGACGGGGGCACCGGGGGCGCGGGACGGACCGTCTGCGGCGGCTCCGGCGCCCGGGTGGTGGGCGCCGGGGCCGGCGCCGCGGTGCGGGTCGGCCGCTGCGTGCGCGTGGGCGACGGGGCCGCCGTGGTCGACGTCGCGGACGACGGGGCGGAAGACGACGCCGTGGGCGGCTGGGCGGGCCCGATCGGCGCGTTGCCGCCGCTGTCGGTGGGCGGCTCCGTCTGGACGACGGCGGGGCCGAGCTCGGCCGGCGCCGGGGCGGCCAGCGTGAACGCCAGCAGCACGCCGATGGCCGCCAGGGCGGTGACGACGGCGGCCATCAGGACCGACCGCGCGGAACGGGGCAACATGCGACCATTATCCGGCGGCGACATGAGACAAACATGAGAGCAGCGGCGCCGGTGCGGCGGCGGACCGGTGGTCCCGGAGCGTTCCTCCGGACCGCCGCCCCGGGCGTCATTCGTCCCCGGCGGCGTCCCACGGCCCCGGCGGGAGCGTGGGGTCCGCGGGCGGGGCCCCGGCCTCGCGGAGGGCCCGTTCGGCGGTGTCGGACGCCTCCTTTGCCTGGGCGGGCAGGCCCATCCGGGTGAGGACGCCGGACAGTCCCCGCTGGGCGGCGTAGAAGTGGGCGATGCTGTCGCTGTGCTCGGTCGCGATGAGCCGGAACAGGCGCGCGGCCTCGTCGTCCCGGCGCAGCTCGGCGAGCACGTGCGCAGCGAAGAGCTCCGCGTTGCCGCCCGCGTCCGGGTCGTCGGCCTCGCGGAAGAGGTCCGCGGCCTCCAGGGCGGCCGCCACCGCCTCGGGGCCGTGCCCCAGCGACCACAGGCCGCGGGCCCGCGTGTCCCGGAAGTCCGCGGCGTGCCAGTCGGCGCCGTGGTCGTCGGCGAGGCGGATCGCCTCGTCGAGGACGCCGAGCCCGTCGGCGTCCCCGTCCTCGCAGAGGGCGTGGCCGAGCGCGTGCAGGGCCTGCGGGAGCGCCCCGGGGTCCGACTCGGCGGCCGCCCGGGCCAGGGCGACGGCCCGCTCGAAGTACTCGGTGTGCGAGGGGCCGGGCGCCGGGCCCGGCCCGCCCTCGGGGCCCCGCGCTCCCTCGGCCAGGGGACCGCCTTCGGGCCCGTCCCCGGCCGTGTCCCCGGCGCCGGGCGCGGCCTCAGGCCCCCCGGCGCCGTCGGGCGCCACGCCGTCGGGTGCCACATCGTCGGGCCCCGCGCCGCCGGACGCCTCGTCCGCGGCCCCGGCGTCCGCACGGGCAGCCCGCTGTGCCTCGAGCGTCCCGGCGGCCAGGAGCGTCCGGGCGGCCTCGCCGGGCAGGTCCTCGGCGACGAACACCGCCGTCGCCTCGTCCCACACGCGGCGCGCCTGCTCCGGGCGGTCCTGGTGCCGGTAGCAGTGTCCGAGCGTCACGAGGGTGCGGGCGCGGTCCGCAGGGCGCCCGGCCCCCTCGAGGTGGGCGGCCAGCCGCTCCAGGACCTCCTCGGCCAAGAGGTGCTCGCCGGCCTCGAGCAGCTGGTTGCCCAGCGCGAGGCGCACGGCCCAGGTCTCGTCGAACTCGCCGCGCTCGGCCTGGTCGACCGCGATCCGCCAGGCGAGGACCGCCGCCTCCTGGTCCAGGCCGGCGGAGGCCAGGTTCGCCACCAGCGCCGCCGCGCTGACGGCCCCGCGGCGCACGCCGGCCGCCGCGTACAGCTCGAGGGAGCGCACGGCGCAGCCCTCGGCCTTGATCGGCTCGTCCACTGCGGTGTGCGCGGTCGCCTTCACCATCCACACGGACGCCCGCATCGCCCGGTTGACGTCCAGCTCCAGCAGCCGCTCGGCCGCGTCGAGGCTGCCGCGGTAGTTCCCGGCCTTCGTGTAGGCGTGCGCCGCGTAGAGCAGGGCTCCGGCCTCGCTCTCGGTCCGGCCGGCGGCCGCGTAGGCGTCCGCGCACGCGAGGAGGTCCTCCAGCGCGGACTCGTCCCCGGCCTCGAACCGGGCCACGGCCAGCGGCAGGCGGGCGTCGGCCAAGACGCCGGCGTCGGTCCCGGCGGCGGCGTGCGTCGCGACGGCGGCCTCCAGGACCGCGGCCTCCTCCGGGCGCGGCTCGCGGTACAACAGCGGGCCCAGCTGCTCCTCCAGGTCGGCCTGCTCGGTCCGCCCCATCGCCCGCAGCAGGTCCACGCGGCGCGCGGCGCACTCCCGCGCCGCCGCCTCGTCGCCGTCGAGCTGGCGCACCGAGGCGGCCACGCCCCACAGGGCCAGGGCCGTTTCGGGCTCCAGGGCCGGGTCCCCGGCCACCAGGTCGAGCCCGGCCCGGGCCGCCCGGGCGGCGCCAGCGTGGTCCTCCGCGTAGGCGCGCTCGTAGGCCAGCTCCAGCCAACCGCGGGGCGTGGAGGGGGCCGCGAAGGGGCTGGGCGGGGCGGCGGCGAGGATGCCGCGGAGCCTTTCGGCGAGGGCGGACAGGTCGGGCACCTCCTCGGGGTCGCGGGCGGCCTGGAATGCGACCCAGCCTAGTGGCTGGCCCCGACGGTTTGGCCCCGGACCGGGACGGCGCGCGGGCCGCTACGGCAGCAGCGGCCCCGACTGCCCCTTGAGCTGCTCGAACACGAGCGTCGTCTCGGTGTGCCCGACCGCCTCGTCCGTGGCCAGGTGGTCCAGGACCCAGTCCCGCAGGGCCTCCGTGGACGGCACGGCCACGTGCAGCAGGTAGTCCGTGGCGCCCGAGACGTGGAACATCGACAGGACCTCCGGCAGGCCCGGGATCCGCGAGGTGAAGGAGTCGATCCGGTCCCGGTCGTGGACGCGCAGCTTCACGGCGATGAGCGCCTGCACGCTGCGCCCCACCGCGGGCAGGGACACCGTGGCGTGGTAGCCCTCGATGATGCCGCGCTCCACGAGCGAGCGGGTCCGCAGCAGGGCGGTCGACGGGGCGACGCCCGCGCGCTTGGCCAGCTCGGCGTTGCTGACGCGCGCGTCGGCCAGCAGCTCGGCGAGGATCCTCCGGTCGACGTCGTCGAGCGGGACCTGGGGCTGGGGCTGCGCGGCGGGCATGGGGACATTCCACCACAGGGCGGCGGGCCGGTGATTTTTGCTCCGGCCGCCCTATAGTCTGGGGCAATGAGCAGCGATCACGGCGGCCGGGGGTTCGACACGCGCCTCGGTGCCTACTGCGTCGTCGTCCGCGAGGGCCGGATCCTGCTCGCGCTCTGGGACATGCGCCGGCCGGACTTCAAGCCCCGCTGGACGCTGCCGGGCGGCGGCATCGAGCTCGGCGAGTCGATCGAGGACGGGGCGGTGCGAGAGGTCGCGGAGGAGACCGGCTTCGACGTCCGCCTGACCGGGCTGCTCGGGGTCGACAACGGGCACGTCCCCGCGACCAGCCGCCTGCACGGCCAGCGCCTGCCGCTGCAGACCGTTGGCGTGTACTACGCGGCGGAGATCGTCGGCGGGTCCCTGGCCCACGAGCTGGACGGCACCACCACCGAGGCCGCCTGGTTCGACCTGGACGAGGTGCCCCGCCTCGAGCGCACCACGCGCGTCGACACCGGCATCGGCCTGCACCGCGAGCACCAGCACACCCTGCGCCTGCCCGGCCGCGGGGGAGGGGGCGCCGCGTGATCGAGTTCCGCTCCGTGAGCAAGGAGTACGACGGCGGGACCGTCGCCGTCGCGGACCTGACGCTGGCCGTGCCGCCCGGGAAGACCACCGTCTTCGTCGGCCCCTCCGGCTGCGGCAAGACCACCAGCCTGCGGATGGTCAACCGGATGGTCGAGCCCACCGCCGGGACGGTCGCCGTCGACGGCCGCGACGTCGCCGCCACCGCCCCGCACGTGCTGCGCCGCTCCATGGGCTACGTGATGCAGGCCGGCGGCCTCATGCCGCACCGCACCGTCGCCGACAACATCGCCACCGTCCCGCGCCTGAACGGCGTGCCCCGCCGGCGCGCCCGCTCCGAGGCCGCCGGGCTGCTCGAGCGAGTCGGGCTCGACCCCGCGCTCGCCACCCGCTACCCGTCGCAGCTCTCCGGCGGGCAGCAGCAGCGGGTCGGGGTCGCCCGCGCGCTGGCCGCCGACCCGCCGATCCTGCTCATGGACGAGCCCTTCAGCGCCGTGGACCCCGTCGTCCGGGCCGACCTGCAGGCCGAGCTGCTGCGCCTGCAGGCCGAGCTGTCCAAGACGATCGTGTTCGTCACCCACGACATCGACGAGGCCACCACGCTCGGGGACCGGATCGCCGTGTTCGGCACCGGCGGGCGGCTGCACCAGTTCGCCACGCCCGAAGAACTGCTCACTCGCCCCGCCGACGAGTTCGTCGCCCGCTTCGTCGGCCGGGACCGCGGCTTCCGCGCCCTGTCCTTCGTGGACGCGCGGCAGCTGCCGCTGCGGCCGCTGGGGGATTACGACGGCGGCGCCCTCGCCGGGGCACCCCGCTTCCGGGCGGCCGGGTCCCTGCGCGGCGCGCTGGATGCCGTGCTGGCCTCCCCGGCCGGGGTGGCGGTCGCCGTGGACGAGGCCGGCGGGGAGCTCGGCGCCATCGACACCGCCGCGGTGCTGGAGGCCCTGCCGCGCGGGGACGGCCCCGCGCCCGCCGCCGCCGGGGCGGAGGCCTAGGCGTGGAGTGGCTCGGCCGGAACCTGGACCGGGTGGTGGAGCTGGCCGGGGAGCACCTGTGGCAGGCGGTCCTGCCGCTGGTCCTGGCCGCGCTCGTCTCCGTGCCGGTGGCCCGGCTCATCCGGCCCGGCCCCGGCCGCGGGCGCGCCCTGGCGCGCGGGGCGGTCGTCCAGGCCTCCGGCCTGCTGTACACGATCCCGTCGCTGGCCCTGTTCGTGGCCCTGCCGGCGGTGCTCGGCACGCAGATCCTCGACCCGGCCAACGTCGTGGTCGCACTGACCATCTACGCCGTCGCCCTGCTCGTGCGCAGCGCCGCCGACGCGCTCGAATCCGTCGACCCCGCCGTGCTGCGGGCCGCCGACGCGCTGGGCTACCGCCCGGTGCGCCGGTTCGCGGCCGTGGACCTGCCCCTGTCCCTGCCCGTGCTGTTCCCGGCGCTGCGCGTCGTGTCCGTCTCCAACATCTCCCTCGTCAGCGTCGGCGCCCTGATCGGCGTCGAGTCCCTGGGCACCCTGTTCATGGACGGGCTGCGCCGGGACTTCCCGTTCGAGATCGGCGTCGGCATCGTCGCGACCCTGATCCTGGCCGTCGCCATGGACCTGGTGCTCGTCGTGCTCCAGCGCGTGCTCACGCCGTGGGCGCGGGCCGCCGGGCGGGACCGCGCCGCCGTGTCCGCCGCGCCGGCAGCGCCCGCGGCCCACGGGGCCGCCGACGCCGGCGCGAAGGGGCCCCGGCCGTGAGCGCCGCCGTCGTCCTCCCCGCCGGGCCGCTGGCCGACCTCGGCGCCTGGCTGGCCGAACCCGGCACGCTGTCCGGCCCCGGGGGGATCTGGGTGCGCCTCGCCGAGCACCTCGGGTTCACGGGCCTGGCCGTCGGCATCGCCGTGGCCCTGGCCGTGCCCGCGGGCCTGTACATCGGGCACACGGGGCGGGGCCGGGTCGCCGCCGTCGCGCTCGCCGGCATGCTGCGCGCCCTGCCCACGCTCGGGCTCGCGACCCTATTCATCCTGCTGTCCGGGACGCTGGGGGTCATGCCGCCGGTCTGGGCCCTCGTGCTGCTGGCCGTGCCGCCCCTGCTGGCCGGGACCGCGGCCGGGATCGACGCCGTGCCGCACAGCGTCGTCGACGGCGCGCGGGCCATGGGCATGACCGAGTGGCAGGTCCTCTCCCGCGTCGAGGTCCCGCACGCCCTGCCCGTGCTCATGGGCGCCTTCCGGCTCGCCGTGCTGCAGGTCATCGCGACCGCCGCCGTCGTCTCCGTCATCAACCTCGGCGGCTTCGGCCGCTACCTCATGGACGGGCTCGCCCTCCGCGACTACGGCCAGGTCCTCGGCGGCGCCCTGCTGATCGCCGGCCTGGCCATGGCCGTCGACGGGGCGCTGGCCATCGTCCAACGGCTCTTGGTTTCACCCGGACTCGCCACCACCACAGGAGGTCAACGATGAACCGTCCCCCCGCCCGCACCACCCGCCGCACCGCGCTCGCCGCCCTCGGCGCGGCCGCCACCCTCGCGCTCGCCGCCTGCTCCGGCGGGGGAGGGGACCCGCTCGCGAGCGGCTCGGCCAGCGAATCCGGCAGCGGGGGGCCGGACCGGCCGCTCGTCGTCGGCTCCGCGGACTTCCCGGAAAGCCAGATCATCGCCGAGATCTACGCGGGCGCGCTCAACGAGGCCGGGATCGAGGCGTCGACGACGCCCGGCATCGGCGCCCGAGAGGCATACGTGAAGGCCGTCCAGGACGGGTCCGCGGACATCGTGCCCGACTACTCCGGCAACCTGCTGCTCTACTTCGACGAGAACGCGGACGCCACGACGGCGCCCCAGGTCCTCGACGCCCTCTCCGGGGCGCTCCCCGAGGGGCTCGGCGTGCTGGAGGCGTCCGAGGCGGAGGACAAGGACGCGCTCGTCGTCACCGCGGCGACCGCCGAGGAGCACGGACTGAAGAGCATCGAGGACCTGGCCCCCGTCTGCGACGAGCTGGTTCTGGCGGCGCCGCCCGAGTTCCGGGAGCGCGCGTACGGGCTGCCGGGGCTGAAGGAGAACTACGACTGCGTCCCGAAGTCCTTCGAGCCGGTCGCCAGCGGCCCCGTCATCGTCCAGGCCCTCATCAGCGACGAGGTCCAGGTCGCGGACATCTTCACCACGGACCCGGCGATCGCCGCGAACGGGCTCGTCGTGCTCGAGGACCCGAAGAACAACTTCCTGCCGCAGCAGGTCCTGCCGCTGGTCAACACGGAGGTCGTCGGCGACGAGGCGGCCGGCGTGCTCAACGAGGTCTCCTCGAAGCTGACCACCGAGCACCTGATCGAACTGAACCAGGCCGTCTCCGGCGACTCGAAGCTCGAGCCGGCCGCCGCCGCCGAGGAGTGGCTGGCCGAGAACGGGTTCGCCGGGGAGTAGCGCCGGCGGGGCGGACGCGCGGCGTCCGCCCCGCCCTATGCGCTGGATCACAATTCCCGGGCCGCGCACAGGCCCTGTGAGAAGCTAAGGGAATGCCCGTGTTCAAACAGTCGACCAAGCTCCAGAACGTCCTCTACGACATCCGCGGGCCGCTCCTGGACCACGCGAAGCGCATGGAGGCGGAGGGCCACAGGATCCTCAAGCTGAACATCGGCAACCCCGCGCCGTTCGGGTTCGAGGCCCCGGACGCGATCCTGGTCGACATGATCCGCAACCTGCCGAACGCGCAGGGCTACTCCGACTCCCGGGGCATCCTCTCCGCCCGGACCGCCGTCTCGCAGTACTACCAGACGCGCGGCATCCAGACGATCGGCATCGACGACATCTACCTGGGCAACGGCGTGTCCGAGCTGATCACGCTCTCGCTCAACGCGCTGCTGAACAACGGCGACGAGGTCCTCATCCCGGCGCCCGACTACCCGCTGTGGACGGCGTCGGTCTCCCTCGCCGGAGGCACGCCCGTGCACTACCTCAGCGTCGAGGAGGAGGGGTGGCTGCCGGACTTGGAGGACATGGCCGCGAAGATCACCCCGCGCACCAAGGGCATCGTCCTGATCAACCCGAACAACCCGACGGGCGCCGTCTACCCGAAGCACGTCATCGAGGGCATCCTCGACCTGGCTCGCAGGCACGGGCTGATCGTCTTCTCCGACGAGATCTACGAGAAGATCCTCTACGACGACGCGGTCCACTACAACACGGCGGCGCTCGCCGACGACGTGCTGGTGCTGACGTTCTCCGGGCTGTCGAAGGCGTACCGGGTCTGCGGGTTCCGCGCCGGGTGGATGGCGATCTCCGGGCCCAAGCACCTGGCCGCCGACTACATCGAGGGCATCAACCTGCTCACGAACATGCGCCTGTGCGCGAACGTGCCCGGCCAGAACGCGATCCAGACCGCGCTCGGCGGCTACCAGTCCATCAACGACCTGATCCTCCCCGGAGGGCGGCTGCGCGAGCAGCGCGACACCGCGTACCGGCTGCTCAACGACATCCCCGGGGTGTCCGTCCAGCAGGCCAAGGGCGCGATGTACCTCTTCCCGCGGCTGGACCCCGAGGTGTACCCCATCAAGGACGACGAGGAGTTCGCGCTCGAGCTGCTCAAGCAGCAGAAGCTCCTGGTCACCCAGGGCACCGGCTTCAACTGGGTCCGCCCGGACCACTTCCGGCTCGTCACGCTGCCCTCCGTCAAGGACATCGAGGACGCCGTGGGGCGCATCGCCGAGTACCTCGAGGGCATCCGCCGCGACTGAGTCCCGGGGGGCGACGGCGGCGCCCCGGCAGCCCGATCGGCCGGTCCGGCCAGGACTGACACGGCGGCGGGGCGGTGGCAGAGTGGCCCCATGACCGAGACCGAGACCACCGCGGACGGCCCCCTGGGCGGCCTCCTGGCCCCCGGCTTCACGGCGTCGCCCACGCGGCTGCTGCGGGCGGGGGAGGGCTTCGACCTGGCCGCCGTCGACCCGGACTCGACACCCGGGTTCACCGGCGACAAGGCCGCCGGCAAGCGGGCCCTCAAGGAGCAGGACGACGCCCTCGACGAACTGCAGGAGCGGCTCTACGCGTCCTCCCGCGTGCGCGAGGACGCGCCCTCCGTCCTCCTGATCCTGCAGGCCATGGACACGGCCGGCAAGGGCGGGATCCTGCGCCACGTCGTGGGGGCCATGGACCCGCAGGGCATCCACCTGCACGCGTTCAAGGCGCCCACGCCCGAGGAGCAGCGGCACGGCTTCCTGTGGCGGATCATGCGGCAGTTGCCGGGGCCCGGGATCATTGGGGTGTTCGACCGCTCGCACTACGAGGACGTCCTGATCCACCGCGTCGAGGAGCTGAGCCCCGTGGACGTCGTCGAGTCCCGCTACGGGCAGATCCGCGACTTCGAGCGGCAGGTCGCCGACTCCGGGACACGGATCCTCAAGGTCATGCTCCACATCTCGCCCCAGGAGCAGTTCGAGCGCCTGTCCGAGCGGCTGGACCGGCCGGACAAGCACTGGAAGTTCAACCCCGGCGACGTCGACGCGCGCCGCCGCTGGGCGGACTACATGGACGCCTACCGGATCGCGATCGAGCGGACCGACACCGACGGGGCGCCCTGGTTCGTGGTCCCCGCCAACAAGAAGTGGTACGCCCGCGTCGCCGTGCAGGCGCTGCTGATCGAGGCGGTCCGGGACCTCGACCCGCGCTGGCCGTCCGCGGACTTCGACGTGCCGGGGCAGCGCGCCCGGCTCGACGCCACCCGCGGCCTGGCCTGGCCGTAGCGGGGCCGGTTGGGGCACAGGTGCGACGGAGCCGCCGTCGCGGGCGGGACGGCCGTCCCCGGAGGGGCGTTGCCCGCGGCCCGGGCTAGCGAGCCAGCGCCGCTGCGCGCCGTGGCGGTCGAAAGTTCCGGTTCGGCTCGCCCGTGGCGTATCGCCGGGGCCGGTTTGGGACCGATGATGGTGGTGTCTGCCGCGGTGACGCCGGTCCGTCCTTGGTGCATCGGTTTGGCCCGTGGGCTAGCGTGGCGCGGAGGGCCCCCACGGGCACCGTGGATTGTTGCCTCGAGCACGAGTACTAGATTCCTGAATCCCAACAGCCCTCTCCACGGCAGGCGCACAACCGAAGACCACTGCTGTCAGGGGAGGTTCGCCATCATGGATTTGATCCACGAGAGGTCCGCGGGGATCGACATCTCCAAGCGCGACGCGAAGGTCGCCATCCGCGCCCCGGGCAAACGGCCCGGGACCTTCACCACCACAGTCACCACCTGGGGAGCGACCACGAACGAGATCCTGGCCCTGCGCGAGATGCTGCTGGCCGAGCGGGTCACGACGGTGGTGATGGAGGCGACCAGCGACTACTGGAAGCCCTTCTACTACCTCTTCGAGGACGTGCTGCCGGTGATGCTGGTCAACGCCAAGGCCGCCCGGAACATCCCGGGCCGCAAAACGGATGTCTCCGACGCCGCATGGCTGGCCCAGCTCGGCGCGCACGGGCTGCTGCGCGCCTGCTTCGTCCCGCCCGAGCCGGTCCGGCAGCTGCGGGACCTGACCCGGGCACGGACGCTGGCGACCCAGGACCGCACCCGGGAGATCCACAGGCTGGAGAAGTTCCTCGAGTCCACCGGAATCAAGCTCTCCTCGACCGCCTCGGAGCTGACCGGGGTCTCGGCCCGCGCGATGCTCGAGGCGCTCGTCGCCGGCGAACGCGACCCGCAGGTCCTGGCGGACCTGGCCCGGGGCACCCTTCGCCGGCGGCTCCCCGAACTCGTCGAGGCCCTCACCGGCCGCTTCACGGACCACCACGCGTTCATCTGCCGGATGCACCTGGAGCGGATCGATTCGATGACGGAATGGATCGACCAGCTCACCGCCCGCATCGAGGAGGCGATGTCCCCCTTTCGCGCCGCGAGGGACTTCCTCGCCACCATCCCCGGGGTCTCCACCACCGTCGCCGACACCGTCGTCGCGGAAACCGGGGCCGACATGAGCCGCTTCCAGACCCCGGGCCGGCTCTGCTCCTGGGCCGGGCTCGTCCCAGGCCACAACGAATCCGCCGGACGGGTCAAGTCCAGCAAGACCCGGCCCGGGAACCGCTACCTCAAGGGCGCCCTCGGCACCGCCGCGCTCTCGATCGCCCGACACCCCAAAAACACCTACCTCGGCGCCCGCTACAAGCGGATCGCCGCCCGCCGCGGCCGGACCAAGGCCCTCGTCGCGACCGAGCACGCCATCCTCGAGGCCGCCTGGCACATGCTCGCCCAAGGCGAGTGCTACCAAGACCCCGGATCGGACTCCCTCACCAGGATGGATCCCGCCAGGGCCAAGAACAACGCGATCAGGCACCTGAAGGCCCTCGGCTACAACGTCACCCTCAGCCCCACCGTCGCAGCATGACCCACCTACTTTCGTACTAGG